>JAILPY010000068.1 GCA_024699235.1 Treponema sp. | reverse complement strand
ACCTTCTTTCTTAAATCCCTGATCCATCACGCAGAATGAAGCCTTGTCGTACTTTTCGATTGCATCGATTTTGTGGCCTTCCTTTGCGCCGTGAAAATAGATTTTTCCATCGCTTTCGTCATAGTAAAAATCCATGGGAACGGTGTAGGGGTATCCGTCGTCACCCAGCAGGGCAAGAACTCCCCGCCACTCATTTTTCAAAATCTCAATGCACTTTTCTGTGCTTACCTGCTGCTTGAATCTTCTCATTGGTCGGAACATGTGCTTACTCCTATTTTTTATTTATAAAATACAATCCCACAAGGCAGATTGCAATATCATCTTCTTATAAATGTTTTATCCCCTTCCGGGATTTTATCATCAGAAACAAAACGTTCGATTGTCATGTGAAGGTCGTATTTTTCACGAAGCTCGGCAATTGTTTTCATCATTGGTGTTGCGTGGTGCAAATCAATCGCTTCCTGATTTTCCCAGGAGTCGATTAAGAGGATAGTTTCGCTGCTGTCATCTCCGCCGTTTTTTTCATCGCCAAATGGCAGATAATATTCATAGCGAAGATTTCCTTTTTCTGAGCGGATTTTTTCAACGGTTCCGCTGGAAATCATTTCGCGGGCAAAGGCCTGTGCTGCACCCTTTTTTCCTGTGTAACGAAGATTTACAGTGATTGCCATTCTTCCTCCAGATTTAGCACTTCTTTTTCAGACAGACTGCAAGAAGATGAGAAAGCGTTGCAAACAAAATGATTATTGAAATGTAGTCCACTGCAAAAAGAATGTAGCCGCGTTCCAGATCAAAGAAGAAAAACTGCTGCTGCAGGAAAAGATATTTCCAGACTCCGCGGATTATGAAGGCGTAAATGCCATAAAGGCAGGCTAGGGCAAGAAGAATGCGAAAGATAATCCTACGGACTGCCTTTTTCGAGTTGCTTTCTTCTTCAAGATTTTCATTTTTAGTGAGCAAGCTGTCATTTCCGGCATTTTTCTTCTGTTTTATCTTATTCGCAATCATTCCCACGTGCAGGCCAATGTGCATGGACATAAAAAGATAGTACCAGTGGCTGGCTAAAAGATGGGCAATTCTGGCAAAACCCAATCCGCTGCTGATTCCTAAAAATATAAAAAGGTGATTTGAAAGGATTATTCCGCTTATCATCAGAAAAACTGTACAGATTAAAATGCTGCAGTTGATAAAAGTCTGCATGATGCGGTAGGGATTGTATTTCCCCTTAAATATTGCAGAGTACCAGCGGCGGTTAAGGTTGATGTGGACGGCCCAGAGTATAAAAAGAGCCGCACCTAAGATTTCGTGAACAATATCAGTGGGAAAAAGATAGTTTCCGCCCATGAGGATTACAGAAAGAATTGTCATTAAAATGTCTACGGGCATTCTTATTTTACGCGTCAGATTCACTTTTTATTTTACTCCTTCCTTTTTGGATTTTTGGGAAACCAGCCTTTTTCAACCCGTTTTTTCTGATGAAAGAGTTCGATTATGCACCAGAGGCAGGTCGTTCCTAAAATCGCAAGAATATAAGACAGGATTCCCTGTGTAAAGAGGGCTGCCAAAATGAAGCCAAGTTCCGTCTAAGCAAAGAGCCACCACACCCGGGCGGAAAAGTAATATTCCGCCTTTATCACTATCGGATGGAAAATGCCAATGATTACAAGGGAGGCGATCCCTACGATGACGGATTCAAAATTCATTGTTTTACTCCGCATTTTTTAAGCCATTTTTCCACATCTTTTGAAAGGGAAGCTCCGCCTGAATAGTGAACGGAAAGCCCTGCAGTCAATTTCGCTTTTGGAGCAAGCTTTGAAATTGCCGTAAGGCTCTGGCCGAATCTTCCGCCTCCGTGAGAGCAGAATGGCATAATTGTTTTGTTAGAAAAATCGTAGCTTTCCAGAAGGGTTGCAATTGGCATTGGAATGCTTGCCCACCAGTTTGGATAGCCTAATATTATTGTATCATATTCTGCCCATTTTTTGCTGTCTATTTTTGTCTTGAGCTCAGGACGGGCCTGCTTGTGCTGGTCGCTCTGTGCCTGATCCAAAACAGTGTTATAGTCTGTGGAATAGGGTTTTACAAGTTCAAGCTCAATGCTGTCAAAGCC
>JAILPY010000063.1 GCA_024699235.1 Treponema sp. | reverse complement strand
ATTTTAATATCTGCCTGTTCAATTTCATCTGCAAGAGGTTGTCCATAGAGGGCTGCAATAAGTCCTAGATATTCTTCTTGCGTCATTGGCTCGCCTGTGAATACTGGTGCTGCCAACATGCTCATATATACAAGAAATTCTGTATGACGACCCTCCAAAAATTGCGGGTCGTCATACCTGTCATTAAGTACCTCTAGCTGTCAATATTTGGATTTTATCCGTACATTTATACGAAATAAATCAATCTAGAACATTCTAGGATTCTAAGTAGTAACCCAAAAATTTAGGATTTCAACAATCCGGCATAATTGTTATACCGCATCCGGCAGGCCTGATTTCATCTTCTGGCGGCCGCTCCATTTTTTTTAGAATCTCCTGCAGCTTAGTTTCAAGGGTGTGCATCATACCATCATAACGAATATTTTTTATATTAGGATTTTCCTTTAGTTGTTTGTGGTAATTTATAATTGCTTCCTGAACGGCAATAAGAGCAAAATCAAAATCAAAATAATCAAGTTTCATTCCGTTGATTTCAAAAACTTGATATTCCGGCTTTTCTAATCCTTTCAGTTTAAAAATCTGTTTCTGCTCCATAAACTCCTCATTTACAAATACGACCCTCCAAATTTGGAGGGTCGTTCAACTGTAATCGTTAATATTATTCGGAATTATCCCCTCACGCACTTTTTGACTAACTAATCAGAACGGAAGGTGCGCTTTATATTATTTGCGTAACGAAACGAATGGCGGAGGTAAAACGATGTTTGATGAATACAGGGCAGTTGTTCCGGAGAAGAATAAAGGTTATGACATCGATATAATAGAAGCAGATTTTGCATCAATATATGCAGATAATGATTATCCTGTAACCATTGAAACTGTTGAAAGAGCAGTTGATATTGTAAAAAACAATCCAAAATACTTTATTTCTGTCTTCAAGATAAAGGATATAGCACTTGTCGAATATATAAAAAAAGAAATACCTCGCAATATTATAAATGACTAAACAGTTTTGTTCATAGGCGAAGTCAGATTGGTTGCAAATACGACCCTCCAAATTTGGAGGGTCGTTCAACTGAGGGGTGTAGGAGCTGTTGCAGGTGGTGTTGCACTTGCAAAGGGTGCTGCAGCTGCGACATTCACTGGTGGAAAGGCAGGTGTAGGATTTCTTGGAAGCGGAATAACATCATTCTCAAATGGTGCAAGGCTTGCAGTTAAAGGCGTCGATTCTGGAACTAATCTTGCAACGAAGGCTTATGCGGCATTTAAGGGTGGAACTTCCATGACAGCTCGCAATGTAGGTGCAAAATTACAGGAACAGGGTGATAAATTCATGCACGCCATAAAAGGTGGAGGAAAAGCTGCAAATGATTCTGACAGACTTAATGCCTTGCGTGATGGAAAGAAAGCTGGCAGCCAGCATCAGTCAAGAATAAGGACAGCCCATAATGCTTCAAATAAGAAACCTGGAGGAGAAGGTGGCGGTTCCGGATATTCAGGATTTGGAGAATCAGGAGGCGGAGGATCACTTCCTGATATAAAAGTCGGAATGGATGACTTTGTAACTAAATAATGAAAAAGAAAAAGGCTATACTTTAAATTAATGAAGCATAGCCTTTTTTTAGGAATAATATTTAATCATTTTTTATAAGGCAAATGATGTAATTTTCAAGATCTTGAAAATCTTCATAATCCACAAGGAAAAAATTTTTATCGGAAACCCACCAGCCATTAAAGAATTTATCTGTAGCGATAAATTCACCAGTTTCAGTTTCATTTGAATTTTTATATTTTATTGTAACAATATAAACACTTGTATTTTTGCCAGTTTTTGTATTATCCATCATGTCTTCTGGATTTCCAAGCCCCATGCGAGCCGCAACATAATCTTCAACTTTTATTTTTGAAATTTTCCAAGATCCTTTTATAATTTCACCTTCATCATCTGCATTAAAAGTTTTATTCTTGTTAAATTTAAATTGGATTCCATTTTGTACGGCTGTCCATGTCGTGCCTGCAATATCTTTATCAGTAATCTTACCTCCTTCTTCCTTTGCACATGCTGCAAAGATGAATACTGATGAAACAAGTACGAGCATTACTGCTGTACGGATTAATTTGATGTTTTTCATAACAATCTTCTTATTGTTTGATTTTATTTTGTGTATGATATAAATATAATACAACTTAAATGCAAAGAAGGTTATATTTCAGCAGACATTTTTCATATTGAATTAGTTATCAAGCCACGGCGTAAATAATCATTTACCCTAGCCTGCCATCCTTTGCCTGTATTTCTGAGACCTGCCAGGACATCGGCATCAATACGCATGTTTAAGATTTCAGTTCTAGGCTTCCACATAGAAGATTTTGCTACAATGTGGCATGGTTGCATCTGAGCAAGCTGTTCATCCGTTAAAACTGGACAGTCGGAAAAATCCGTGTTCTTGAAGTTTTTAACGGCATCCAATTGTTCTTTTGAGATGTTCATAATAAACCTCCTTTTCTTTTGGCTCTGCACCGCGAGCTGAAATCATACGGATATTGCCTTTTTTGTCCTGATAGACAACAAAAACAACCACAAATCCACCGATGTCACCTATACAGACATATCTTTGTTCATCGGCAGTCGAATGTTCTTTATCGTAGTATTCAATGGCATTCGGGTCATCAAATACTGCTTGTGCCAGCTCAAAAGAAATACCATGTTTTCTGATATTCTCTTGATTCTTTGCATCATCCCATTCCATAATGTAATTATATACAGTATTACATTATAAAGTCAATACTTTTTTTGCAGGGTTTACATATATTACATAATTTATGACCTTGTGCATATTTTGCTATATATTTTTATATATTTCGTGATATATTTTTGGTTGACGACCCTCAATTGCGGGTTGTCAAACTTAACTTCCGCACAGTTTATCTCAGACCTCAGCAAATCCTCATCGCAGTTTACGAGAGTATATCTTTCACCCCCTGCTCAATTTTTCAAGTCCATACTCAAAAGCCTTTATAGCTTCCCTAAGGTTATCAGGCAAATCCAATGTTAGATAAGAATCGTCATCATACATTTTCCTCATTCTCTAACAAATACGACCCTCCAAATTTGGAGGGTCGTTCAACTCAAGAATCGTTTGACATAAGGACACCATTCATTCGCCCACCAGTCTTCCCACACATTACCAAAGTCCTCTTCTCCAAAAAAAAGAGGATCAAGATTGTTTTCTATTGCAACCTTTATACCGTCTTTCAAATAAAAAGCACGGTATTCGTCTATAATCTTTTCATAGTAGTTTTTGACGTTCTCAAAACTCTTATGAGCGTTTTCAAACTGCTCATCTGTAGCGTCATGCCTAGTAAACGGTTCTTCAGAGTACCTCACAAGAAGCGCACAATCTCCATACCCATTGTTATTGCGCTTTATACCTCCTGTACGAAAAATGACTCTTTCGGGGTGTGAAACTTCACAAAGAACAAAATATTCTTTTTCCATTTCAGGCGTTATCATGCTGTAAATTTTTTCGATTATTTCCTTCTTGTTCGGTATGGTCATAATTTCTACCTCCGTCTTTCGTTTCGTTACGCAAATAATATAAAGTGCACTTTCCGTTCTGATTAGCAAATACGACCCTCCAAATTTGGAGGGTCGTTCAACTCAAAATGTACAAAACGCAGAAAAACTTATGGTGGAGCAAACGGGAAAAAAATATCCATAACATTTAAAGGGAATCTTTACATGCTGAAATTCCCGTCAGTAACGGAAGAAACCTGCAATTTGAGTAATGTAAACGGAAATGTTTCAGAATATCTGGGATGTCATATATTCAACGAACTTGGCATACAGGCTCAGGATACCATACTGGGAACATTTCTTTTGGAAAATGGAAAAATAAAAAATATTGTCGCATGCAGGGACTTCTGTAAAGACGGCAGAATCCTGCAGGATTTTGTATCTCTCAGGAACAGAATCCTTTCATCAGATTCAAAAGGACTGTGCACGGAACTGGATTCTATATTAGAAACCATAGAAAAACAGGATTTCATGAGTCCAAAAATACTTGAGGAATACTTCTGGAACATGTTTATAGTAGATGCATACATAGGAAACTGGGACAGGCATAACGGTAACTGGGGATTTTTATATGATCAGGCTGATGATTCCGTAATTCCTGCACCTGTATTTGACTGCGGAAGCTGCCTTTATCCGTCCGCAGACGGACAGACGATGAGAGCCATCCTCAATGACATGGAAGAATTGAATGTCAGGATTTATGAACGGCCTACGTCAGCAATCATGAAAAATGGCAAACGAATAAAGTATCATGAATTCATAAACTCTCTTGAATACGATGGATGCAACAGGGCATTGCTGGCGATGTATCCAAAAATCAGCTCCGCAGAAAAAAGGATAGAAAAAATTATTGAAGACACTCCGTTTATAACAGATCTTCAAAAAGAATTTTATAAGACCATACTTGCCGCCAGAAAAGAAAAGATATTGAAAGCTGCGTATGAAAAACTATTGATGCAGCAGATGTGATATGAAAGTCTCAGACTTATACTTTTGAGAAATAAAGGTTCGAATAATTTACTGGAAAAGATAAAATGGAAGAAGATATTTTTCATATACATACATTCAGATGCAGGCATGCATCCGATGAAAGCGACGAGGAATACGTAAAGGCAGCACTGGCTCTGGGGGGCATGGAGAATAACCTTTACGGATCATACACCCTTTCCGGGAAACCCTTTCAGGAATCGGATGGATATGGAGCAGCTTCCTGAAATTGAGGGTCGTCATACAATAAAAAGCCTTTATAATTGAAGGTAAAAAAAATCCCTGTACGTTGTGTACAGGGATTTTTTTGTTTTTAAGGCTTTTGCTTATTCTGTTTTAAATCTGTTGACATCAGCCCCCAGCTGGGTAACGTTCATGTCCAGCTCTTCTACGCATTTGTCAAGGCTCATTCCGCTCTTAACAACACTCTGCGCATTAGCCGACATGGCATCCATGCTGTTTCGTACTACTTCACCAACAGAAGCCTGCAATCTGTTCATTTCTTCAAGAACATGGGAACTTCCATTTGCCATCTGCATTGAAGCTTTACGGACATCTTCCGTGTTTTTATCCATGCTTTCAAGAGAAGCTATGACGCTTCGGGAATCGGCATTCTGCTTTTCAAGAGAATTTCTTACAGACTGTACAAGAATATTTGTTTCCTGAATGCGTGATGAAACACCAGAAAAAGCAGTGCTTGATTCCTGCGATGCCGATACAATTTCTTCTATACTATCCTGAATGTTCTTAAGCTGTTCGCCAATTGTCTTTGACTGGCTTGAAGAAGTTTCTGACAGTTTTCGAATTTCATCTGCAACAACTGCAAAACCTTTTCCTGCATCTCCCGCATGAGCAGCTTCGATTGCTGCATTCATTGCAAGAAGGTTTGTCTGGCTGGCAATGGAGGCAATTGCGGTATTTGCTTCTTGTAGCATTTGGGACTGGGTTTCAATTTGCGAAATCCTTTCGTTTACTTTTTGCTGCTTTGACATTCCACTGTGGGCTTCGCTATCAAGCTGGCTGAATGATTTTGCCATGGTTTCCATAGACGAACTTATCTGTTCAATGCTGTTTACAAGCTGACCTACAGCTGCCGAAGATTCGCGGATGCTTCCTGTCTGTGAGTCAATCATGCTGTTTACGGTGGATATGCTTGAAGCAACTTCTTTTATGACGGATGCTGCTTCATCAAAACCTTCTGACTGCTTTTTAATTTGATCTTGAACATTCCCAATGCTCAGTCGAATATTTGTCATTGAGTTTGATACAGAAGAAACGTTGTTCTTCATGTTTGCCGAAACCACATCAAGATTTGAGCTTGATCTTTTTATTGTTCCAAGCATGTCTTGAAGCTTTTTTGCGAACTCATTAAAACTGCTGACTACTGTTTTTATTTCTGTTGAAGTTGGCACGACTGTAAGTCTTCGGGTAAGGTCAGCGTCTCCGCTAGATATGTCTGAAAGGGCAGCTGCCGTAAAGCGGATAGGGCGGACAATGCCACGAAGGATTATGATAAGAGCTATGAATATTACAGCAAACAGAACCATGAACGAAAGGACGATAATCTGTGCACATTTGTTTACAAATGAATTGACGGATTTTTCAGAGCGTCCATAAATAAAATACCAGTGAGTCCCTTCAATTGGTGTTGACTTATAATAGTAAGGAACTCCATCTGTTACAGCAGAAAATATTTCATCTTTTCCTGCAAGGAATTTGTCGGCAATATTTTTGTATGTGCCGTTGTCAACAGTTGCAATGTTATCAGAAGCCGAATATTTTTCATGGGTTGCAAACGAACCTTTATCCGTAAGGATGAACATTCTTTCATCTTCGTACTGGCACTTGCTTTTAAGTGCCTCCTTTATATGTTCAAGAGGAAAGTCAACAGAAACAACTCCAAGAGATTTATGCAAATAGTCAAAGACCTGTTTTGAAATGCTTACTACAGAGCCGCCTGTCTGATCGTCTATGTAAACGTCAGAATAAACAAAGCTGTCTGGTTCTTTTACAGCTCCGATGTACCAAGGACGGCTTGTCGGATCCCAACCTGCATCTGGAACCCATCCTGTACCATCATAGTAAGTTCCGTCAATGTAGCCGTAAAATCCTGTTGAGTCGGTATAAGACTGTGTAAGATTTGTAAATGCATGAAGATTTTCATGTTCTGTATCGAATGTTCCGTTCAAAAAGATATCTGTAAGTGCTTCCAAAAGGATTCTTGGCTTTTGCATAAAGCTCATTACATACTCAGAAGCTGCATCGCTAGAAGCCATGAGATTCTCCTGCATTTGTTGTGATGCATAGAACTTAAGCCTGTGAGATGCAATAAACATCATTATAAGAAATAAAATTACGGTTGGAATTGCGATCATGAAAAGTGATCGTCTTAAAAGTGTCATTTGTTATGTCTCTCCGTATATAAAGTGTATATTACTTATTGTAGTAACATATAAAGAAAAATTTCAACATCCAAATACTGGAATTTATGAAAAAAGTATTAAAATTTATGTATGACGACCCTCCAAAAATTGCGGGTCGTCATACTACATTTTTGCATTTGCAGAGTAACCGACACAAATGCAAAAATGTTTATTGTAACGGAGGGCAAGAATGATTGCAACAACAACACCAAATATTGAAGGCAAAAGAATTATTGCTTATAAAGGCATCGTCTTTGGCGAAGTAATTTCAGGAGTAAATGTCATTGCAGATATGGCTGCAGGACCTCGCAATTTTTTCGGAGGCCGTTCCGGAACGTATGAAAACGAACTCATTAATGCAAGGGAACAGGCCATACAGGAAATGCAGCAGAGGGCTTCCAAAACAGGAGCTAACGCTGTAGTTGGAGTAGACATTGACTATGAAGTGCTAGGTTCCGACAACGGAATGCTAATGGTTACGGCAAGCGGCACGGCAGTCGTCGTAGAATAAAAAAAATCGACCAAATTTAATTTTAGGCCTCTTCCATGAAAAATAAACTTACAGCAACATTTTTTATTATCATCATGCAGTTCATGACAGGCTGCGTATCAGCCATCAATAACGCAATAGACAGGTTACCAAGCATCGGGGACCTTACTGATCCTGGTGAAATCGTAGATTCCATGCCAGCGTCAGTCAA
>JAILPY010000048.1 GCA_024699235.1 Treponema sp. | reverse complement strand
GTCATAAAGAGGTACTTATGGCTAAAAAATATGCATTTTTATTTCCAGGTCAGGGAGCACAGGCTCCAGGAATGGTAAAGGATGTGGCAGAAGCATTTCCATCAGCAAGAAAAGTAATTGATGATGTTTCTTCTATTATTAATGTTGACATGCCAAAGCTTCTGTGGGAAGCAGATGCAGTAGAATTAAGCCGTAGTGATAATAGTCAGATAGCTATTACTACAGCATCTCTTGCAATTATGGCAGCCCTAAAAGATAAAGGCATTGAACCTTCTGCAGCAATGGGATTCAGTCTTGGGGAATTCCCTGCATTGTATGCAGCAGGTGTTCTTTCCTTTGAAGATGTAATAAAAGTAGTCCGTGAACGCGGTCTTATCATGCAGAAAGTTTGTGAAGAAATTGCAGCGCAGAACGAAGGTCATGCACCTGGAATGAGTGCAATTCTTGGTCTTTCGCCAGAAAAGGTAAAGGAGATTGCCAGTGGCATAAAAGATGCCTATGCAGCAAACATGAATTCAGAGAAGCAGACTGTAATCAGCGGCACGTTTGATGCTCTTACGGCAGCAGAAAAAGCAGCTACGGATGCTGGAGCACGCCGTGCAATCCGTCTTAAGGTTGCGGGTCCGTTCCACAGTCCTCTTATGCAGAAGGCTGCTGTTGAATTTGAAAAATTCCTTTCAGGCGTTTCTTTCGCAGACCCAAAGATTCCTTTATTCAGCAATGTAACTGGAAAGCAGGCAGCAAGCGGAGATGAAGTAAAGTCTTCTGCTGTACTTCACCTTACGCATTCTGTTTTGTGGACTGATGAAGAAGCTGTTCTTGCAGACATTATAAAAAATGATTCAGGTAATGAATGGAGCGTTCTTGAACCTGGTCCAGGAAAAGTTTTGACTGGTTTATGGGGACAGACTGCATTTGGAGCAACTCTTGCTGCTCATCCTGTAAATACCGTAGATTCAATAAACTCTTTATAAGGAATTATTATGTTATTAGAAAATAAAAAAGCACTTGTTACAGGTTCATCACGTGGCATTGGCCGTAAGATTGCAGAAGCTTTTCTGTGTGAAGGTGCAGAAGTTTGGGGTATGTGTACCAAAGAGTCAGCAGGAAAAGCTGACCTTGAAGCCCTTGCTGCACAGCACAATACTAAGTTTCATGAATTTTATGCAGATGCTGGCAATGCAGAAGTTCTTACAGAACAGATAAAGTCGGTACTTAAGGAATCCGGAGGATTTGACGTTCTCGTAAATAATGCAGGCATTACGCGTGATACTCTTAGTTTCCGAATGAAAAAGGAAGACTGGGATTCTGTTATTGCTGTAAACCTTACGTCTGCATTCCTTGTATGCCAGATTGTAAGTTTTGACATGATTCATCATAAGTCAGGTTCTATAATCAATATGGCCTCTATTGTTGGAATTCATGGAGGTGCAGGTCAGGTAAATTATTCTGCAAGTAAAGGTGGATTGATTGCATTCAGTAAGTCTCTTGCCAAAGAAGTTGGCAGTCGTGGTGTTCGCGTAAACTGCATTGCCCCTGGATTTATTGATACAGATATGACTCAGGCTGTAAATGAAGACATAAGAAAAGCTTGGGTAGAGCAGATTCCTCTTAAGAGAGCTGGAAAGCCTGAAGATGTTGCAAATGCAGCTTTGTATCTTGCAAGTGACCTTAGTACTTATGTTACAGGCCAGGT
This sequence comes from Treponema sp., assembly GCA_024699235.1. Taxonomy (GTDB): domain Bacteria; phylum Spirochaetota; class Spirochaetia; order Treponematales; family Treponemataceae; genus Treponema_D. The sequence continues at coordinate 60,978 of JAILPY010000048.1, read as the reverse complement.
AATTGGCGTTGATGGTGGCATGGGCTGCTAAATTAAGAATATAGAAATTTATAGGAGCAAAATATGCGTAGAGTAGTTGTTACAGGAATGGGTTGTGTTTCTCCAGTTGGAAACACCGTAGAAGAAACATGGGCAGCAGTAAAGGCTGGAAAGAGCGGTATAGCTTTGACAACTCATTATGATAACGCACCTTTTAAAGTAAAGTATGATGCAGAAGTAAAGAATTTTGAAGTAGAAAAATATATGGATCCAAAAAATGCCCGCAAAATGGCTCGCTTTTCTAAGTATGCTGTTGCTGCTGCAAAGATGGCTCTTGATGATGCAGGCATTACAGATAATAAAGAAATCCTTGATAATGCATCTGTATTCCTTGGCGTAGGAATCGGCGGCTTTGAAATTACAGAAAGCAGCCTTGAAAGTTATGTTAAGTCAGAAAAGACTCGCATTCCTCCTATGACAGTTCCTATGCTCATTCCTAATGAGGCAGCTGCAAATATAAGCATTACATTTGGATTGCATGGCGCTGCACATACTATAGCTACAGCATGTGCTTCTGGTACCGATGCAATTGGAGATGCACTTGATAATATCCGCTGCGGAAGAAGCGATGTAGTACTTGCTGGCGGTGCTGAGTCTACTACAAATGGATTTGCTAACCTTGGTTTTGAAGTTCTTCATGCATTAAGTTCTAAGTGGGCAGATGATCCTACAAAGGCCAGCCGTCCATTTGACAAGCAGCGCGATGGCTTCATTATGGGTGAAGGCGGAACTATTCTTGTTCTTGAAGAATATGAGCATGCAAAGGCTCGCGGTGCAAAGATTTATGCAGAAGTTGTTGGTTATGGCGCTACTTGTGACGGATACCATCTTACGGCTCCTAATCCAGACGGAGTTCTTGGCGCTCGCGCTATGACAATTGCTATGAAAGATGCTGGAGTAACGCCTAATGACGTTCAGTATTATAACGCTCACGGAACAAGTACTCATTTGAATGATTCTGGAGAAACACAGATGCTTCACATGGCATTTGGTGAAGCAGCAAAGAAACTTCATATTTCATCTACAAAGAGCATGACAGGTCACTGTCTTGGTGATGCAGGTGCTCTTGAAGCCATGCTGACAATAAAAGCTATTCAGGATAATTTTGTTCCGCCTACAATCAATTTGGACGAACCTGATGTTGAAGGCGGATGTGACCTTGATTATACTCCTAACAAAGGCATTGAAACAGCTGTAAATGTTGCAATGAGCGGAAACTTTGGCTTTGGCGGCCATAACGGCATTCTCGTATTCAAGAAGGTTCAGTAATGGCAGTTACAACAGATATAGAAGCACTTCTTCCTCACAGAAAACCTTTTCTGTTTGTAGACAGCATAGAAAGTTTTGATGATAATGGCTGTGTCTGTACAAGAAAATTTACTGAAGAAGATTTTTTCTTTAAGGGACATTTTCCAGAATATCCTGTAGTGCCAGGCGTTATTCTTATTGAAACTATGGCACAGGGCGGTGGTGCTGCCTTGAGCTATCAGAAGAAATTTGAAGAAGGCAGCCTTTTCTTCCTTGCAACTGTAGATAAGGTTAAATTCCGCCATCAGGTACGTCCCGGCGATACAGTCCGCATGGAAGTTACAAACCTTCGCGTATCCCCTAAAATGGTTAAGCAGGCAGGTAAAGCCTTTGTTGGCGATACATTATGTGCCGAAGCTGAGTGGATGTGCCTCGTAGGCAGTGCAGACGCTGTAAAATAAAGTTTCTTGAATTATAAGGACTTTAACTGTGAATCCCATTCATATGCTGAATTTCAGTCTGTGAATGGGATTTTGTCTTGCGTTTTAGTGGAGATGAGCGGACTTGAACCGCCTACCTACAGATTGCGAACCTGCCGCTCTACCAGGTGAGCTACATCCCCAAATCTACGACGTAAACATTCTACTATATAAATTAAAAATAATAAAGATGTCAATATCGGCTAAAAATTCTATTTCTTTAACATAAAAAACAGATATTGACCTTTTTTATATAATTTTACATAATTGATTCATTATGAGTAGGAATCAAAGAAGGGATGAGCGTTTTGAATACTATGGATGTGTTACATCTGATAAAATTTGTTCCCTTCCAGGAAGATTAGAAGACATTAGTTTAAGCGGTTGCAGAATCCGCTTTCCAGTACCAGTAAGTATGGATATGGATAATGACTATACTGTTAATATAAAGCTATCTAGTAATGAATCTGCATCTACATTGCCTGTATTGTGCCACCCTGAGTGGAACAGGCAAGAGGACGGACAGTCTGAAATAGGCTTTAGTTTTTTAAATTCATTAAGCACTCCTAAATTACAATCCTATATAAGGTATTTAAAAAAATCTTCTAGCAATAAAGATGATATTTATAGTCTGATTATTCATACAAAACCTGTTTTTGTACAATGTTAGCATGAGTTTTACTATTTCAAAACTTTCTGGTAAGGCTTTTCTTGCTTTTCCTGACATGAAGGAAATGCTTTTTTCTGAGTTAAATAATAGGTTCGGCATTGATATTTTTAGTCAGTTATATAAAAATTCTGTTGAATATGGAGATTTGTTTTATATTCCTGATTATTCTGGTGACATTCCTTATTGGTGCCGGACTTGCATGCTAGATCCCTTTATCATACATTTTGATTCTATAAAAGAAGCTTCTGAAGCATTACGCAGTATTCAGCGTTCATGGGCACCATATCAGTATACATGTTTTAGAAGGGCTTCTCTTATACAGGATAACCTGCCTAGAGTAAATTTGAAGCCAAAGGCATTTCCTTTTGAAATTCCGACATCTCCTATAGGTTTGTACACTCTTATTGATGCTAATACTATGATAGCTTCTGCGTCTACTTCCAGCAGTCTTCCTGCAGGACAGATTGTATGGCAGGAAGATCATGATAATCCTCCTAGTAGGGCTTATTTAAAGGTTCAGGAATCTCTTATTCTTGCAAGGCACTTTTTTGGCATTGATTTGCCGCATGCCGGTCAGTCATGCTTTGAAGCAGGAGCCTGTCCTGGTGGCTGGACATGGGTTCTTGCAGGCCTTGGTTCAAAGGTTTTTGCTGTTGACAGGGCAGAGCTTGCACCTTCTCTTATGTTAAATCCTCTTGTTACATTTAAGGCGCATGACGCTTTTACCTTAACTCCTGAAGAACTTGGACCTTTTGACTGGGTTTTCAGTGATGTAATCTGCTATCCAGAAAGGCTTTTAAAATGGATACATACATGGCTTGACAGCGGCCTTACAAAAAACATGATTTGTACCATAAAAATGCAGGGGCAAATTGACTGGCAGCTTGTCAGTGAATTTGCGTCAATACCAGACAGCCGTGTTGTGCATCTTAATTATAACAAGCACGAATTGACTTTTATTCACTGTGGCAAGTCTGAATCCAGTTAATTTTCCGTTATGTCTGTAAGTCTGTATGGAGTAGACTGATATACGTAATAGTTGAGCCAGTTGGAATAAAACAGATGGGCTGTGCTTCTCCATGTCGAATAGACAGGTTTTTTAGGGTCATTATCTGTAAAGTAGTTTTCTGGAATGTTAATGTCTAAACCCTTATATACATCTCTGTAATATTCATTTGCAAGCGTCTCTGTATCATATTCAAGGTGACCTGTCATAAAAATGGAACGGTTGTCAGTTGATTTTGCAATAGTCATTCCTGATATGACAGAATTTGCAAGAAGCTGCAGCTTTGGGTGGGCTTGTATGTCAGTTGATTCTATAGTGGTATATCTTGATGTCGGTACTGGGAAAAAATCGTCAAAACCCCGTACTAATGGGTCTGTGGGCACGTTAAGCTTTGAATAGTAAATTCCTGAAATTTTCTTTGGCAGAAGATGCTTTTGAATTCCATACAGGTGATACAGGCCTGCCATCGCGCCCCAGCAGATATAAAGCGTACAGAATACATTCTTTTTTGCATAATCCATAATTTTGCAGAGTTCCTGCCAATAATCGACTTCTTCAAAGTCAAGCTGTTCTACAGGTGCTCCTGTAATAATCATGCCGTCAAATTTTTTATTGTATATTTCTTCTGAGGACAGGTAAAAACGGTCCAAGTGTGCTGATGAAGTATTTTTTGATATGTGTCCAGATACTTGTATGAGTGAAATGTTTATTTGAAGTGATGTATTCGACAGAAGCCTTAGAAGCTGAGTTTCTGTTACTTCTTTTGTAGGCATCAAGTTAACGATGGCAATTTCAAGAGGGCGAATGTCCTGTGCCGCAGCTCTTGAAGGTGTCATTACGAATATATTTTCTTTTTCTAAGGTTGTAAAGGCAGGTAAGCTTGGATCTATTCTAATTGGCATTTAATGCTCCTCTAAGTAGTTATAGATTATAGCAAAATATATATAAATGTGCTATACTTTGTCGGTTATGAACGTAAACAGAAAGGCTGCTATAAAAAAATTAAAGAATCTTGTCTTAAGTCCAAAGGGAGATATCGAAGACTTTCGCAGGAGTCTAGAGGAGAATTTTTCCACGGTTTTTCTTCCAAATAATGTTCAGAAGGAAGAGAAAAAATACGGAGAATCAATTTGTTCTGCCCTTAGACCGGAGTTAGCCTCTGCAGACAAGCTTATATTATATGTTCATGGAGGTTCATTTGCTGGAGGAGCGGGCAGTTCTTATTGTAATTTCTGTTCCCTTTTGGCAAATAATACATCATGTTGTGTAGTTCTTCCTGATTTCAGGCTGCCTCCTACTTATTCATTTCCTGCTTCAATTGATGATGTTGTTTCTGTTTTTAAGGATTTACTTTTTAATGAACGTAAAAAAATTATAATTGCAGCCGATGGAAGCGGGGCAAGCATTGCTATTGCCCTTATATTCAAATTGACCGCGGAAGAACGGCGCAATATATCTCAGGTCGTTCTTTTTTCTCCATGGCTCGATTTTACGTCAGATTGTGAACTGATAAAAAATAAAAAGATTCATGATGAAATTTTATCAGGAGCCAATTTACATCGTGCTGTTGATTTATATACTTATGCTACAAATTTTTCTAATCCTCTTATATCTCCCCTGCAGGCTCCGGATGACGACTTCTTTATGTTTCCTCCTGTATATATTCAGTTGGGAGAAAAAGAAATACTGGTTCAGCAGGCCAAGCTTTTCGAAGAAAAACTGAAGAAAGTTGGCGTCTCTGTGGAACTGGATGTCTGGAAAAATATGATGTTTATGTTCCAGATGGCTGATGACTCTTTGACAGAATCTCATCTTGCCCTTCAGAAACTTGGAGCTTACATAAATAAAAAAGATGAGATAATAGACATAGACATGATAGAAGAACGTAATAGAATTTTGCGTAAAAACGATATTCAGGTGAATTAAGATGGAATTGTTGTCTCCAGCCGGTAATGTTGATAAACTTCGCTATTGTTATACTTATGGAGCAGACGCTGCATATATTGGTCTTAAAAATTTTTCATTGCGCGTAAAAGCTGATAATTTCTATGAAGAAGAGTACAAGAAAGTATGTGAGTTAAAAAAAAGGTTCCCTGGCAGGAAATTACATTGTGCCTTGAACATAGCTTTTCATAATGACGAAATTGACCGTTTAGTTGATAATATTCCGTACTTTAAGCAATATCCTATAGATGCTTTTATTGTGCAGGATTTGGGTATTGTTCCAATTTTGCAGAAAAATTTTCCAGAAGCGGCCCTTCATCTTTCAACCCAAGCCAGCTGTATGAATCGAGAAGCCGTAAAAATGTATAAGTCTTTAGGATTCAGCCGTGTTGTAATGGGCCGCGAAGCTTCTTTAAAAGAAATTGCAGAAATAAAAGATGCCGTCCCTGACATGGAAATAGAGTGCTTTGTCCATGGTGCCATGTGCATTGCATATGCCGGTCGTTGCCTTATGAGTGCTTACCTGAACGGGCGCAGTGCCCAGGAGGGGTTCTGCTCTCATACATGCCGTTGGGATTATAATGTTCTTGTAGATGGAAAGAACTTGCCTAAAGCCATTGCAGAAAGCGGAGCTCTTTTATTGCAGGAACATAAAAGGCCTGATGAGTATTTTCCTGTTTACGAAGGCGATGATTTTACGGCAGTGCTGTCATCCAAAGATTTATGCATGATTGATCATCTTGAGGATTTGAAGAAAGCGGGTGTTGATTCTCTTAAGATTGAAGGCCGCATGAAGAGCATTTATTACGTTGCCCTTATAACACGAGCCTATAGAAAAGCCCTTGATGTCCTTGACTGTTCTATTTCTGAAGATCAGGCAAAACCTTTTGTTGATGAACTTTACAAGGTAAGCCACCGTCCCTATGCAACAGGTTTCTACTATAATAAGGCTGATGCTGACGTTACTGTAAGCGGTGCAAGCGACAGTCCTTATGAACTTGCTGCCGAAATAGGGTCTGAACTTAATAGTGCTGAGATGGATGATGTATTTTCAAAGGCTGAACGCCTTAGAAAGGCAAGGGAAGATGAATATAATTCCCTTATAGAACCAGCGCGCAAAGCTTATGACGAGCGCGTAAAGAATCAGCCTGACCGGTATCTTCCTCCTGTACAGAAAAAGAATGGATGGAAAATGTATCCACTCAAGGCTTTGAATATGCTTGATGAGTCTTCGGAACTAGAAATTGTTTCTCCCGATATTGTTGCACAGCCGGTAACGCATGATGAATATGAACTTGTAAATCCTAATACCGGTGAAGTATACAGATGGTGCTGTGACGGTCACCCTTGCGTTATTTATACTCCTATGACTTTGACTGATGGAACCCTTTTGCGTTCAAAAGATTCCGGTTACGTTGAAGGCAAGTTCCGTGATTCAGGACGTTAAGGCTGAATCTATGAAAATTCAGGGTAAAATGAGTAAAAAATCTTTCTTATCGTGTGTGTTAATTTTTTATGTCCTGCTTTTTGCTGCTGGAATTGCTTATGCTTCTGAAATTTCTTTATTTGACAGAGAAGGCTCTCCTGTAGCCTATATAGATACGGCTGAAGATTATACTATATATTTATGGAATGGAACCCCTGTGGCTTATCTTGCTGATAGCAAGGCCAGAAACTCTCTTACTATTTATGGATTTAATGGAAAGCTTCTTGGATGGTATGTTGACGGTGCAATATATGATACAGACGGGGGTGTCTCAGGGTTTGAAAAAGGCTGTTGCCCTATGTATGAACCATATACAAAATATGAACCTTACAAGGGATACAAGCAGTATAAGCCTTACAGGCAGTACCGCGAGTACGAGAAATATCAGCCATATTTTAAGCGTAGCTGGGGCCGTGATTTGAGCATGATCCTGCGGATGGGCAGATAGCCTATATGAAAAAATCCCTGCACGGATTCCATGCAGGGATTTTCTTTACGACTAAAGCTTTTTTATTTGTTAATTATATCCTGTGCCAGTTCCAGAACTTTGTCAGGACATGCTTTTATGCATTCTCCGCAGCTGGTACATTTTGTATAGTCTACTACAGGAATTCCGTTTACAAGCTGCAGGCATTTCTCCGGACATTTCTTTACACAGATGCCGCACTTTATGCATCCGACAGAACAGTTCTTTTTGATAGAAGGCTTGTTGTCGCTTCTGTTTGAACACAGTGCGACAGAACCTTTTATGTCTGCATCAACAATGCTAAACAAGTGCTTAGGGCATGCTTTTGCACACTTACCGCAGCCTACGCACTTCTTGTAGTTTACTTTAGGGATTCCATCTTCACCCATCGAGATTGCATCAAAAGGACATGCTGAAACACAGTCTCCATAACCGATGCATCCAAATGAACAGAGTTTCGTTCCGTTTATTGCCAATGCTGCTGCAGCACATGACTTTATTCCGTTATATGATCCTCTTGAAACGGCACATTCGTTTGTTCCCTTGCAGGCAAGGATAGTTACTTTCTTTTGGGCGCTTACATTAACGCCCATGATTTCACCTACTTTTGCAGCAACACTTGCACCTCCGGCAATGCATCCGTTGGCAGGAGCTTCTCCTTTTACAACTGCTTCTGCAAATGCCGCACATCCTGCATATCCACATCCTCCGCAGTTTCCTCCGGAAAGGACGTCCTGTATAGCCTGAACTTTAGGATCTACCTGAACTGCAAAAATCTTTTTGAATAGTCCTAGCAGCACTCCCAATATAAAGGCGACAAAAAGGGATACTATAATAGTAATAATAATTGTATTCATACACAGCCACTTAAAAAAGAATTATTTTATTAAACCCTTAAATCCAAGGAAAGCAAGGCTTAGCAGTCCTGCTGCCACATATAGAATAGGGGTTCCAGCAAAAGCCTTTGGTACGCGTGCAATTTTTAGTTTGCTGCGTACTCCAGACATTATGATCATACTTAGCAGGAATCCTGCTGCAGAACCTAATGCGTAAATGATGCTCTGTCCATAATTGTATTCCTTACTTATACAGTTAATGGTTACGCCAAGTACGGCACAGTTTGTAGTGATCAAGGAAAGAAATATGCCCATAGAACTGTACAGTCCAGGAGCAGATTTTTTCAGGTAGAATTCTACAAGCTGAACAAGGGACGCAATGACCAGTATGAAGAATAATGTCTGAAGGAATTGTAATCCAAGCGGTACCATAATCAGTTTGTATAAAGGCCATGTTACAGCCGTTGCTAATACAATGACAAATGTCGTTGCAAATCCCATGCCTGTTGCCTTTCCTGTTTCGCTTGTCATTCCAATGAACGGACATATTGCAAGGTACTGGATGAATACTACATTGTCTACAAGCATTGATTTTATAAATATACTCAAAACGTCACTCATTTTGCATTCTCCTTTTTTGCTGCTGCATGCTGCTTTAAAGCCTGCATGGCTGCTCCCAAGACGCCGAATACAATGAATCCTCCTGGTGCACTGTTCAGTACTCCTATGCGGTATGCTTCTGGTATCAGTTCTAGTTTTAAGGCTGTACCAGCAAAAATTGTTCCTCCGCCAAGGAATTCCCTTACAAATGAAATGGCAACTAAAATCATAGTGTATCCAATGCCCATTCCTATTGCATCCAGAATTGAATTGGAAATAGTATTCTTTGAAGCAAAAGCTTCGACACGTCCCATGATTATGCAGTTTACGACAATAAGAGGCAGAAATACGCCTAAAGCATCGTAAAGTGCAGTTACATAAGCCTGCAAGACAAGCTGTACGATTGTAGTAAATGTTGCAATTATTGTAATGAATACAGGAAGTCTTATTGAAGACGGTATGTGTTTCCTGAATGTAGAAATTACAATCTCACTCATCAAAAGAACGAATGTCATTCCCATGCCCATTCCAATCCCGTTAAAGATGCTTGTAGTTATTCCAAGTGAAGAGCACAGGCCTATATTTAAAGCCATGAGCGGATTTTCTTTTATAATTCCGTTTGTTAATATCTGCATGCGATTGTTCATTTGTACTCCTTCAATGCTTCTGTCATGCATTGAGCTGCCTGTGTCATTAAAGTTCCTGCTCCGTTACTTGTGATTGTAGCACCGGAAATTGCGTCAAAAGTTTCTCCTGCTATAAAGCCGTCTGAAACTTTTTTTCCTGCAAACTGACCGTAGAATGTCTGTCCGCTGGCCAGCTTAAATGTAGGGTCGCTGGCTTTCTGTCCAAAGCCTGGAGTGTCTGTATTTTCAAGGTACTGCATTCCTGTAATGACTCCGTCAACAGTCATTCCGACTATTATTGTAGAATGATCATAAGTGGCGCCTGTTATCTGGACAACTGCTCCTATAACATTTCCTTCGGCTTTAGCAAGGTACATTGCATCACAAGTTGTTCCGTCGCCTGATGCTGGAATTTCTGCAGGTTCAAATTCTTCTGCCTGCTCAAAGACTGCAGCCATGCCGCTGCTTGCCTTTTTCTGCTGGTTTTGGGCAATGACTGGAGCAGTAATGTTGTTTACGATTGCAAGAACTGTACAGCATGCAACTGCATACGCAGCAAGAATTAGCCCCAGCTTAATCATTGTCCATACAGAATCTTTGCCTTTTGTCTGATTGGAGCCGCTCATTTATTTGCCTCCTTTTTAAGCTGACGGGCTTTTTTGCCATATCCATATTTTCTGCTTGTAAGGTTATTAAGGAATGGTGCAACAGCATTCATTATGAGAATGCTGAACATAACGCCTTCTGGGTAACCGCCGAATCGCCTGATAAGGAAAGTGATTAAGCCGCATCCAAATCCGAATGCCAGGCGTCCAGGCTTTGTTACAGGAGTTGTGGCGTAGTCAGTGACCATGAATGTTGCACCAAACATTACTCCTCCTGAAAGAAGGACCATAATGACATTTGCCATTGACTCTCCGAAAGTTCCTGTTGAAATAAAGGAAGAAATGAATGTCGTTATGATTACAGTTCCTATCATTGCAAGAGGTGCACGCCAGTCTATGACTTTTGTTACAAGAAGGAATATGAATGAAAGCAGGATGAGCATAATGGAAGTTTCTCCGATGCATCCGGCTCTGTTTCCTACAAAATACTGCAGCAGCGTACCTGCATCAATGCTTGCAGTTCCCGCCTTTATCTGGCTGAGCATAGTTGCGCTAGAAACAGCATCTAAGTTTGACGCTCCTGTAAGTGCATAGTTCCATGTGCTGACTCCGCTTTCGGGATTAAACCAGCTTGCACCCATTATTGCAGAAAAGCTCATGAACATAAAGGCTCTTCCCGTAAGGGCGGGATTGAATGTGTTGGAACCTATTCCTCCAAACAGGCCTTTAGCAATTACTACTGCAACTAAAGCTCCAAGCACGACCATCCATACTGGAGTTGTAGAAGGAATTACAAGAGCAAGCAAAACTCCTGTAACTGCAGCAGACAGATTGTTTACTGCGATTTCCTGCTTTGTAATCTTCTGGAACAGATATTCAAAAAATACAGCGCTTATTACAGAAGCAAGGATTGTTACCAGTGCACGGATTCCGAATACCATTATGCCGTAAATGCATTCTGGAAGCAGGGCAATCAGCACTGTTGCCATAATCCACTGCGTTGTGTTTCCAAATGTAAAGTGTGGGCTTGAAGAAAGGTATATTTCATTAGTATTTGTTTTTGCATCTGTCATTTTGCAGCTCCTGCAGCGGCAGCCTTTGCTTTTTCTTCTGCCATTTTTGTACGGACAATACTTTTGCCAATGCGGAATCTCTGGACAAGACGTACATTTGCCGGACATACATAAGAACAGCATCCGCATTCAATGCAGTCCATCAGTCCAAACTTCTTTGCTCCGTTAATGTCTTCTGCCTTCAGCGAATTTACCATCATTACAGGAGTAAGGTGCATAGGGCATGCGTCTACGCAATGTCCGCAGTTAATGCACTGACTTTCGTCAACAAGATATGTTTCATCCTTTGTAAGGAATGTAATGCCGCTTGTTCCCTTTGCAATAGGGAATTGGGTGCTTGTCATGGCAAAACCCATCATTGGTCCGCCGCTGACTATTTTTGCCGTAGCACCCTGCTTTAATTCAAATGCTTCCGGAATTAAGTCTCCGACAATTGTCCCTACAGGAACTTTCAGGTTGCAAGGCTTTTCAACTGCACCACCGCTGATTGTAAGTGGCCTGTCGATTAATGGCATGCCTTTGCGGAATGCATCGCTTATTGCACAGACGGTTCCTACGTTAGAGATTATTGCACCCGCATCTGCAGGAAGTCCTCCTGCAGGAATCTCTTTTCCAAGAATTGCATCTACAATATTCTTTTCACATCCCTGAGGATATTTTGTCTTGCAGAGTGCTACAGATATATTTGATTTTCCGCTCTTTTTTATTTCTTCTTCCAGAACAGGCTTTATATAGGCCTTATTGGTTTCAAGTGCAATTATACCGTCCGCTCCTACAATATGCATTACGATAGAAAGTCCATCTATGACTTTATCAGGGGATTCTAAAAGAGTCCTTTCATCTATTGTAAGATATGGTTCGCATTCAGCAGCGTTTAGTAATATATAATTAATTTTTTTATCGGCAGGAGGATTCAATTTTACGTGCGTAGGAAACGATGCTCCGCCCATTCCTACAATTCCTGCATCTCGTATTCGTTCCAGGGCTTCTTGCTTTGTGCATGAGAATGGATCAAGTATGTCCATAAAGTCTGTATCCGAAGTTCCGTCTGCTTCAATTGTTATGCATGGAACTTCCATGTTGCCGGTGACAAGGCATGTCTGTATTTTTTTTACTTTGCCTGAAACAGATGAATGTACAGGAGCGGACATAAATTTGTCGCTTTTTGCAATGATTTGTCCGCGTTTTACAGCATCGCCAATCTTTACAAGAGGAGTATTGGGAGCTCCTCCCATGGTGACGGGAATGGTTACGGTTCTTGTAGAAGGAAATGCATCGACTATTGCACAGTCTTTGCTAAGTTCCTTCATCTCGTTAGGGAAAATTCCCCCCTTAAATGTGTGCGTTTTCATATCCTTAATTCTACTATATGTATGCAAAAAAGTCTATTTTTAAACTAAAACAGTTCGTAAACTTTGATATTCCTTATTTGCCTACTATACTAGTCATAAACTTGCATTTTCTATATCATGATATCCATGAATTATAAGGAACTTGAAATGCCTAAGGCAGGAGACAGGGTTGTTGTAGGCCTGTCTGGCGGTGTTGATTCAACTATGACTGCTATTCTTCTAAAAGAAAGAGGCTGTACTGTTATTGGAGTGACCATGGCACTTTGGACAGAAGGCGATTTGCCTGACATTCCTATTGCAGCCCATCTTCATGACAGCTGTTATGGTCCTGGTGAAGTTGCTGATATTGCCGATTGTGAACAGTTCTGCAGGCAGCATGACATTGAGTATCATGTAATTGATGTAAAGGAAGCCTATAAAAAACAAGTTCTTGATTATTTTAAAGCTGAATATCGCTCAGGAAGAACTCCTAATCCATGCATACGCTGCAATCGTTTTGTAAAGTTTGGAGCGCTTCTTGCCGGCATAGAGTCACTAGGAATTGAATACGATTATTTTTGTACAGGGCATTATGCTAAGATTGTTCGAGGAGAAGAAAGCCTGTATTCTTTATATGGCGAAAATGCATCATCTGATGAAGCCGGTAAAGCCATGCCTGCTCAGATTGCATGTGCAATGGATTTGACAAAGGACCAGGCATATTTTTTATATAGGATTCCATCTTCTGTCCTTGAAAAAGTACGCTTTCCTCTTTCCTGTTATACGAAAAAAGAAATTTTTGCAATGGCAAGAGAGCGTAATTTAAAGGCTGCAGAAAAGACTGAAAGTCAGGATTTCATTCCTGCTGAATATATGGATTATCTGTTTAGTGATCAGCCATCCGTTCCAGGAGATTTCATTGATTTAGATGGTCATGTACTAGGACGGCATAGGGGAATAGAACATTATACGATTGGGCAGAGAAGGGGACTTGGAGTAAGTGCAAAGGAACCTCTTTATGTTGCAGCCATAGATAAGCAGAAGAATCTGATTGTACTGGGAAAGGACAGCGATTTATTTTGTGAGGGCCTTATTGCAGAAGACCTTGTTTGGCCTGCTGACTATAATCCTTTGTGCGAGTTTTCTGCTTCTGTAAAAATACGTCTTGCTTCGAAACCTGTAAGTGCTAGGCTGATTCCTTATGAAAACAATACATATAAAGTTTTGTTTGATGAGCCTCAGCGGGCTGTGGCCCCCGGACAGTCAGTCGTCTTTTATAAAGATGGAGTTACATGCGGAGGCGGAATTATTGCATCTGCCATAAGCAGCCAGTCTGCCTCATGCAGCCAGTCTGCTGACTGACAGCTTTTATCAGTTTATATCTATGTTATAGGTAATGGAACGAGTTGCCCCAAGTATGTCGGATAGTGTTACAGAAAGCGTGCTGTGACCCTTTGTAAGATGGATTACAGCAAGCAATTGCCTTTTTGAATCAGGATATATTTTATTTACAGGATAATTTTTATTTCCTATTGCGCATAGCTTTCCGTTATGAGCTTCCAGTTTGTCATACGAAATGTTTTCTACAGTAGTTCCATTGATAGAAACATTTGTCTTGTATGGCATTGCAATTTCTTGTCTTGTTCTGTAAAGTGAATATGTTCCGCTTACAAAACTGCGTTCATTTACTAAATAGTGAATTTTACCGTCTTTATCTTCCAAGGATAGGTCTTCTATGGTAAGCTGCAGTTCTTTGCCTATGCGCGGCATTAAAAGACGGGGATTGATAGCGGCCTTATTCTTTAGGTCAATTACCTTGAATTCCATGCAGCTTTGACCTTCCTGCCAGCCTGAATTTCCGCTCTGTCCAATATTTGTTCCAGATGTTATGGTCTGTTCTTTACCATCATTAAGGTTTTCTGCTTCAAGGTTTCCATATACTGTTTGAAGTCCATTGTCATGGGTTATGATTATAGAGTTTCCCAATGTAGACTCAAACCATCCGAAATCATTGTTGTGTTCTGTTATTATTATTGCGATTTTACCTGTGTCAGTTGCCTTTATGGCAGAATTTTCATTGAAAATAAGGGATGATCCAATTCTGCCGCCTCGCATCTGTCCAAAATATGAAAAGAAAGAATTTGCCTCTGTTTCATTTTGAGGCCAGTCAAAGGCAGAAATGATGCCAGCCAGAAAAATCGAAAAAACGGTAAGTGTTATAGTCTTTTTTTTATTCATGTCAAAGTCTCCTGTTCTCAGCGCCTTAATTCTTAGAAACTGTCAGCCTGAAGATTTTATTGTCTTTGCCTATAAACAGCTTGTCATTTCTTATTTGCATGAATGAATGTTTTGCATCAAAAGAGAATCTTCCTGCAACGTGACTGAAGGGTTCTATTATGGTTACAGTGTAAGAATTATTGTCATGGCTCAATGCAAATACAAGGTTTTCTTCTGTAGACTCTTCTATTTGCGTAACAATTCCTGAAATTGGAATTTTAGAACTTTTCTGAGTTTTAAGATCTACAACTCCTATTCCTCCATTGTAATTGTAGTATACGGTATCAGATGCATTGTTAAAGAATACGGCAACTTGCCTAGAAAAATCTTGTGGCAGGTATTCATGGAATATTATTTTACTGTGTTCTCCACTTTTTTCTGAAACAACAAAGCGCTGCTTATTTTGGCCGCATACGCATGCAATATACTTGCCGTTTTTAGAAATGGATGCTCCAAGTATTATTTCTATTTCACTTCCACCAGGAAAATATTGCTGGGTAATGTCTCCTTCGTTATTAAATGAAATTATAAAACCGTCAGAAAAACCTACAACAGATCCTTTTTCTGTAGAGTCAAATGCCGTTATCGGTGCATAATATTCATATTCCCATTTTTTAGTTCCATCTGATGCAAATTCTGCAAGTGCTGTACCGCCTGGCAAGAACATGAAAATCCTGTTTTTGTCAAAGAAAGGAAAACCGAATTCTTTTATGAATCCTGCTTTTTCTCCATTGCTGGAAATTACTTCGGTTTCTTTATTGTCAGCGCCGTATGTTGTATAGTAGAATTCTGAAATTGAAGCATTGTAAGGATATGGAATTGCAGTTACAATCCTTCCGTCTTCTGTGAAATATCCTATAGTCTGACCTAATCTGAACGGAATAAGTTCATCTCCGTCTTTCTTTTCTTGCATCCTGTCAATGTTAGCAGCCCAGTCTGGCGTTAAGTGTAATTCTTGCCCTAAAGGCTTAAGGCTGATGATTATATATATAAAGCAAAATGATGACAGGACTACTATTAATTTAAATAGTTTCTTATTTTTCATATCGTACTATATTAGTAGATAGGATAAAAATTAGCAAGCATATAAAATTAATAATGAAAAAATAAAGTATTATTTTCTAACTCTTGACAAAATACCGCTAACAATGCAAAATTATGCAAGGTAAATCAAAAAGATTGCATATTAAGGAAAAGATTGTGGAAGACAATATTCTTACTATTGATGAAGTTGCCAAATATCTTCGTGTAAGTGAACGAACTGTATATGAATGGGCTCAGAAAGGCGAGATTCCAAGCGGAAAGATTGGAACTGTATGGCGTTTTAAGAAATCTGAGATAGAAAAGTGGGTGAATGACCGTCTTGGTTCTTCTAAGGTTGATGTTGTAGATGTATCCGTTCAGCTTAAAAATATTCTGTCGCCAGATAGAATTGTATTTTTAAATCATACGACAAAGCATGATGCGCTTATTCAGTTGACAGATAACCTTGCAACTGCACCTCAGGTAAAGGATGCAGCGGAACTGCAGAAAGAAATTCTAAAAAGAGAAAGCCTTATGTCTACATCTGTAGGACGGGGAATAGCAATTCCTCATGTGCGCCTTGCAAGCGTTACAGACCTTGTGCTTTCTGTAGGAATTTCTAAAGTTGACATCATTGACTTTGAACCTGTTGATGATGTTCCTGTGCGCCTGCTGTTTATGATTGCTGCTGCATACAATCAGCATGCATATTATCTCCAGACTCTTTCCTTCTTTAGCTCTAAGATGAGGAATTCTGAACTTAAGGATTCTTTGATGTCAGTTGAAAATCCTTTGGATGCATATAACCTTCTTATAAAATAAATGTCAGTAAAACAGGACGGGAATCCATTTGGACTGATCGTCCTGTTCCTGTGCAATCATTCCCCATGTTATGCCCTTTGCGGTTGTTTCTCCTAAAAGATAATCTTTATTGTTTGCTTTAAAGCTGTGCCCAGGATGTGTCGATACGAATCCTGCAACTGCATGACTGAATTCATTGCTTATAAACATAATGCTGTCCATATTCATGCTCGTTAGAAGTACAGAAAGGAGCATGCTTCTGGAATCACAGTCGCTTCCGCCTCCTAATATAATGGAAGGAAGTGATGCAAAGTCGCTCGAAGTCTTTTCCCTTTCATAGTTCATTCCCTGTGTCCACGTTAAAAGCTTTTGTGCAAGGTCAGTGTCATCTGTGCATGAAGGATTCAGTTCATTGAATATGTCAAAAGCAATCCGATTCAGTCTTTTAAATGAATCCCTGAATATCATTCTGTAATATCTAGTCCATGCATCCTTCCATAGTGGATGTCCAGCATAAAGCTTTAGCACATTGTATTCACGTTCAATAAGGTATTCATTTGCCTCTCTGTCAGATTCCCTGATAAAGCTTTTTATTTCTCTTTCGGTAATGTTCATTGTTACAGGAATGTATTTGTCAGAATCAGGATATGCGTATTTTGTAATTGGGCCTGCCTCGTAAAAGCTTCCAAAGTCTATGCAGAGTCCGTCAATAAAACTTAGCATTAAGTCATTGCATGCAGCCTGCTGGGTTTGTTCCGTCCATATAAGCATTACAATAAGTCCGTCTTCTTCTGGTAATGTTACAGATGCTGCATAGCCTGCTGCTGCCATCTGTCCAAGATAATTGGAATATGAGGATATTGCAAAGTCCTGGTTGCGCCAATTAAATGAGTCTATTTCCTTTTCTGCATTCATCCTTGTCAAGTTGTCTGTAAGCGCTTCTTTTGCACTGCTGTAAATTCCTTTGTCATATACTTTAATTGCAGCAGTTACAGGCAGAACGGAACTTTGCAGCTGATAAGACTTTCCGTCTTTGCTTGAAGATGTAAGATAAAATCCTTCTGGTAAGTCTATTGCAAGAAATCCGCTTTTGCTTTTTATTGAAGTAACGGCTGCAAATAAAGTTTGCGTCAGGATAAAACAGGCTGCCAGCGTGCATAAAACATTCTTTTTTAAAATAATTTTCTGGAATCTTGTCATTTTTCCCTACCTTTAATATTATAGTCGGCATATTATGCCTTTTTCCATATTATATGAAAATTCTGAGATTCTCTTAATAAACAAGCCAAATGGAGTTTCGGTACAGGGTGGTGCAGGAATTTCTTATCCTCTTGATGAAACTCTTTCTGAGCAGCTTGGCTATAAAATTTATCTTGTTCACCGTCTGGATAAGGATACTGCAGGAATTCTTATTGTCGCAAAAAATGCCCCTGCCGCAGCAAAATGGACTAAGCTGATTGCTGGGGATGATGTGCAAAAAGAATATTATGCCGTATGTATTGGAACTCCTGCTGTAAAAGGAAAAAAGAAAGCAAAGGGCGTGCTTACAGGAACTGTCGAAGCTCACGGAAGAATTCAGCAAGCTCAGACTTTTTTTGAGGTTGAAAAGACTGGTACAGTTTCCGTTCCCAATTCAGACTTGGAACGTGTAGAGCTTAGTCTTGTCCATATTACGCTTGGAACAGGCCGTATGCATCAGATACGCATTCAGATGGCAAAAGCTGGAGCGCCACTTGCGGCAGATGACCAGCACGGAAACTTTAAGATGAATAAGATTTTGCGTAAGTGCGGCATAAAAAAACTTCAGCTTGCAGCCGTCCGCCTTACAATTCCTTTAGGCGGAAAGGCTTGTACCTTTGAAATTCCTTTGCCGGAGCATATTCAAAAGACTGTAAATGCTTTTGATTTATGACAGCGTGCACTACAGTCCTTGCAAAGAACTAACTACGCAAGGCGCAAAGAACTAACTACGCAAGGCGCAAAGAACTAACTACACAAGGCGCAAAGAGCTAACTACACAAGGCGCAAAGTACTAGCTTCACGGCTTGCAAAGTGCTTTGTTTTTTTATGGAATTATAAGGGAACAATAATTTACCAAAGCTTACAGCCTTGAACATTGCATGTTTAGCTTCGTAGAGGAAGGAAAGCGTATCAAATGGTTTGACCTTTACGACAATCACTTTATAGGGTATAACGGCTGATAATTTTTAGAGGGGGCGTCATCCCCTATTGACACTGTTTGTCCTAAATGATATATTTCTAACAATTAAAAGAATTTAAAAAAGAGCCTGATTGAGGCTCTTTTTTTTTCAACTGTCGAAAATTTTTCAGAGGTTTCTATTGAATTACATTTCTCTCGATACAATTCCTCATTTTAAGGAATGTGCATCGGTTGTGGCCGACTCTGGCTTTACGCTTGTCGAGCTGCAGATTGTGCCTCAGAGTGGCATGGTAAGAATTACTGCGGTAATTGCTTCTAAAGATCCTTCAAAAGATATTGGTGTTGCGGACTGTTCAAAAGTCCATCATGCATTGCAGCCTAAGCTCATTGCTCTTTTGGGAAAGAGCGAAGATGATATTATCATGGAAGTCTGTTCTCCTGGCCTTGAACGCAACATAAAGAATGCTGCTGAGTTCAGCTGTTTTGTTGGCCGTGAGATTCGTGTGTGGGATAAGAATGTAAGTGACTGGATACGCGGAAAAATAAAATCTTCAGATAGCGAACAAGTTACTTTGGAAACTGAGGCTGATGGTGATAAAGCCATTGCCTATAATGATATTGCAAAAGCAAAATTTATACATTTATAAGGGAGGCTTGATATGTCAGAAATGGCAGATGCGATCCGTGCTCTTCAGTCTGAAAAGGGAATGAGCGAGGAGTCAATCAAGCAGACGATTGAGAATGCAATTAAAGCAGCGTATAAAAGAACTTTTGGAACTGCCGAAAATTGTATTGTAAAATTTGATGATGGCTTGTCGGATGTTAAAGTGTATTCTCGCAAGGTTATTGTAGATGGAGTTTATGATCCTTCTCAGGAAATAGAACTTGAAGAGGCTTTGACTCTTAGTCAGGAATGTGCTGTTGGTGATGAAATTGACATCGAGATTGATCCTCATACATTTGCACGTTCTGCAGTTTCTACAGGAAAACAGACGGCTCATCAGGCTTTGAATGAAAGCTTTAAAGATACTCTGTATAATGAATATAAGAATCAGATAGGACAGATAAAGGCTGGTAACTATCAGCGTGAGCGTAACGGTAACATCTTCATTGATGTAGGAAAGGTTGAGGCGGTTCTTCCTGTAAAAAATCAGAGTCCTAGGGAAGCTTTTGAGGTTAATGAACGAATACGAGCTCTTTTGGTAGATATAAAAAAGACATCGAATGGCATTCAGCTTGTTTTGAGCCGTACTGATCCTAGGTTTGTTCAGAACCTTCTTGAACAGGAAGTTCCTGAAATTCAGGATAAGATTGTTTCCGTTTACAAGACTGTGCGTGAGCCTGGTTACCGTACTAAGATTGCTGTATATTCAAACAAAGTTGACGTTGATCCTGTTGGAGCTTGCGTTGGACTTAAAGGCGTTCGAATTCAGAATGTTATTCGTGAGCTTGAAAGCGAAAAGATTGATGTGCTTAAGTATGATGAAGATCCTCATGAATTTATTAAGAATGCCCTTTTGCCTGCAGAAGTAAAGAGAGTTGTTATTCTTGATAAGGAAAAGAAAGAGGTTCTTGCCATAGTTGCAGAAAGTCAGTTCTCTCTTGCAATCGGTAAGCAGGGGCTTAATGTTCGTCTTGCAAATCGCTTGTGTGACTGGAATATTGATGTAAAGACTGAAGAACAGGCTGCAGAACTGGATCTTACAGAGACAGATTCACGTATGGCTGCAGAGCAGCTCTTTGCCGGTTCTGAAGTTTCTGAAGAGGATGTCATTTCTACTGTATCTCAGTTGCCTGGAGTAAATCAGGACGTTGCTGCAAAGCTTGCAGCGGTTGGCATTGAAGATATTGATGACTTCCTTGATTCTGTAGAAAGTGGAAAGATTCTTGATGTAGAAGGTATTACTCAGGAAGATATAGATGCTGTGAATGCAATCATTAATGAGAATGTTGTGTTTGAAAATGAAGAGCCTGAGGCTGTTGAAAATGCAGGTCAGGATGCCGAAGAATCTGATGATGAGGATGGAGAAAAATATTACTGTCCAGAATGTGGAGCAGAAATTTCTCTTGATATGACTCATTGTCCAAAATGTGGTGTTGAATTAATATTTGAAGAGGAGTAAGGAAAACTATAGTTATGGCGGATGAAGCAGAAAAGAAAGTTGATTTTGTTTTGCATAAGAAAGAAGAAACAAGTTCTCAGCCTAAGAAAAAGGTGGTTGTGATTAAGCGGAAAACGAATTCTGCACCAAAAGACAAAGATAAGAATGTTCGCGTCGTTGTAAAAAAAGCTGCTGAATCATCCGCCAAACAGGAAGAGCCTGTTGTTGCTGAGCCTAAGGAAAAGCCTGCAGAAGCAAAGGCTATCCCTGTACAGGAGCAGTCTAATGCATCTGATAAAGAGAAGAAGGCTCCGGTAAATAAAGTTTCTCCTCAAAAAGATAAGCCTCGTACCGAGACAAGAAATTCAACATTTGTATTGAATACAGCTCGCCCTAATGTAAAGGCTGGTAATTTAAGTGGAAATCCACACTCTAACCGTTCTGGAGGATATTATAACAATAATAACCGCAGGAATAATGGTTCAGGATTTACTGGGGCCCAGGCCAGAGAAGGCTATCAGAATAGGGAACGCACAAGTAATTGGAATAACCGTAATGGCGGATATAACAATAACAGCCAGGGCGGTCAGGGAAGAACTGGATATAACAGCCGTAACGGCGGATATAATAATAACAGCCAGGGAAGAACTGGATATAACAGCCGTAACGGCGGATATAACAATAACGGCCAGGGCGGCCAGGGTAGACCTGGATTTAACCGTACAGGAACCTTTGGAGGACCAAAGCCTTCTTTCGGTGATGCTCCTTCATTGCAAGGCAATAAGGCTCCTGCAAAAAAACAATTTAAAGGCAAAAAGCAGGTATACAGTCATAAGGAACAGGAAGAGGCTTTCAAGGAAGAAGAGCTTTATCAGAACAAGAAGCATGATACTCCTGTGAGCGTTGTTCCAGAACAGATTGACATTATGGATACAATTTCTGTATCTGATCTTGCAAAAAAGATGAATCTGAAAGCTGGAGAAATTATTGCAAAGCTCATGTCTATGGGCATGATGGTAACAATCAACCAGTCTATAGATAGTGATACGGCAACAATTCTTGCATCTGAATATAACTGTAAGGTTCATATTGTCAGCCTTTATGATGAAACTGTCATTGAAAGTGATGTTGGAAGCGAAGAAGGCATTGCCGTTCGTCCTCCAATTGTTACTGTAATGGGACATGTTGACCATGGTAAGACAAAGACTCTTGACGCAATTCGCAATGCACATGTTGCAGAAGGCGAAGCTGGAGGCATTACTCAGAAGATTGGTGCTTACATGGTTTCAACTCCTAAGGGAGACATTACATTCCTTGACACTCCTGGTCATGAAGCCTTCACGATGATGCGCGCCCGCGGTGCTCAGATCACAGATATTGTCGTCCTTGTTGTTGCCGCAGATGATGGCGTTATGCCTCAGACTCTTGAAGCAATTCACCATGCAAAGGATGCAAAGGTTCCTATCATTGTTGCTGTAAATAAGATAGATAAGCCTGATGCTAATCCTGACCGTGTAATGACTCAGCTTTCTGAAAATGGGCTTACTCCTGAATCATGGGGTGGAGACACTCAGTACGTTAATATTTCTGCATTGAAGAAAGAAGGCATTGATGAATTGCTTGATGCAATTCTTTTGCAGGCAGAAATGCTTGAACTTAAGTCACAGTTTGATTCACGTGCAGAAGGTAGGGTTATCGAGTCAAGAATTGATCAGGGGCGTGGCGTTGTTGCCTCTGTTGTTGTTCAGCGTGGTACTCTCCGTACGGGAGACCCTTTTGTTGCAGGAATTTATTCTGGCCGCGTCCGTGCTATTTTTAATGATCGCGGCGTTAAGATAAAGGAAGCAGGTCCTTCAATGCCTGTTGAAGTTCTTGGCATTGAATCGATGCCTAATGCTGGCGATCCTTTCCAGGTAACAGAGTCTGAAAAGGAAGCGCGCGCATTTGCTGCAAAGCGCCAGGAATTGAAACGCTTTGAAGATGCAAAGGCTGTTAAGAAAGTAACTCTTGATAATCTTTACTCTACAATTGAACAGAATGAAATTAAGGAATTCAAGGTTATTATCAAGGCAGACTTGCAGGGTAGTGCAGAAGCCCTTAAGACATCTCTTGAAAAGCTTTCGACAAAGGATATCCGCCTTGTTGTAATTCACTCAAGTGCGGGTGCTATTAATGAAAGCGATGTCATGCTTGCTGCTGCAGATGATAATGCAATCATAATCGGATTTAACGTTCGTCCTACAGCAAAGGCAAAGGCTCTTGCCGATCAGGAAAAAGTAGAAATCCGTAAATATAACATTATTTACCGCTGTGTTGAAGAAATTAAGCAGGCTATGGAAGGTATGCTTAAGCCAGACACTAAGGAAGAAGTTACAGGTACTCTTGAAGTACGCAATACGTTCAAAGTTCCTAAGATTGGCATTATTGCAGGATGTTACGTTACAGACGGTATTATCAAGCGTTCTAGCAATGTAAATATCATTAGGGATGGCGTTGTTAAGTTTACAGGAAAAGTCGGTTCCCTCAAGCGCTTTAAGGAAGATGCAAAAGAAGTCCGTGCAGGCTACGAATGTGGTCTTGGCATTGAAAACTGGCAGGATATTCAGGAAGGCGATGTAATTGAAGCATTTGAATTTGTTGAAGTTGCCCGTAAGCTTGGAGACACTCTTGTTGATGAGCGTGCCGAAATGGAAAAGCGTTCTGCACAGCGTGAAGCTGCAGCTGCTGCAAAAGCCCTTGCAGAAAAGCAGGAACAGCAGCTGTCAGAAAAGGCTGCAAAAGATGCCGCAAAAGAACGTAAGGCTGAGGCAGCAAGAGCTGATCAGGTTCAGAGTCCTGAAGACTGGGCAAAAGAAGCAGCACGTAAGGATTCTGAAAGCGGAGATGCTGACTGATGGGGCAGTTTAGGTTAATTCGTCTTGGAGAACAGCTGAAGCAGGAAATTGCAAACATGATTCTCCGGCATGAAATAAAGGATCCTCGCGTTAATGAGTTTTTAACAATTAATCGCGTGGAGGTTGCTGGAGATCTTGCCTATGCAAAAGTCTATGTTTCGTCTTTTATGGATGAAAATGCTGTAAAGCGTGGCGTCCAGGGCTTGCAGAATGCTGCTGGATTCATCCAGTCTAGCATTGCTAAAAAGCTTAGCATATATAAATTTCCGAAACTGTCATTTATAGCAGATTTTTCTATGCGTGACGGTTATGATATGGTTCAGAAATTGAATGAACTTGAGAAAAATGCCAAAGAAAAAGAAACTGACTGATAATCCTTCTGGTATAGTTCCGTTTGCAAAGCAATCTGGCATAACAAGTTTTTCTTCCTTATGGAGCATAAAGCATGCGCTTAATACAGAAAAAGTAGGACATACTGGAACTCTTGATTCCTTTGCTGATGGACTTCTTGTTGTGTTAAGCGGCAGCTTGACGCATTTAGTGCCGCATATCACAGGATTTAAAAAAACTTACCTTGCCATCGTATGTTTTGGTACTGAAACAGATACATTAGATCCCTGCGGAATTATTACCCGTAAATATTCAACAGAGTCAGGACAGGGCATAAAAATTCCAGACAGGGGTTCTGTCGAATCTGCCTGTTCAAAATTTACAGGCGCTATCCTTCAGGTCCCTCCTGTATTTTCTGCAATTCATGTAAACGGTCAGCGTGCGAGCGATATGGTTCGGAATGGCTGTTCGGTTACTATTGAGCCTCGCCAGATTTTTATTTACAGTAACACGCTTCTTGATTTTAAGGAACCTACTGCAGAAGACGGAAATGCATACGCTCTCTTGCAAATTGAATGCTCTAAAGGAACTTATATTCGGGCCTTAGCTCGCGATATGGCTGAATGGCTTGGTTCTTGTGCACATTTGAGTGCTTTGCGACGCACTCAAGTTGGGCCTTTTGTTCTTTCAGAAGCTGCCTGTGCCTCTTTTCTGCCAGAATTTACAATAGAAAACGGAATCCTTAATGACAGAAAGTTTTCCTCAGGAAAAAATAGCAATGAAAAGATAAAAGATTCTGATGATAAATTGCAGGATATAAAAAAGCATTTCCTTGTCTTTACTCCAGAATTAGCTAATCGATGCGGCTTAAAAGCTGATTACATAAAGCGCGAGTATGAAAAATCATATTTAAATGGCAGGCCTCTTTTAGGAAAAATGTTTTCAAGGATTGATTTTCCAGAGGCTGATGCTCAAAGTGACGAAATATCTGTTTTTTATGAGGATGGCCGCTTTGCAGGAATGATACGTTTAGTTGACAGAAGGTTATCCTATAGTTTTGTTGTTCCTGTAAAAGAGTCTTCAGGTTTCCGTGTATTTACATGGAAACAGATTTTGGAAAATCAATTTCCGGTAGAATGGCTGAGCAAAGGGTCTGCCATTGCAGTCGGCAGCTTTGATGGAATTCATGCGGGGCATGAAGCTCTTTTAGAGTCAGTTCTATCTAAGAAAGCGTATGTGCCTGGTGCTGTAACTTTCCGTAATTCAGTCCGTTCAGGCAGCAAGGGCTTTGAAGGTGAAATTTCTTTACTGGAACAGCGGCTTGGACTTATGAGCAGAAAAGGCCTTGCGTTTGCTGTAGTGATTGACTTTTCTGATGATTTCAGTAGAATAGAAGGAAGTTCTTTCTTAGAAGTACTTTGCAATAATTGCAATATGAAATGTCTTGTAGAAGGCAAAGATTTCAGATGCGGCTATAAAGGTGCTTTTGATATGAATGCAATACGGAATTTTGCTCAGGAACATTCTTTTAGTCTTGAACAGGTTGAAGATGTTATTGTTGACTCTCAGAGGGTAAGTTCTTCTCGTATCCGTGATGCAATTGTAAAGGGAGATTTTGCATCAGTTCAGAAAATGTTGCTTAGGCCTTTTTCGTATGATGCGGAAAGCCTTGCATGGAAAGAAAGTCAGGAAGGCTGGTTCGTTTCAGAACGCATTAGTAATCAGATTCTTCCTGCTGACGGTACATATTCTGTCGTTGCAGTTCTTGATGGTGAGGGTGATGGCTTTAACGTCCTTCACACTGTATGTACTTTAGATAAGAATAGAATAAAACTTCAGCTTCCTTCTCTGCATACTGCCGAGAGGGTTAAGTGTATAAATTTTAACCATTAATGATGCATTGTTGCATGTAAGTCGAACATGCTGCTTTGTTTCATGGTGAAATATATTTTTAAGGAGTAAGTTATGGCACTTACAAAAGAAACGACTTCTTCATTGGTATCAAAGTTTGGTGCAAATGATAAGGACACTGGAAATGCAAAGGTTCAGATTGCATTGCTCACAGAACGCATTAAAGAATTGACTGCTCACTGCAAGCAGTTCCCTAAGGATGCAACAGCTTCTCGTGCATTGCTTAAGGATGTTGGACAGCGCAGAAGGCTTATGAAGTATTATCAGCGCAAGGATCTTACAGGATACCGCCAGCTGATTAAAGACTTGGGACTTCGTAAATAGATTCTATGTAAAAGGCAGCTTACATCACAATCTGTTGATAAAAGCTGCCTTTTATATTTAATAGTGGGTACACCGGCTGTTCAAACGGAGTATCCTTCAGTTTTTGCTGAAAAAGAATGAATGAAATTTTTAGAAGGAAACAATGGTAGAAAGAGTAACTAGAAAAATCGGTGATACAGAACTGATTCTTGAAACAGGAAAGATTGGTAAGCAGGCTAATGGCTGTATTTATGCTCAGTTTGGCGGAACTTCTGTTATTGCAACAGTTTGTGCATCAAGTGAAGTAAAAGAAGGATTGGATTTTGTTCCGGTTACTGTCGATTACAATGAAAAATTTTACGCAGCAGGAAAGATTCCTGGCGGTTTTGTAAAAAGAGAAGGTCGTCCAAAGGACAAGGAAATCCTTGTAAGCCGTCTTATTGACCGTCCTATGCGTCCTCTTTTTTATCCTGAATTTGGACGTGAACTTCAGATTGTACCAACATGTGTATCTGTAGACGGTGTTAATCCACCTGATATTCTGGCAGTTATTGCCTCTTCAGCAGCAGTTACAATAAGTGACATTCCATTTAACGGTCCTGTTGCTGGAGTACGTGTTATTTATGTTAACGGTGATTATGTCTTGAATCCAACTTATGAGTTGATTGAAAAGGCAGAACTTGAAATTGTTGTTGCCGGTACAAAAGATGGCTTTACAATGGTTGAAGGAGGAGCAAACGAAGTTTCTGAGGATATTATGCTCGGAGCCCTTGCAAAGGCTCAGGACTTTATCCGTGATATGTGTGTACTTCAGGAAGAGCTTCGTGCAAAGTGCGGAAAAGAAAAGCTGCCTCTTGCTCCATTTGATGTAAAGCTTGAAAATTCTGAGGCTATTGAAGCTGAAGCAACTCCTTTGATGCAGGAAGCATGTTTCCTTAAGGGAAAGATGGCCCGCGGAAAGGCTGTAAAAGAAGTAAAGGCAAAAGTTGCTGCAAATCATGCAGAACAGCTTGAAGATGAAACTCAGAAAAAGCTTTTTGATGCTTTGTTTGATGATATTCAGTACCGCTTGCTCCGTTCTAGCATCCTTGAAAAGGGATTGCGCATTGATGGTCGTGGAACAGAAGATATCCGTCCTATTACATGTGAAATTAACGTATTGCCTCGTCCTCATGGAAGTGCTTTGTTCACTCGTGGTGAAACGCAGTCTCTTGCTGTAACAACTCTTGGCACTGCAATGGATGAACAGGTATATGATGATATTGAAGGCGACAGAAGCGAAAACTTTATCCTTCACTACAATTTCCCTCCATATTCAGTTGGTGAAGTAGGAAAGCTTTCAACAGGCCGCCGTGAAATTGGTCACGGAAACCTTGCACGCCGTTCTCTTGCTCCTATGATTCCAAGCCGTGAAGAATTCCCTTATACAATTCGCGTAGTATCTGAAATTATGGAATCTAACGGTTCTTCTTCGCAGGCTTCTACATGTGGCGGATGTCTTTCCTTGCTGGCAGCTGGCGTACCAATGAAAAAGATGGTTGCCGGCATTGCTATGGGATTGATTACAGACGGACCACAGTACAAGAAATATGCAATTCTTTCTGATATTCTTGGTGAAGAAGATCACCTTGGCGATATGGACTTTAAGGTTGCTGGTACTCGCGATGGCATTACTGGTTTCCAGATGGACATTAAGATTGCCGGTGTTTCTATGGACATCATGCGTAAGGCCCTTGAACAGGCTAAGCGTGGACGTAATCATATTCTTGACATAATGGAACAGTGCATCAGCAAGCCTCAGCCTGTAAGTGCTTTTGCTCCTAAGATTGAAACTGTTAAGATTCCTGTTGATAAGATTGGAGCCCTGATTGGTCCTGGCGGAAAGAACGTAAAGGCATTGTGCGCTCAGTATGGCGTTACCATTAATACTGATGATGACGGTACTGTAACAATTTACGGTAAGACTGGTAAGGCTACAGATGCCGCTAAGGCTGCTGTAAAGGGAATCTGTGAAGATCCAGAACCAGGCACAATTTACAATGGTACTGTAAAGCGCATTATGGACTTTGGTGCTTTCGTAGAGATTCTTCCAGGCAAGGAAGGTTTGTGCCACATTTCAAAGCTTTCAAGAAGCCGTGTTGAAAAGGTAACTGACGTTCTTAAGGAAGGTCAGGTAATTCCTGTAAAGCTTCTTGAAGTTGACAAAATGGGTCGTTTGAACCTTTCATATATTGATGCTCTTGAAGAACAGGAAAAAAAGAACAAATAACATTGTCTATAAATGAATAGAACCACGATTCGTCTCCTGCTATAATTGGAGGTGTTTCGTGGTTTTTTTATGGAATAGAACATGCCGGCTCATAAACAGATATTAAAAAATAATGTAATGCTTATTACTCAGAACATGCCAGAACACAGAATTGTATCTATAGGCTTTTGGTTTTCTGTTGGATCAAGAAATGAACGTAATGGTGAGTATGGCATAACGCATTTTATTGAACATCTTTTATTTAAAGGAACTTCTGAAAAATCTGCACGGGAACTTTCCCTGTTTTTTGATAAAGCAGGCGGCTATGTCAATGCTTATACGGACCGGGAAAATGTATGTGTATACTGTACTATTCCTTCATTTGGAAAGAATGTACGAAATGCAATTCACACTTTATGTGATATGTCGTGTCATGCAGAGTTTCCAGAGCAGGAGCTTAATAGAGAAAGGACTGTTGTAGAAAATGAAATAACAGCTTCTCTTGATGATGCTGAGGGCTGTGCCATAGATAGTGCAGCTTTATGTGTATGGCCTGATCAGAGTATTAGCAGGAGCATAACTGGAACTGTAGAAGACGTTGAGCGGATTTCCCGTGAACAGATCTTGCAATGGTATGAGAAATATTTCGTTCATGGCGAACTGACTGTTGTTTGTGCAGGGAATTTCAATGAGCAGGATTTAATAGAGGAACTTTCTCTTTTGCCTGATCATTTACAGCCTAAATGCTATCCTGAACAGAGGCATTTTAATGAGGCTCCTGTATGGAAGAGCGGCAGTAATTATATTACAACTGATTTTACTCAGCTGCACGTCATACAGTCGTATCCTGTTTCAGTACCTCTGACTCCAAAGTCTGATGTTGTCCTTGACGTATTTAATGCACTTGTCGGCGATACTATGAGCAGCCGCTTGTTTCAGGCACTGAGGGAATCAAATGGACTGTGCTATAATGTATATAGCTTTATATCAGAGTTTGAGGATGCTGCCTTATGGAGTGCATACGCATCCTGTGATAAGGCAAATGGAAAAGATGTAGCCCGTCTTTTGCAGAATGAACTTGAACGCCTTATTAATGATGATCTGCATGATGAAGAAATTAAAGCCGCAAAAGAACATTTATGCGGGGAAGAAATAATTAATGGTGAAGACGTCGAATATATTATGAAGCGACTGCAAAGAAATTATTCTCTTGGATTTCCATTCTATGAAACCGATGATATTATTAGAGATATCCGGCTTGTAACAAAAGAAGATATTCTTGAATTAGTAAAAAATCTGCTGGACAAAAAGAATTGTGCCTTTGTAGCGTTTGGAGCTTCGAGCACGGAGGAAATTTAAATATGAAAGAAATAAAAATTCCATGTAAAAAAAATGAAGGCGCCGAATTTCCTGTTTACAAGACTTCAGGTGCTGCAGGTGCAGACGTATGTGCCTGCATTAAGGACTCTGTAGTTATACATTCTATGCAGTCTGCTTTGATTCCTACTGGACTTTTCTTTGAAATTCCAGAAGGCTATGAAATACAAGTACGTCCACGGAGTGGACTGGCTTTTAATAATAGCGTTACTGTTCTGAATGCTCCAGGAACAATTGATAGTGATTATCGCGGAGAATTAAAAGTATTGCTAATAAATCTTGGTAAGGAAGACTTTACTGTAAATAATAAAGATCGTATAGCCCAAATTGTTGTTGCTCCTGTAACAAGAGGCCTGTTTGACAGTGTAGAAAAACTTTCTTCTACAGAACGGGGAGAAGGAGGTTTTGGGAGCACCGGTAAGTAATGGATTTTGATTATCTTGATGAAATTAAAATTGAAAAAAAATCTCAATTGCCTGCTGTTCAAGGAGAAAAATCTTTACAGAAACAGAACAAAAAAGAAGATTTAATAAAGCAATTGCTGTCAAAATCTTCTTTAGAAGAACCTGAAATTCCCCTTTCATTGAAGGATATAGAGCAGTATAAGCAGGCTATGGCACTTGAAAAAAAGATTGCCGAAGAAAAGAAAGCCGCAGAAGAAAAACTTATTGCAGAAGAAAAAAAATCTGCTGTAAAAGACGAATCTCCAAAAACAGAAATTATAGAAAAGGATTCTATTGGTTCAGAAACTTTAGAAGATGAAATTTTTGAAGGCGAATTTTCTGACGCAGAATCCCTTGAAGAAGATTTTTTTGAGTCAGATGCTTTTGAAGGCGAAACTTCTGAAGCAGAAACTATTGAAGATGATTTTTTTGAAGCGGATGCTTTTGAAGGTGAAACTTCTGAAGCAGAAACTATTGAAGATGATTTTTTTGAGTCAGATGCTTTTGAAGGTGAAACTTCTGAATCAGAAACTATTGAAGATGATTTTTTTGAGTCAGATGCTTTTGAAGGAGAAACTTCTGAAATAAAAACCGTTGAAGATGATACTTTAAATACTCAAATTTCAGAAGCAGTGACTGCCTGTAGTCCAGAAGTTAAAGAACTAGATGCTTCAGGCTCAATAAAATCTGATTCGGTTAAAAAAGAAAAGACAGGCAGGAAAGCAGATATTTTAGGGGCTAATGTTCTTTTAAAATATTTATGTAAAGAACTTTTTATTTATTTTGCAATATGCTTCTGCTTTTTCTTTGTAGTATTTTTCGTTAATAATATCCTTCTTCTTGCAGAGACTATTTTACGCCAGCATGTAAAGGTATCGGCTGTATTGAAGCTCATTCTGTATTGCCTGCCTGCGATAGTAGCCCAATCTGCACCATTCGCAACTCTTGTAGGCTTTTTGATGTGCCTTGGAAGAATGGTTACAGATAACGAGATTATGGTTTTAAGGGCTACGGGACAGCGTTATTCTCTCATTCTCATTCCTGTTCTTGCAATGGGACTTCTGATTTCAGTTTTTAGTTTTGTAATGAATGATTATTTCTTACCTCTTGGAATATTAAAATTTAATAGGTTGAAGCGTCAGATCGTTCATTCTGATCCTGCTGTAGAGATAGAGCCTAACAGCGTAAAGATTATGAATGGAACGACAATTGTAATTGGTGATGTCAGTGATGATAATGTAATCCAAGATATGGTATTTTTTAATATAGACAGTAATGGAAATGACCGCATTATTGTTACAGGTAAAGGTTCTGTAGTGCAGTCGCCCGATGAAGAAGTTCTTATGAAATTTAATATGGGAAAGACTTCTGTATTTTCTATAGATAGATCTGATAGAAAAAAATTTGAAGTCCTTGATTCTCAAAATGCATCATTTAATGTATTTGATTCGATTATTTCAGACTCTTCGACAAGGATTTATCCTAGGGAAATGACATCTCTTGATTTGTGGAAACATATAAAGCAAATGGTTACAGATGATACTGTTACAAAAAAAAGACTTAATCAGTATAAACTTGAATTTAACAAAAAATTTTCAATACCGTTTGGTTCTATATTTTTTGCAATGCTGGCCTTTCCTCTTGCTCTTGTATTTGGAAAGCGCGATGGACTGACCCTTGGGTTAATTTTTGGTATACTTATATCTGTATTATATTGGGCAGCTTCTATTCTGGGGCAGATGTTCGGCGTAAAAAGCGGTTGGAATGGCTTTGTAATGATGTGGACTCCAAATGTTGTCATAGGTATTGTTGGAATTATTTTGTATATGAGGCTGCGGAAAAAATGAAACTTATATTTTATATGCTTAAAAAATTTTCTGCAATTTTTTTAGGTTCCATGATTTTTTCAATTCTTATACTGTCTCTTACAGATTTACTTCTGAATATTTGGGGATATGTATCTAAAGGCGTTTCATCATCAGTGATTCTGCAGATAATGATGTTATATATTCCTAAAGCAGCTTGGTATTCTGTTCCTATTGCAATTCTCTTTGCTACTGCCTATATGCTAAGTGATTTATATGCTAAAAATGAACTTCTGGCAGTTTTTGCATGTGGCATTTCTTTATTCAGGTTTACACTTCCTCTGATGATACTCTCTGTATTCATGAGTGTCGGATTATTTTGGTTTAATGATGCAGTTGTTGTAAAAAGTTATGAAAAGAAAATGTCGCTTCAAAATAAGGCTCTTGAAAAAGAACAGCAATATGATAACTCCAATGTTGTTGTAATGAGTGAAGGCGGAAAAATAATATATAAGGCTGAATATTTTGACAGTAAGTTTGAAAGGCTTTATTCTCTTTATGTTTTGTATAGAAATAATGACCGCTCTTTTGACGGACTTGTATATGCAGAAAGTGCAGTCTGGGCTTCTGACCATTGGGAATTAAGTAATTCCTGTTTCTATAAGAATGATGAAAATGAATATCGCATATACCCTGTTGATTATGATCATTTGTTTCGCCTGATGGAACCTCCTGAAACATTTAGAAGGAATTCTATAAATGTAGATGAAGTTACTGCTGCTGAGGCCAAGCAATATATATTGCAGCTTGAAAAATCAGGATTGCCAAGTAATGAAGCAAAAGCTGAGTATTATAAGAAATATGCCTTTTCTTTTGTAGTTCTCGTTGTTGTAATGCTTGCAATTGGATTGAGCGGAAAGACTAGAAAAAATGTTATGATTGTAAGCCTTGCGTTAAGTATAACGGCCGTAGTTCTGTTTTATGTAATGCAAATGATTACTATGCTTATGGCAAGGTTTGGCACCATCCCTCCTGTGCTGGGAGAGTGGTTTCCGGTTATCTTCTTTGTAGGGGTAAGTGCATTGCTTTTAAAATATGCACGTACGTAGTTTCTGTAGGATTTTATTATGGTAGAAAATTTTTTTGAAATCAGTCATGAAAATATGGATGGGGAGAAAAAGACTCTTGCAAGGACTGGTATTATGCATCTTCCGCATGGAGATGTTCATACTCCTGTTTTTATGCCTGTTGGAACAAAGGGAACAGTAAAGGCTGTTTCAAAAGAATCTCTTGAAGAAATTGGATTTGAAATAATTCTTGCAAATACGTATCATATGTACCTTCGTCCTGGTGCTGATATTGTTCAGGAAGGAGGGGGACTTCATGGTTTTACCAAATGGAATAGAAACTTTTTGACAGATTCCGGAGGGTTCCAGGTTTTTTCTCTTTCACAGCTTAGGAAAATTGAAAGTGGGGGAGTTACATTTCGCAGTGATATTGATGGAAGCAAGCATCTGTTTACTCCTGAGAGTGTTGTGCAGACACAGGTAAAATTGAATTCGGACATTCAAATGCAGCTTGATATTTGTTCAGGCTATGGTGTTGAACGTAAAGAAGCAGAGCAGGCTTTGAAAATTACGTCTGCATGGGCTGAACGTGCAATAAAGGAATGGAATTTCCAACGTCAGAGTGGGTATAAAGGAATTCTGTTTCCTATTGTACAGGGAAACTTTTTTGAAGATTTACGAAAGCAAAGTGCAGAATTCGTCAGTTCTCTTGATACTCCTGGACTTGCCATTGGAGGTCTTAGCGTTGGAGAGCCTTCTGAAGTATTTGCAGAATATCTGCGTTATACAGTCCAGTATCTGCCGGCTGCAAAGCCAAAATATGTAATGGGGATTGGAACTCCTGACTATATTTTTGAGGCTGTTGCAGATGGCATTGATATGTTTGACTGCGTACAGCCTACACGTGTTGCTAGGCATGGTCTTTATCTTACTCATAACGGAATGCTTTCTATAAAGCAAAAGCGTTTTGAGCATGACTTTTCTCCGATAGACAGTGAATGTCAATGTCGAGTATGCCGTACTTATTCAAGAGCCTACCTTCGTCATATTTTCCGTGAACAGGAAATACTTTCTTCAATGCTGGCAAGCTATCATAACTTGTATTTCTTGCATGCAATGATGAATGAGATCCGAAAAAGCATTGAGGAAGACCGTTTCCTGTCATACAAAGAAGAATTTTTGAAACGATTTCATTCAAATAATGTTTAACAGTACAGAGGAATTGCCATGAAGAAGATATTTTGTATTGCTATTGCTGCTGTTATGGTGACTGCATTAATGTTTGCACAGCAGTCTTCTAGTGCAGAATCGGAAGATCCTATTGTTCAGCAGTATCTTGATTCTCAGGAAGCTCAGGACTCTTCCGAAAAAGAGAGTGCCTATGTAAAAAAGGAAAAAACAGTTCCGGAGGCAAAGCGGCCTTTGCCACCTTCTCAGGAAAAAATTCAGGAAGTAATTGATAAAAATCCAGAACGTGCTGAACAGTCTTATATTGATGAATGTAATGACACATTTAAATATGGCATAGAAGATCAGATAATAGAATCAATAACAACTCTTACTTCAGAAGAAGATCCTCGCTTCGCAGAATCTCTGTATGATTTGTTTCAGGAATCAAAAAGTTCAAATGTTAAGATAAAAATTCTAGGATATTTTGAAAAGCTTAAAGATCCTTGTCTTGAGGATTTTGCAGTTTCTATTATAAATGATCCTTATGATGAAAAAAAGTCTGTTGTTGATGCATGTTTTCCTTATCTTTCAGCAGCAAAGAGCAGTTCAGCAGTTCCTGGACTTGTCGACTTGATGGAAAAAGAAGAAGGGGAGTATTTTAACAGCGCCCTTTCATGTCTTGGAGAAGTCGGAAGCAACGAAGAAGCTGTCTATGTTTCTGAATATATGGATAGGGATGATCTTACTGTTGCTCAGAAACAGTCTTTGATGAAGGTTCTTGGTAAGCTGAAGGCTGTAGAAACTTATGATAAGCTTGTTGATATTGTACAAAATGAAGATGAAGATTCCTATGTCCGTATGTACGCTGCAGAAGCAATTGGTGGAATGCAGATGGAAGGGGCTGAAGAAATCCTTATTGATTTGTTTGAAGATGATGATCCTAACTTTAGAGTATATGTCCTTAAAGGTCTGTCTAATTATACTGATCAGAATGCAACGGCTATTTTTATTCAGGCACTGAGGGATTCTCACTATAAGGTTCGCCTTGAAGCAATTAATGCTGTAGAATCTCAGAAATTGGCAGAAGCAGTTCCATATCTTATTTATCGCTGTAAGGACAAGAGCGAAGAGCAGGTTGTAAAGGATAAATGCTATAAGGTTCTTGCAGATTTTAATACTGCTGAAGGTAATGAATATCTTGTTGGTCTTATTACTGATAAAAAAACAGGCGATACAGCAAAGGGAAAAGTTGCAGTTGCCCTGTTAAAAAATAATTATGCTGGTTCTGCAGAAATTATAGAACTTGCACAGAATACATTAAAGACAGAAATTCATAGAAGCCTGCGCTATCAGCTTGGAAAAGAATTTGCGAAATATGGCAGGCCTGAATATGAATCAATATGCGGTGAATTCCTTGCACATAAAGACGTTTCTACTCAAGGAACAGGCCTTGATATCTATGCAAAAGGCAAGTATGCAGGTCTGACTGCTCAAGTAGAAAAAATTGCACAAGGTACAAAGAAAAATGCAAATGCCAAGAAAGCTCGAAAGATTCTTGGCATTGAAGAAGAAAAGCAGGATAATGATAAAGAATAATTTCTTCTAGTACTTTATTTAGTCATACATCGCGTGCAGCATCCTGTACACGATGTTAATCTGTTCTTTCTGTTCCTTAGAAAGACTTGAATCCTTAGAATCATCAATAAGC
This sequence comes from Treponema sp., assembly GCA_024699235.1. Taxonomy (GTDB): domain Bacteria; phylum Spirochaetota; class Spirochaetia; order Treponematales; family Treponemataceae; genus Treponema_D. The sequence goes on along the minus strand of JAILPY010000048.1, from coordinate 24,949 downwards.
TTTTCAAGAGATGCTAAGTTTTCATTCAGAGCTGTAATAAATCCACGAGAAACTTTAAACCAATATGAATTGTTTCCGTTGGTGTATAGCGTTATAAATCCTAATTCCCGTGTAGTGCTTTTTGCAACGGCAACTCTCATAAGGCAGTTAATATTGTTAACAAGCATTACAAGGTTGTCATCCTTGCGTATGTCTACATTTAACTTTCGTATCCATTGAGATTCTTCTATAGGCTCAAGATTAAGCATTTTTGCAGCCTTTGCAATCAGTTCCATCTTTTCTTGGGACATTAGAGTAAATCCGCCTTTCATAATGACGGTACCCTTGAGGTTTCCGACATTTGCCGTAATTTGAGGCAGCTTTTCCCTTTCCAAGGCATTCTTTAAATCTTGCCATAAAAGCTTTATTGTCTTTTTGCCTTTTACCTTTTCGTAAGCAAAATCTATGCCGCCAATAGTTACAGTCTCATTCTTTTTCCTGTCACTTTCCTTACGGTCTTTGGCTGCAGATTTCTTTTCCTGCTTATCTTTCTTTTCTTTAAATTCAGGAAGCTTATCACTATTCTTTTTTGACTTGCTGTAATGGCTTAACTGCTGTTCAAGCGAAGAATCTAGCTGTTGCAGAATATTTTTTGTAAGGGGAGAGACGCTCATTGCAAACATTCTGCTTGTCTTTACTATTTCACCTGCAACTATATACAGAGGATTAGTACGGAACATAGATGATCCTGGATGTATTGTAATGTGATCGGCAGTAAGGGTGCGATAGCTTTCTCTTCCTTCCCTAATGCATACAAACTGAATCATACCAGATGCAATGCAGCATAGGTAATTATCCATTATTCCCCCTCCTGTAATAGGAATTTGCAGACGGGATGAAACAATTTCTTCTAACTGTGATTTGATGTTTACAATTTCTGCCATGACTTTTTCATCAAGGTAATTTACTTTGCAGAATTTTTCTTTATGAGAAGCATCCATATATTTACGGAACATTTTTACATAACTTACAAAGTCACCTTGAATGTCATTAAAATTATGGTGTGCTTTGCGAGCGTCCATTTCTTCACCAACTGGTAATACAAAAGGGGACTGTGCACTTAAAAATGATGCTGCAATAATAACTTCTTCCAGCACATCTGGATAACGAAGGATGCTTTCGACAATTATACGACTTATTCTCGGTTCGAGAGGAAATTCTACCATCAATTTTCCAATTTTGCTAAGGGTGCCGTCTGCCTCAATAGCTTTAAGCATTGTCAGTGTTTCAACTGCACTTGCAATTCCTTCGCGGGCAGGCGGTGAAATAAAGTCGAATTTATCAAAGTCTGTAATGCCCAGTTCTGACATGCGCAGTACTACTTCACTTAAGTCCGTTCTGTAGATTTCTTCAGTTGTATATTCCTGCCTTGTATCAAAATCGGTTCTTGGATAAAGGCGGTAACAGGTTCCAGGACGTGTTCTTCCTGCTCTTCCTCGCCTTTGATTGCAGCTTGCCCTGCTTACGGCTGTCTCAATTAAGCTGGATGTATAAGTTCTTGGACTGTAAAAGTTAAGTTTTGCAAGACCTGAATCTATGACAGTTGTAATGCCATCTATTGTAACTGATGTTTCGGCAATGTTTGTAGAAAGGACTACTTTCTTTTTTCCTAATGGCGCTTTATCAAAAACTTTTTCCTGTTCTTCTTTTGGCAGACGCCCATATAAAGGAATCAGATGTATCTTACTGTGAAAACTGGAAACCATGAGCCTTTGCATGCAGTCTTTAATTATCTTTTCTCCAGGTAAAAAGGTCAGTATGTCTCCATCGTCTCTATTGTCAAGAACTCTGTCAATTGTCTGTTCAATCTTTGTTATGAGGGCGTCTGCTGCTGTCTGGTTCATTGTACTTGCTGCGATTGCAGGAGGGTCATACACCATAGCTACAGGAAATATCTGGGTGTCTATTGTTACGATTGGACATCCATTAAAATAATTACTGAAAGCTTCGGCATTCATTGTTGCAGAACTGACTATAACTTTAAAATCTTTTCGTTCTGCAAGGACTCTTTTCAGGAGTCCTAGGACAAAGTCAATGTTCAGGCTGCGTTCATGAGCTTCATCAACCATAATGACTGAATACTTTCGCATCCATGGATCTAGCTTCATTTCCTGGAGTAGAATGCCGTCTGTCATTATCTTAATTTTTGTAGTTTCGTTTGTCTTGTCCTCAAAACGCATTTTGTAGCCGACCAATCCTGGAAAGCGAGTTTTTAATTGCTTTGCAATGAACTCACTCACGCTTAATGCTGCTATTCTTCTTGGCTGAGTTACGGCTATCATTCCATTTTCTGCAAATCCTGCTTCATATAAAATTACAGGAAGCTGTGTTGTTTTTCCGCTTCCCGTAGGACTTTGTACTACTATAACTTGATTTGATTGCAATGAATCTAAAATTTTCTGCTTTTGTGCGTAAACTGGAAGGCTCTTATAATCTATTGCCATGTCGTCTTTCCTTTTATGTTATTCATAAGTTTTATTCTCTGTTCAAGATATTTTGCCCATTTGTCACGCTTTTCATCCGTTAATTCCTGGATAAAAGATTCGTCCAGCTGTTTTATAACGTAGAGTAATTCTGGCGTAATATAGGTAGTAATAAGAGTTGGAGCTATATGTGCAATATGTATTCCTTTATTATCCCTTAAAAAACGTACTTGTGCAAGGTATCCTTCTCCAGTGTATTCTCGGGGAAGCTTTGGATTGGCAAAAGAAGGATTTGTCCTTTGTGCGCTTATAGTGTTTCCCATTGCATAAAAAATTATTTTGCGTGGAATCTTTTCTTCGTCCATAATGACTTCCCATTCTTTTGCAACATGAGGATGGTTTGCCCATACTACATCAACTCCTGCATCCAGCAGCTTGTGATAAAATTCTGCCTGCTTTTTATTGACTGTTAGTATATATTCTGGTTCTGCACAGTGTATGCTTAAGATAAAAATATCGCATGGATTTTTTTCCCTTAATTCTGTAATTTCTTTTATGAAATTTTTACGGGAGTTTTCATCTGTCCTGATATAGTTTATGTAGGAAGCGTGTGCATTTTGATTTAGAATTTCAGTAACTGCCATAAAAAGAATTGACCATCCGTCTTGCTTGATGACATTATAAGTAAAAGGAGAAGCAGGAGAATCTTTTAGTCCGCTTGCAAAGACAGGACGCTCTGTACTTTCTGTTTCCTGCATTAATTTATCAAAGTACTTTTTTGTTTCTAATATGCCTTCTATTCCTTGGTCATTTGTATGATTGTTTGCAAGGCTAAAAACATTAAAGCCTGCATCTATTGCAGCATTTGAGTATGACTGATGAACATTAAAGTTAGGGTATGTCGAAAAACTTCTTTTTTCATCAACAGGAGTTTCAAGGTTTGCAAATGAAAGCTTGCTCTGCTTTATTATAGGTTCAATGTCTTTATAGATTTCTTCGTAATGTCCCCGTGAATAATTAGGGGAATGAGCCATTATGTCACCGGCAAAAGTCATCAGGAAACTGTCAGAATTGTTAAATACTGTATTTGCTGTAACTATAGGCGTGTTGTCTGGAAAAAAATTTTCTAGAAAAGACTGTTCTAAGGCTTCCTGTAAGGCTTCTTGCTCTAATCTTAACTTTTCTTGTTCTTCAGCTTGTGCTTTCTTTTGTTTTTTGCTGCTGGCACAAGACACAATTATGAACATATAAAATGCAGCCTGCAGGAGAATGAGAATCTTGAATATAGGAGATAAAGGTTGAATCATTCTCCTTCTATACTAACGCTTTTATGCTGTTTTTACAAGGGTTGGCCCGATCATGTCTGTTTTGCCTTATGAATGCAGCTATTTTGTACAGTCCATCCTGTGTCTGAAATTTTTCTTATGCTTACGCGAAAATACATTTTATTCTTATTGCATAGGGGAGTAAAGGTGTTCATTACTTAAGGTGAAAGCAATAGCGTGCATTGACTTGCGTTAAAATTCTAATTACAATGTCAGAATGGCAGAATCAAAAGAAATAGAGCAGTTTGATACAGATGAAGATGATTTCGATACTATCATGGCGGAAGACATTACTTTTTCCGGTACAATTTTCTTTGAAAAACCTTTCATGATAAAAGGAACTGTAGATGGTTCTATCGATTCAAAAAGTGATTTATTAATAGACTCTTCTGCAGTAGTTCGTGCAGATATTACTACAGACCGTGTATATATTCGAGGAAAGGTAGAAGGCAACATTAATGCAAAACGCCTTATTTACGTTTCATCTACAGGTTCTGTGACAGGTGATATTACAGCTGGTCAGGTTGTCCTTGAACCGGGCTCTTCTTTTTCCGGTAAATGTACGATGAAAACTACTGCCTAGGATAACATTATGAATAAATATTTTAAGAAAATACTGTTTTTATTATGCTTTGCTGTAAGCTGTTACGCTTTTGCCCAGCAGGCGGAGCGTAAGGATGCCTTAAAGCTATATAATGCGGATCAATACGAAGAGGCCATTGAGGTTTGTGAAAAAGAAATAGCAGCAAATCCTGACAGCCTGGATTCTTACTGCGTTCTGTGCTGGGCTTTAGTGGCTAATAAGCAGTATATGGCTGCAGAAGAAAGGGCCGCTAAGGCTCGTGAATTATTTCCTTATGATGTACGTCTTATAGAAGTTCTTGCTGAGTCAAAATTCTACCAAGGTAAAAATTCTGAAGCTCTTGTCCTGTTTCAAAAATATGTTGCATCTGCCCCTGAAAGCGCTACCCGCTATGGCAGGGCCTATTTTTTTATGGGTGAAATTTATATCAGGCAATCTCAGTTTTATCATGCTGATATAGCTCTGACCGCTTCTGTTCGCTATGATTCTTTGAGATACTACTGGTGGTCCCAGTTAGGTTATGCTCGGGAAATGTGCAAGAATTATAAGACTGCAATTGCAGCCTATGACAAGGCTCTTTCCATTAATCCAGGCGATTATGATTCTACGCGAGGTAAGTCTCGCTGTGAGTCTCATTTATAATGAGTAATACAGAAAATATATATTCCGTACATATTGAGACATTGGGCTGCCGTTTGAATCAGGATGAATCTGAGGGTGCAGCCCGTTCTTTTTCTTTAAATGGATTTCATTCAGATTTAGAACCTGTTACCGCAAAGACTGCTGTTGATAAAAATACAGTTCTTGCTGTAATAAATACCTGTACTGTTACAGGTAAGGCAGAACAGAAAGCCCGACGTCTTATCCGCCTTATGCTTGAAAAATATCCTCTTGCTCCTATTATAGTAACAGGATGCTATGCAGAACTTGATGCTGATGAAATATCTGCAATTTGTCCTGAACGCATTGTTATTCTTTCTGGAACGCAAAAGTTTCAGCTTGCAGCTGTTGCTTCTAAAATGCATTCTTCAGGTAATATGACAGCTCAGGAACTTCAGTCTTTTATAGCTAGCAGACCGACATTCATTATTTCTCCAGAATATGCGCCTGCAAAAATGCCTGTCCTGAATCCTTTTTCCCTTTATACGCCTGTTTTTGAAAAGCATAGCCGTGCATCCATAAAAATTCAGGATGGCTGCAATTGTGAATGCACATTTTGCCGCATTCACCTAGCCCGAGGAAAATCTGTTTCTCTTGCAGTAGAAGATGTTGTAAAGCGCGTGCAGGAACTTGAACGCCTTGGCAGTCATGAAGTAGTCTGTACGGGTGTAAATTTGAGTCAATACTCAGGCCGGGACTCTGCCGGTTCTGCATATTCCTTTGCAAAATTGCTGGCGCTATTACTAAAGGAAACTAGTCACATTTCTTTTCGGGTTTCTAGTTTTTATCCTCAGAGCGTGACGGATGAATTGTGTGAAGTCCTGTCAAATCAGCGAGTCCAGCCATTTTTCCACCTGAGCATACAGTCAGGAAGTGAAAGGGTCCTTTCTCTTATGAAACGTCCTCATTCAGTAGATCATGTTGTTCAGTCTATAAATAAAATCAGGGGCGTAAAGGAAAACCCTTTTATATCTTGCGATTTAATAGCAGGCTTTCCAGGAGAAACAGAAGAGGATTTTGAAATGACTCAAAAATTGTGTCTTGAACAGAAATTTTCATGGATTCATGCATTTCCTTTTTCACCGCGCCCAGGTACTCCTGCAGCGGATATGCGGCCTCAAATTCCAGAACGCATAAAAGGTGAACGCGTAAAGTGGCTTACTGATATTGCAGTAAAGGGAAAAATTGACTATATAAACTATTGGTCAGGACGCATTCTGTCTGCAGTGGTAGAAAACAGTCGTTCCTTACGAAGAAATGCGTTGCCTTCAGAATCCCGTAAGGTAATCCATTGTGTAACAGAAAATTTCCTTCATGTGGAATGCCCTTTCGTTCCAGAAGCAGTTCCTGGATCTTGCGTAAATGTAAAGGTTACCGAAGTTCTTGCTTCTTCCATTGCTGCAGGCAAAGAACTTGACTGCAGGGGAATTGTTGTTTGAAGTCTCTTTTATTTATTTTACTATGCTGCGGCATGAACACCGCTCTATTATGCTAGGCGTAAGGGATATGTGTCTGGGAGTTGTATCAGAGCCTTTTATAGCATAATCCATTAAATCTACGGAGGCTATGCCAACGCTGCGTATTTTCATGTCTACGCATGTCAAATGCATTGAACTTGCTAACAGAGTATTGTCATGACTCATGACCGATACGTCATTGGGTACAGACATTCCCATTTCTGTAAGTGCAGAAATGGTTCCCATTGCTATTATGTCGTTTGCCGTAAATATAGCTGTCGGGCGATTTCCATCTTTAAGGTATTTAAGGACGGCGTCCCTGGCAGTTTCCATTCCCTTTTCAAAGTCAACGTCTTCTGCTTTTATGCTGTCTTGTTCTGGCGGGGTAACTCCTATTTTTGCAAGTTCCTCTTTCCATATTTGTTCCTTAAGCCTAAATGAATATCCGTCACTTCCTGAAACATAAGCGATTCTTTTATGACCAAGGCCTATAAGGTATTCCATTGCATTTTTCATTCCTATGTCCTGATCTACCGTAATGGAATTGCAGCCTATGTTTCCCTTGAAGGAATGTATTATTACAAAAGGTACTCGCTGTGCTATTCTGTTGTAAAGCTCAAATTTTCCGTCTCCCATGTCAGGATCATGCATTATTATTCCGTTTACTTTATGAGCTATCAAATCCATTAGGTAGCGGTATTCTGTATCTGTATCCACGCAGTAAACCGTATAGCAGACTATGCCCCGTGAATTATATATAGTTGCAACTTCTTCTGCGAATTCACTTGCGTAAGGATTTGTCATGCTGTGTGAGATTATGGCAATAGTTGTAACGTCAGAAGGTGCACTTATTATTTTTCTTGTAAAAGATTCAGGGACATAATTAATTTTTCGAATAACCTGCTCTAGCTTTTTTCTAGTTTCTTCTTTTACAGGCCCATTATTAAGGAATCTTGAAACTGTAGCAATTGAAACACCTGCTTCCCGTGCTATCTCTGTTATAGTCATTCCTTTATTCTATACGAAATACATAATTTTGTAAAGTTTTTCTTTCTTTTATGTAAAATTTTACATAAAAAATGAAAAATTTTCCTTTACAAATGTAAAAACTGAACCTATAATAAAAATTATGAAAGTCAAAGGTTATGAATTAAAACGAAGCTTAGTTGCTTTCAGTTTTGTAGTACCGTGCCTGTTGGGATTTATTTGTTTTTACTTATATCCTACGGTTCGTGGTTTTATTTACAGTTTTACAGACTGGGATTTGTTCAGCTCTGCAAATTTTGTAGGTCTCAAAAATTATAGTACTCTTTTTAAAGATTCTGATTTTTGGATTTCTATGAAAGTTACTGTATGTTATGTTCTGCTGAATATACCTCTTCAGACTGTGCTGGCATTAATAATAGCAATCATTATGAATAACTCTGGTAAAAGCGGTTTTTTGCGCGGAGTTTTTCTGACGCCTTGGATTATGTCAAATGTTGTTGTCGGACTTCTTTGGTTCTGGATGCTTGACCCTCCTTTAGGTATTGTCGATGCTCTTCTTGTAAAATTAGGACTCCAGAAAATAAACTTCCTTACTGATACAAGAACGGCCCTTCCTTCAATTGCCGGCATAAATATTTGGAGGCACATGGGATATACAGCTTTGCTTGTCTTTGCAGGACTTCAGAGCGTTCCTAAGGAAATAGAAGAGGCTGCAATTATTGATGGATGTGGTTCTGTAAGAAAATTCTTTTATGTAGTTCTTCCTTACATTCGTCCTGTCATGCTATTCGTCATTGTAACAACTGTTATAGGATCTTTCCAGATTTACGATACGATTGCTGTAACTACAAAAGGAGGCCCTGTTACTGCTACGTATGCCATCTACCTTTTCATTTATAAGAATGGATTTGAATCGTATAAGATGGGTTATGCCTCAGCGGCTTCTATTGTATTGTTTGCAATTCTTGCATTCATCAGTTTTTTGCAGATGAAATTCCTAAGGGCAAATGAGTCTGATAATTAATAAAAGGCAGGTTTATCATGAATAAAAAAACTATAAAAAAAGAAATGAGCTTTGGGCATGTCATGATGTGGATTGTGATTCTCATATTGCTTTTAATAACGCTGTTTCCGTTTTATTGGGTTGTTAGAACTTCTTTTACCCCTGCCTCTCTAATGTATTCAGATGCAGTAAAGATGATTCCTTCACGAATTACGGGAATGAACTATGTTCGTGTTTTAGGCATGGTGTCAGCGGAAGAGTCCCTTGCCCTTGGCGGCTCGGGTCAAAGCGTAAACTTTATAGTTAATGTCCGCAATTCACTTATCATTGCATTTATAACTACTGTATGCCAGGTGTTTTTCAGCGCTATGGCAGGCTATGGATTTTCACGGTTGAAGTTTCCTGGAAGAGATAAGATTTTTGCATTAATTCTTGCAACTATGATGGTTCCTGGAGTTGTAATGATGATTCCTAACTTTGTCTTTATACGACAGTTAGGATTATTGAACACTTATGGAGGAATTGTTCTTCCTGCTTTATTAATGACTCCTTACTCTGTGTTTTTTATGCGGCAATTTTTTATGGGAATTAATAAAGAAATAGAAGAAGCTGCATATCTTGATGGAGCAGGGCAGTACAGAACTTTCTTTATGATTATTATGCCTCTTATGCAGACTGCTATTATTACTCTTGCCGTAACTGTTGCAATAAACACATGGAATGATTATATGTGGCCTTTGATTGTCGGCAGAAAGGAAGAGCTTAGAACTCTTACCGTTGCTCTTGGCGTATTCCGCTCTCAGACACCGCAGGGACAGCCAGACTGGAGCGGCCTTATGGCTGGAACGGTCCTCGCTATAATTCCTGCGTTTATTATTTATGCTTTCCTTGGAAAGAAAATTATTAATTCTATACAGTTCAGTGGATTCCGTTGATTCTGTCTGAATGTATACATAAAACTTTAATAAAATATCTATTCGAAATAAAAGGAGGAATAAGGTATGAAAAAGTCAATTGTTTTTGCAGGTGCAGTACTTGCAGCTTTAGGAGCTCTTATGGGAATTTCTTGTTCTAATAAGGGCGGAGCAGAATCATCGTCTGGAAAAGGAAAGGTTGTAACAATCAAGTACGAATTGTGGGATTCTAACCAGCTTCCTGCATATCAGGCAGCGGCTGATGAATTTACAAAAAGAAACCCGAATATAAAGGTTGAAATTTCTCAGCTTGGCTGGGATGATTACTGGACAGGTCTTCAGACAGAAATGATTGGTGGTTCGGCATCAGACGTATTTACAGATCATCTTGCAAAATACCTTGACTTTGCAAATAAGAATCAGCTTGTTGATTTGACTCCTTACATAAAAAAAGACAACGTTGACATGTCTATCTATATGAATAGCCTTGAAAAGCTTTGGCAGACAAAAGATGGCAAAACTTACGGACTTCCTAAGGACTGGGATACAATCTGTATTGTATACAATAAGGATGTAACTGATAAGCTTGGAATAAGCCATGACGAACTTAATAACTTGAATTGGAACTATGACGATGGCGGTTCTTTTGAAAAAATGATCAGAAAGCTTTCAATTGATGCCGCTGGCCGTAATGGTCTTGATCCAAACTTTGACAAAAACAATGTAGTTCAGTACGGACTTGTCCTTGCTCACAGCGATGACCGCGGACAGGCTCAGTATTCAGGACTTGCATGTGCAACTGGCTGGATGTATACAGATGGTCTTTATGACTGGAACTATCACTATGACGATCCTCGCTTCATTAAAACAATAAAATGGATGAAGAAGATGCAGGATGAAGGATATCTTACTCCATATACAGAAACTTCAAACGGTACTGCAGCAATTTTCAATTCACAGAAGGCAGCGCTTGTATTTGACGGTTCATGGATGATTGGTTCTTATAAGACGAATGGTGTTTTTGAAGTTGGTTTCGCACGCCTTCCAGAAGGTTCTGCAGGACGCAAGAGCATGATTAACGGTCTTGGTGATTCTATATGGGTAGGAAGTAAGCATAAGGATGAAGCCTGGGAATGGGTAAAATTCCTTGCATCGCGTGATGCTCAGGAAATCATTGGTTCTTACGGCGTTGTATTCCCTGCTATTGAAAGCGGTGTAAACAAAGCTCTTAATACTTACAAAGAAAAAGGTTATGACGTATCTGCATTTACAGACGAAGCTGTTGCTCCAAACGGAACATTCCTTTATCCGATTGTAGACCATTCTGTAGAAATTGGACAGATAATGACACGTACATTTGATGAGATTTTCCTTGGTCAGAAAGATATTGAGTCTGCACTTGTAGAATCTAATACTCAGATAAAGTCATTGTTTAAGTAATTTGATTGATAATAAATCGGAGAGAACTTTTTATATTTTAGGAAAGAAAATTATGAGCATTTGCTTTAATAAAGAAAAAGGTGTTTTTCTTCTGAATACTCCATCATCTACGTATGTGATAAGAGTTTATAACGAAAAATATCTATTGCATGGTGGCTGGTTTCATTCGCTGCCAGTTTGGTCTGATGTCTGTGTCATGCCTCTTGCAGACCGCTCCTTTTGCCCGGTTCCTTCAGAATTGCACGGCAGTGCTGATTTTTCTTTAGATGCTCAGCAGTGTGAATTTCCTGTACCGATGCGTTCTGATTTCCGTTCCTCTGCATTTGAAGCTGTATGTGATGATAACTTGGCAACTGACTTGGAATATAAGTCATACCGCATATTTGCAGGAAAGAAATCTCTAGATGGATTGCCTTCAACTTATGTTAGTGATGATAGCGAGGCTGATACATTAGAAATTGACTTGAAAGATCCAAATACAGGACTCCTTGTTACTCTAAGCTATACGGTATGGAAGTCGTTAGATGTAATTTGCCGTCATGCAGTGTTTAAATGTGGTTCAAAACCCCTGTCTCTTAGAAAAGCCTTGAGTGCAAGCATTGATTTTCCTCACTCCCGCTATAAGATGATGCAGCTTTCTGGGGCTCATGCACGAGAGCGACACGTTATTCTTAGGAATCTTGTACCTGGCATGCAAGGCATAGAAAGCAGGCGTGGCATGAGCAGTCACCAGCAAAATCCATTCCTGGCATTACTTTCTGATAAGACTGGGGAAAGTAACGGAGAGGCATTTGGATTTAATCTTGTATATAGTGGAAATTTTCTTGCTCAGATAGAAGTTGATCAGTGGGGAATGGCTCGCCTTCAGATGGGAATAAATCCATTTAACTTTGACTGGAAACTGAAAGATGGTGAGGAATTCTGCACTCCAGAAGTTGTTATGGTCCGAAGTGAAAGCGGAATAGGAGGCATGAGCCGGACATTCCATGATTTATATAGAAAAAACTTATGCCGTGGAAAATGGCGTGATGCAGAGCGGCCTGTTGTTATAAATAACTGGGAAGCCACATATTTTAATTTTGACGTAAAGAAATTGTTTAGTCTTGCTGATACAGCAGCAAAGGAAGGCGTTGAACTTTTCGTCCTTGATGACGGATGGTTTGGAAAACGTAATGACGACAGGTCTTCTTTGGGAGACTGGATTGTTAATAAAGGAAAATTGCCTAATGGCCTTGAAGAGGTTTCAGATGGCATTCACAAGCGAGGCATGAAATTTGGTCTTTGGTTTGAACCTGAAATGATTTCCCCTGACAGTGATTTATACCGTTCCCATCCTGACTGGGCTTTCCATGTAGAAGGCAGGAATCCTGTTCTTGGCCGGCATCAGCTTGTCCTGAACTTAGGTAAAGAAGAAGTTGTTGATTATCTTTTGGAAAGGCTTTCTGATATCCTTTCTACTGCACATATTGACTATGTAAAATGGGACTTTAATAGAAGCGTATCAGATATGTATCTTAATGCTTCTCATAAGTTCTATCTTGGCCTGTACCGCCTGTTGGGAATTCTTACATCTCGTTTTCCCGAGGTACTTTTTGAATCTTGTTCCGGAGGAGGGGGACGCTTTGATGCGGGCATTCTCTATTACATGCCTCAGACCTGGACGAGCGATAATACAGATGCTCTTTCTCGCATTCCGATTCAGATGGGAACATCTTTGGTTTATCCGGCAAGTGCCATGTCTTGCCATGTTTCTGCAGTGCCTAATCATCAGGTGGGAAGGTTGACATCTCTTTCTTCCAGAGGACATGTTGCAATGGCAGGAACATTCGGATATGAACTTGATTTGAATTTACTTTCAGAACTTGAACTTGCAGAAATAAAGAGTCAGATTGCATGGTATAAAAAAATTCGCGGTACAGTACAGTTTGGAGATTTGTACCGTATTGAATGTCCATGGAATTATACAGCAGCGGCTGAATCATCAAGATATTCAGCTTGGGAACATGTTTCTAAAGATAAGAAGCAGGCTGTTGTGACTATTGTATGGCAGTATGCAGAAGCAAATCCTGAGTACATAAATGTTCCTTTGCAGGGACTCGATCCTGACGCTAAATATTGCTTTAAGTCATTGCAAAGCGAAACCCTTCAGGATCACCTTAAAAAGTCTGTGTTTGACATGCCTGCAAACTTAAGTTGCATAGTGCCGGATGGCACTTGTGCTTCTGGAGCAGAACTTATGTATGCGGGGCTTCGTGTCATGGGTAAGCCTCAGTATGGAGGCAGCGTTCACTTTCTTTTAGAAAAATGTTAGAGAATGTCTTTATTCTTCTAATTTCTTGATTTCTTATTTTACAATAGCTGCTGCGTGCTGTTGTTTAAAATAATTCCTCCCTGCCGGATGGTACTCCTGTTAACTAAAAGCATAAGCCATCCGGCAGTTTTTATTAGCAGAAGTATTTTTGTAAAATATTTAAAATAAAAAAGGTCTTATCTTAAGATAAGACCTTTTTCGCATATTAGGTTATTTTAGAAAGAACCAGCAACAGCAACTGCACAAGCAACTGTACAGCCAACCATTGGGTTATTTCCCATTCCCATGAAGCCCATCATTTCTACGTGAGCAGGAACTGATGAAGATCCTGCAAACTGAGCGTCTGAGTGCATGCGTCCAAGAGTGTCTGTAAATCCATAAGATGCAGGACCTGCAGCCATGTTATCTGGATGCAATGTACGGCCTGTTCCGCCGCCAGAAGCTACAGAGAAGTAGTTCTTACCTGCAATAAGTCTTTCCTTCTTGTATGTTCCTGCAACTGGATGCTGGAAACGAGTTGGGTTTGTTGAGTTTCCTGTAATAGAAACATCTACATCTTCATGCCACATTATTGCAACGCCTTCGCGAACGTCGTCAGCACCGTAGCATTTTACGATAAGGCGTTCTGGATTATTTCCGTATGGAATTTCTTTTACAACTGTAAGAGCTTTGTCTGTGCCGTTTCCGTTGAAATAGTCAAACTTTGTCTGTACATAAGTAAATCCGTTTATGCGGCTGATAATCTGAGCTGCATCTTTTCCAAGACCGTTCAAGATAACGCGAAGCTTGTTCTTGCGAACCTTGTTTGCATTAGCAGCAATCTTAATAGCACCTTCAGCAGCAGCGAATGATTCGTGACCTGCTAAGAATGCAAAGCACTGTGTTTCTTCTGAAAGAAGGCGAGCGCCAAGGTTTCCGTGTCCAAGGCCTACCTTACGGTCATCAGCAACTGAACCTGGGAGACAGAATGCCTGAAGTCCTTTACCGATGTTTGCAGCAGCTGTTGAACCTGTCTTATCACCAGTCTTTTCTGCTTCTTTTATTGCAATTGCAGAGCCTAATACGTAAGCCCACTTTGCATCTTCAAAACAAATCTGCTGTGTTGACTGACATATTTCATAAGGATCAAAACCACGAGCCTTGCAGAGTTCACGGGCTTCGTTCAAGCCTTTTTCACCTTCTGCAAATCCATATTCTTTAAGAGCCTTGTTTACCTGTGGAATGCGGCCTTCATAATCTTCAAATAATGACATTTCCTAAGTCCTCCGTTCCTTACTCTTTGCGTGGGTCAATGAACTTTACAACGCCCTGATCTTCTGTAACGCGTCCGTAGTGAGTTCTAGCCTTTTCAATAGCTTCCTTAGGATCTGTTCCAGCCTTAAGGGCATCCATCAGCTTGCCAATGTTGATGCATTTATAACCGATAATCTGATTGTCTTTGTCAAGTGCAATCTGTTCTACATAGCCTTCTGTCATTTCAAGGTAACGAGGACCTGTTTTGCGTGTTGCAAACATTGTTCCAACCTGAGAACGGAGGTTCTTGCCGAGATCTTCAAGAGAGGCGCCAACTTTAAGTCCATCCTTTGAATAAGCAGACTGAGTGCGTCCGTATACAATCTGCATAAAGAGTTCACGCATGGCTGTGTTGATTGCATCACAAACGAGGTCTGTGTTTAAAGCTTCGATTAAAGTTTTTCCGATAAGGATTTCAGAAGCCATTGCAGCTGAGTGTGTCATACCGGAACATCCGATTGTCTCAACAAGAGCTTCTTCAATGATTCCGTCTTTAACATTCAATGAAAGTTTACATGCTCCCTGCTGCGGTGCACACCAACCGATACCGTGTGTAAAACCGGAGATGTCTTCAATTTTTTTTGCCTGAACCCATTCTCCCTCTTCAGGAATAGGTGCAGGCCCATGATATGCGCCTTTTGCCAAAGGACACATATGTTCCACTTCTGCAGTGTACTTCATACTGGGTTACCTCGAAAATTGTAGTAAATAGAGTTATGCGGACTGGAGTTGACAGTCCACCTTAGAGAAAGATTGTATCACAATCTTTATATAATGAAAAGAAGGAAATGTTTTTATTGCAGTTTATTACTTTTTACGGCTGAATACTTTGTAATTGATCCAAGGAAAAATAGGGTCTTTCTTTTCAAGGTTACACAGCCATTCCGTACTTACAGTATTACTTGCAAGCGAGTCAAATATTGCTGTAAAGTTCAGTATGCAGTCTTTAAATGTTTCCATTGCAAATTCAGGAAGCCGTCCTTCATGAATCATTTTTCCCCAGTCATTTGATTCAGCAATGAGAACCTGCCGTGCAGCAAGATTCAGAAGCCTGGCTTTTATTCCTGTTTCAGAAGGGAAACGTTCTGTAAGGTCTACCATCCTTTCGCTTGCCTTCCGTATATACCGCATCATCCAGTTATTAGAGTTGTCCAAAAGATTTTCTGCATAACCTGTACCTTCACTGCTGCATGGGTAAGGTTCAATTTTCTGCAAAAGAAACTGATCTTTAATGCAGTTTTTACATAGCGATAGCTGTAAGCCTTCTGAGTTTGCGGCATGCCGTATAAGATGTTCAAGCCATGCTATGCCTTCATGCCATTGCGTGCCTAAAGTTTCTAACGGGATAACGCATACAAGCTCAGAATCTTTATCTTCAAGATATTCCTGAGTTTGTGAAAGCTTTTGCATCTTTGAGTCATAAAATCTTTCTGCATCTGTCTTTGCCTGCTGCAATGCAGCTTCTTCATTATATACAGAAGTATTTGTCCAGTATTTGAATTCTGTCTGCAGCCTTTTTGGATCTTCTCCCAAGAATGTCTTTAAAGATTCTGCAGGAAGTTCATATCCTGCATCTCTTTGTTCACATCTGTATACAGGATTTGTAATAAACCCGCTTTCTCCATTGATGTCCTTTGGGGTTTCATTGTCTCTCCCGAACACTACAAGAGAGCTTGTTGTCCTTGCCGGTGTAAAAATACCGGTATCGCATGGCTTTTCGGCGAAAAGGAAAGACCTGGCATCTATAATAGTATAGTTTACGCCGTAGGAATGGAGGACTTTATCGAGGCCTTTAGCCCATCCCATATAGGGCAGGTAAAAACCTTCTCCTGTCTCTCCAAAAAATGTTTTGTGTGCAAATAAACCTGTTTCTACCTGTGCATTCATGACTTCCGTTATGTCTGCATAGTGAGGCATATATATGTTCGTTGCTGCAGTAGGAATTAATTCTATAATGCCTTTGTCTGCAAAATATTTGAAAATCTTAACAAGGTTACTGTTATATTTTTCAATAAAGTCAATTTTATCTTTCTGAAGCTTTTTTAAGCAGCTCTGCACATTTTTCAATATATCAGGATTATCTTTATTCCGTTCAAGTTCTATGTCTCCAAATGCAATGCGCTTATCAAGCCATGCAATGTATTCTGTCTGTACATGAACATCTGACAGAAGCGTACATAAAGATGCATTTAATACAATTCCCAATTTGACATTAACGCCTTCTTCCTCTAATAGGGAAAGAAGATTGAGCAATGGAATGTATGTATTTGAGATGGAGGTAAAAAGATATTCATTGCCAAAAGAAAAATCTACATCTGCATTTGAATTATGTATATATCCCTGTTCTGTCGTTAAAACCAATAATAAATTCTTTTTTGACATTAAGCATTTTCCTTTTACTGATTATGTAAAGATTCTCTATGTGTTAGATAATATTCCCTGAGCAGATCTTCCATTCCAGAAAGTCTGACAAGGGGAGGCATTTCGAGCCTTCTTCCAGGCTGTAAATCTTCAAGCAGTGGACTTGATTTTGGAATTGTAATCATTTCTGTATGGGCAATTATTCTATAGCCGTTGCCAGTGTTGACTGCAAGATTTACAATGAAATGTTTTTTAGGAGAAGAAAGTAATATATATTGCATTCTGTCTTCAAGAGAAATCTTCGTATCTATAGTATCGGCTGGTTTTTCGTCTGTTTCATTGTCATAAAATGCTACATGAATGAGTAGATTTTTAAAATTTTGATTTGTCCTTAAGCTCTCAAGGTCTGAAGCACTTATGTCCCAGAATACAAAAACCCAGGCTGGATCATGTATTATTGCATGAATAGAAGTTTCATTGTATGTGGTTGGAAGATTTGAACTTATTTTCATTTCTTCATCAGTAAGATTAACTTCTGGAGTATATTTCTTGTCTTCCTGTTCATCTGCAAATTCAAGCAATTCTTCAATAATGAATCGTCTGTTCAAGTCTTCCGGAATGTCAATGCCGTAATCATCGGATAAATTAAGTAAATCCTGTGTAGAAAGAGATTCAAGCTGTTGGCGTGAAAGAATTTGAGTATCCATATTCATGATAGTGTTATAATATAGAAAAAAAAATCTTATATCAAGAGTTAAATATTCTTTTTAATAATATCTCAATATTTTATGAATCTGTCGTCTGGCTGTTTTGTAAAATAGTCTATAATTCTGCCTTTGCTTTCTTCCACAGTTTTTGCATTAAGCATTTGAGTCTGGAAATAATGTGCAAATGAAAAATTTTGACAGTAGTAGGCAAAAAAGCGCTGAAGCCTGGTTTTATAGAATTCAGGAGGCTGATATTGCATTACGTAATCAATAAATTCCAGTGCAAGTGCCTGACAGTCTACTGTCGTCATGCTTTCATTTTCATGGCTTAAATAATTTCGTATTTCGCTAAAAATCCAAGGCTTTTGAGCTGCCATTCTTGCTATCATGAGTCCTGCACATGACGGAGCCTTTGAAAGCGCATATTCAGCGCTTTTTGCATCTTTTATGTCTCCGTTCAATATAACGGGAACGTTGACTCTTTCTGCAAGATTCTGTACGTATTCGTATTTTGGAAGTCGTCTGTATTTTTCTTTTATTGTTCTTGGATGCAGGGTAATGAGCTCTACGCCTTCGCTTACAAGCATGTCTGTAAAAGAATAGAATGTACTGTCAGAAAAGTCTTCTGCACCGAGCCTGCATTTTACGCTTAGCCTTATATGGGCGCACGACTCCTGCTTTTCGTAAGCCGTAAGAGCTTCTTTTACTTTATGCACTAAGGCTCTTGTTTCTTCAAGTGGCTTTAGCATCCATGCAATTCCTGCCCCTGTTTTATATATCTGAGGGGCAGAGCATCCCATGTTGATGTCAACGCCTATTCCTCCGTGCTGTGCTGCAATTACAGATGCCTTTGCCATTGTTTCTGCATTGTTTCCTGTAATCTGCCACACTATTTTTTCTGGACAAGGTCCGTTCATAAGATAATATTTTTCGAACGGCCCCATGTTCAGGAGAGAGGATGCATTTATCATTTCCGTAACATATTCATCACATCCGCCAAATTTTTCAATAATATGGCGGAATGCCTCATGGCTGAGCGTTGCCATTGGGGCGCATATAAGCTTTATCATTTTGAAATGCCGTTTTCATCCAGATATGACTGGAATATTTCTGCAGCCATTGCACACAGCTTAGGGCATGGCCTTTTTTTATAATATTCTTCAGTACGTGCTTCTGATACGGGAACCGTATATTCAGTTCCAACAGGAATTTTTGCTGATGGAACTGCTTTTTCTGCAGTCCCCATAGGAACCAGTCCCAGCAGTTCCCGGCATTCAATGCTGCCGTTCAGGCTTCGGAATCTTGCAGCAAGTTCCTGACCGTGTGCATAAATCGTGTCTTTTGCGGCTTTGTCAGCAGGATTGTCGCTTCCTTCCAGTAATCCTAATGCCAGAAGCATTCCTGTTACTGAACCGCAAGTTTCGCGCATCCTGCACATTCCGCCGCCTAAAGGCTGTGAAATGCGGAGGGCTTCTTTTTCAGAGAGTCCAAGTCTTTCTGCAAATGTACATAACACGGCCTGAGTGCAATTGTAGCCTTTCTTAAAGTTTGCTTCTGCCAAGGCTCCTGCCTGTTCCGGAGTCATGCTCATACCTTTTTTATGAGTGCTTCTACAGCATTTGCTGCTTCATCAACATAAGGAACTTCAAGAGTCTCTATTTCTCCATTATCTACAGATACAGACATGTTCTGTTCAATAGGAATGCGGGAAAGTACTTTCAGGCCAAAGTCTTTTGCAATTCCGTCGATGTTATTTTCTCCGAAAATGCGGATTTCTTTGCCGCAGTCAGGACATTTTACATAACTCATGTTTTCGA
This sequence comes from Treponema sp., assembly GCA_024699235.1. Classification (GTDB taxonomy): domain Bacteria; phylum Spirochaetota; class Spirochaetia; order Treponematales; family Treponemataceae; genus Treponema_D. The sequence goes on along the minus strand of JAILPY010000048.1, from coordinate 5,629 downwards.
CAAGGCCAAGAATAGGCACATTCATCATGTTTGCCATGTTTACGGCTTTTTCGACAATAACCCGGACAAGCTGCTGAGGTGAAGCTACGACGATTATACCGTCAATAGGAATTGACTGGAAAACTGTCAAAGGAACGTCTCCTGTTCCTGGAGGACAGTCTACCAACATAAAATCAACGTTTTCCCATACTACGTCCGTCCAGAACTGACGTACTGCTCCTGAAATTACAGGACCTCTCCATATTACAGGATCTGTAGCATTAGGCAGAAGGAAATTCATTGACATAATCTGAACTCCGTTCTTGCTTTTTACAGCCTTAAGGAAGTCTTCCTGCTTTCCATCAGGAGTAAGGACAGTGCCGGTTTCGGCTCGTTCTCCTTCCAGACCGTATGCAGTAGGAATAGAAGGTCCTGTTATGTCTGCATCAAGAATAGCGGTGTTATAGCCGTCTTTATGTATTTTAGAAGCCAAAAGGCTCGTTACTAGAGATTTTCCAACTCCGCCTTTTCCGCTTACTACTGCAATAACTTTTTTTACTGCTGAACCTGCATGAAGCTTTTCATGTAAATCTCTCTTTTCACAGCCTTCCTTTGAGCAGCCGGAACAGTTTCCGCCACAATTTGAATCTTCTGCCATATTTCCCTCGATGATTATATAAAAATGGTATCTGTGTAATAATATAATGCAATTGTTCTAAATAGGCAAATGAATGCAATTTACTTTAAAATTCAGACTTTTAACGTTCTTTTTTTTGTAACCGGACTGCCTGAACGAAAAAAAATATTTTTTTCAACTATACAAGTAAAAGGTATTCCTAACTTTGTATTTTTCCGGCAGAAAAAAAAATTTCTTTACCAGAAAAAAAATTTTCTTTACCAGAAAAAAATTTTTTTTTACCGGAAAAATTTTTTATTATGTAAGGAAATTTTCATGGTTAAAGCATGTATTTACAGTCTTGATTTTTCATGCTGCCAGTCTGTTTTTATAAAAGGTACTCTTTTTTGAAGATTCCCAGAAATTTTTGTCCTGTATTTATATTTCTTTGAATAGTTGGTATAATGCATGCAGTTTTCTTCTATAAACTAAGCTTACAATATATTTTTTTGGATGACCTGATGAAAAAATCCCTCTTTTATGTTTCTGCCGTATTCAGCCTTATCTTTTTGCTGGTTAGCTGTAATTCTGAACCAAAGGCTGTGGATGTCCCTGTTTCTGACCGTGTAATTCTTGGTGATGAAAGGGAGGATGCTTATCTTCCTATATTATATGGTAAGAAAGTTGCCCTTTTTTCAAATCAGACAGGAATTGTCGGAGATAAAATCATTCTGTCTGACGGAACCGTTCAGTATGGAGGTTTTAGTCAGGATGATGCTGATGAAACCTTACCGGACTCAAGCCTTATTCCTTTTGGTTATGACAGTCACGGAAAGTCTGTCCAATATGGTGAACATATATTAGACGTTCTTCTTTCACGTGGCATTAATGTTACTGCCATTTTTTCTCCTGAACACGGATTCCGTGGATCAGAGGATGCAGGATCATCCGTAAATGATTCAGTTGATGAGAAGACAGGAATCCCAATCCTTTCTCTGTATGGAAATGATTCTACTAAAGGCCCAGGTATGGAAGATATGTCAAAATTTGATGTTCTTGTGGTAGATATTCAAGATGTTGGATTAAGGTACTATACCTACTATGTCAGCCTTTTTTACCTTATGGACGCCTGCGCTCATTCTTCTAAAAAAGTTGTTATCCTTGACAGGCCGAATCCTAATGGCTTTTATGTAGATGGGGACTTGCTTAATGAAGAATTCCGTTCGCCTGTAGGGCAGCTTTGCATTCCTACAGTTCATGGAATGACACTTGGTGAACTTGCACGTATGATTAATGGCGAAGGGTGGCTCAAGAATGGAAGGAATTCCTGTGACTTGACCGTTATACCATGCCGCAATTATTCTCATGAAACAAAATATTCTCTTATACGGGGACCTTCTCCTAACCTTAAGGATATGAGGTCAGTCTATCTTTATTCTTCACTCTGTTTTTTTGAAAATACAATGGTTTCTCTAGGCAGAGGAACTGAATTTCCTTTTGAAGTTTACGGAAGTCCGTATATGGAATCGGATTTTTCTTTTCTTCCTAAAAGCATGCAGGGTGCTGAAAAACCTCCTTTTTTAGGGCAGTCTTGCTATGGGGTAGATCTTAGGGAAAAGTCCATTGCTGAAATATTAAAGGAAGGAATAAACCTAAGCTATTTAATTAAAGCTTATGAAGAAGTTAATCCTAAGCTTGCTAAAGGAGAGTCTTTCTTTCTCAAGTCAGACTCAAAGGACCGGGCATGGATTGATTTTCTTAGCGGATCTGATTTGCTCCGAAAGCAGATTATGGCTGGAAAATCAGCAGAAGAAATAAAAGCTTCTTGGTCTGGGGCAATAGAAAAATTTAAAAAAGCGAGAAAGCCTTATCTCCTTTACAGTGAAGGAGAAGTCCTTTCTCACTGGCAGGAAGACGTTTCTTTTCCAGATTGGATTTACACGACAAATTTTTCTGCCAATAATTCTATAGCCTTTAATTATTACAGCGGACAGGGAAAAATTTTTGTTACCGTAAGCAAAGAATGCAAAGCATTTTCTCTTTATGTGAATGGCCGAAAGATAAAGACAGAATCTCTGCTCCCGGGAAATAGTTATGAATTTGACATTTCAAAGATTACAAGAAATGGAAGAAATGTAGTTCAGGTATCGGACATCATGCCTTCAGAATTGAAAAATGCTGTGCGAGTCAGGATTCCATATCCTGAAGTTACAGAAGAAAATTTAAAAGATTCTGGAATATCATCGGATTCCATAAGGCTGATTGACAGGATAATTTCTTCAGATATTGATAACGGCTTTACTTCTGCACAGCTTGCAATAATAAAAGACGGAAAGCTTATATACCGCAATTCTTGGGGCAAGATAAAAAGTTATGATGAAAATGGCAAAGTTCCAGACGCTCCTTCTGTAACTGATGAAACTTTGTATGACTTGGCTTCTGTCTCCAAAATGTTTGCGGGTGCATATGCAATTCAGTCTTTGGTTTCTCAGGAGCGGCTTTCTTTAGATGCAAGAATAGTGGATATTCTCGGAAGAGAATTTGCGGAAAATACTGCAGAAATTAATTTTAAAGGCGGTAAGACTTATCCTCTCGAAAGAATCAAAGAATGGAAAGAAAATCTTACAGTTAGGGATGTCATGACTCATAGTGCGGGTTTTTCTGCCGGATATCCGTATTTTAATGATAATTGTGATATTTCTGAAGGAGAATTTAATACAGGCAAAAATAAAAATCTCTTGTTTTCTGGATATGACGCTTCCCCTGAAACGAGGGAACTTACTTACAGGCAGATTTGCAGGACTCCATTGATATATGAACCTGGCAGTAGAGTTGTTTACAGTGACATTGATTTTATGCTGATCTGCTTTATTGCTGAAAAAGTGAGCGGTGAACGTCTAGATGTATTTTTAAAAGATACCTTCTGGAAGCCTATGGGACTTGAAAGGATCTGTTACCGCCCTATGGACAGTGGTTTTTCAAAGTCTGACTGTGCTGCAACTGACCCTACGGGAAATTCTTATATGGGAGAACTTTCTTTCTCTGGCTGCAGGACTGGCACTGTCCAAGGTGAAGTTCATGACGGAAATGCTTTTTATGCTATGGGGCAAATATCGGCTCATGCAGGTCTTTTCTCTAATGCTACGGATCTTGCCAGACTTGCTTCTGTAATGCTTACAGGTGGATATGGGAATCATAAATTTTTTACGAGGAATGTCTTAGATTTGTTTACGTCTCCACAGTCATTGGAAGAATCTGATTTTGGTCTTGGCTGGTGGCGAGGAGCAGAGCATCAGATACCGCGCCATTTTGGAACAGTCTGTTCGTCCAGGGCATTCGGTCATCAGGGGTTTACGGGTACGCTGGCATTTATAGAACCTGAAGAGAATCTTGTCATCGTTTATTTGACAAACAAAATAAACACCCCTATGTCAGCGCCTAAAATGTTGAATAACCATTTTGTAGGAAACTATTATCAGTCTTCAGTCGTAGGATTCGTTCCTCAGATTGTCCTTATGGGGCTTAAATCCAATGTCAGCAAAGCCCAATGGAAAAGCCTTGTTTTTGATATGAGTGAAGATGCCCGTAGAAAAGCTGAATCTGCTGACGATAAATCCGATGGAAGGTGGAAAGCTTTCGAATCATTGAGGAATGTTTACGAGCAGTATTAGCTTATTGCCCCGACTGCCCCAAATATTCCAAGGCTTGCGAACATCATGATAATGCCTGCCAAAAGGACTCCGAGAACAACTGCTAGGACGGTGTCTTTAAATTTCATGTCAAGGATGCTTGCTGCAAGAGTTCCTGTCCATGCTCCTGTTCCAGGAAGGGGAATTCCTACAAACAAGAGCAGTGCAAGAAAAAGTCCTTTGCCGGCTTTCTCTTCAAGTTTTTTTCCTGCCCTTGAACCTTTTGTCAGAAAGAATGTGCATATTCCGCCTATTATTTTTTTGTCTTTGCCCCATTCAAGTATTTTTCTTGCAAACAGGTAGATAATAGGTACTGGAATCATGTTGCCGATTATGCAGATTATATAGGATGAAATTATTGGCAATCCGAATCCCTGAGAAACAGGAATTGCTCCTCTAAGCTCAATAAGGGGAACCATAGAAATAAAAAATATTATAAAGTATTTTTTCAGCATGTATGGCAGTATACTTTATTTTAATCTGTGTGGATAGAGGTATTCAGCTAACGAAAAAGAGTTTCTTTTATAGATAAAACTTGACAACTGTAACAGATGTACTTTACAGTTTTTAGATGTATAAGGAGTTACAAGAGAAAAGTCTGTTAGAATAAATTCGGAGGTTTAAGATGAAAAAGTTCATAATTTCAATGGTGTTTATTCTGTCCACCTATATGCTGACTATGTTTCATGTTTTTGCATCAGACGTAAAATGGGTGCAGGACGAAATTATGTATTCCTCCGACGGCAAGACTCTTTATGTCAGTAGCTTTGCTTCTTCAATAGAAGAAGAAAGTCTTTCTCCTAAAGTTGAGACCATACGCACTTACAGCAATAATTTGGTAGAGAAGTGGCTTAGAAATCACGGCTGGATGGTTTGTTCCGTAAGTCCTGATTATACGGAATTTTCACGAACTGCTTCCAGTGCATTAAAAATTAATGGCATGGAAGCAGGGGATGAGTACTGGAGCATTAAAAGGAAAAAACTTCAGTCTGACTGGATTAACACTACAGATGTAACTGGATCTTTCAGCAGTAATAAGGAAGCTCAGGATTATGAAATTATAAATGATGTTACAAAATCATTTTTGGTTCCTTTTGACGATGGAAGCATGATGCTTGTACGTGCAGAAGAAGAATTGCTTATTTGTTACCTTGATAAAAATTTCAAGCAGTTAAAAGAGCTTAACGTTAAGATGGAACTTCCATTATTCGGAGGCTTTTTTGCCTCTTCTGACGGATTTTATTATGTCATTGAGGGACGTAATAATGACAGGGATTCCGACAAATCTGAAGTAATAAGGATAATAAAATATAATTCTGACTGGACTAGGGTAAATTCCTGTTCC
>JAILPY010000029.1 GCA_024699235.1 Treponema sp. | reverse complement strand
CATCGGTCGGAACTGGTGATACAGGCCTTGGCAATCTTGATATTGATTCCCTTGGCAATGCAAATGCAGATTCTCCTGCAGATACAAGCGTTATGGACGGACTTCCTGCAGAAGACTTGACCTCCGCCGTACCAGAGTTTGATACGTCTGGAATGGATATGAGCGATTCTGATTTTTCTGCACCTGCCCAAGGTTCTTCAGACTTTGAATTTGGCAATATAACCTCTTTTGAAGGTGATGATTTTTCAATCCCGGGCTTCTCCGATACTCTTACAGCAAACCTTAACAAGCGTAAGGAAGAGTCTGTAAGCGCTCCGTCGACAGCTGGCGAAGCAGATGATTCTCAGCCTAAAAAAGAAAAGAATACATTTACAGATGCAGAATATAAGCTGTTCCTTAAGAACCTCGAGCATTATCCTCTTAATGTCCGCATAGCTCTTGAAGATTTTGTAGTAAAGAACGAATTTACTGATGATGCTGTATTTGAAGTCCTTGAAAAGATTCTTAGGAAAGTTCCTGCACGTCAGGTTGCTTCAGACCTTGAAAAGAAACTTGACATTTCTATTCCTGTACCTCGCGATTTTGAGCACCGTACTGCAGAAGAATATGAGGCATATAAGCATTCAATAGAGTATCAGCTTAAGAACAGGATTATTCCTGGCGTTATTATGACGACTGTGTCTGCTGTGCTTATTGCATGCATATGGCTGCTTTCTGTTACATTCGTCTATAATCCTCTTCGTGCAAGAAGTTTCTATAAGCAAGGTTATGCTATGATTCAGAAGAGCGAATATCCTCTTTCTGAACAGAAATTTGACCTGGCACAGAAATATAAAATAGTAAAGGCCTGGTTCTTTAAGTATGCACGCGGCTATCGCGAGCACAAGCAGTATGAACGGGCGCGCAATATGTACAAGCGAATTGTGCGGCAGTTTAACCATGACAAGGAAGCCGGACTTGAGTGGGCTGCTATGGAAGCCCAGGATTTGTACAATTATGAAGAGTCTGAGCGCATTATAAAGCGAGAAGTCCTTGACTACCACATAAATGATTCAGATACAATCCTTCAGCTTGGAGACCTGTATCTTGACTGGGCTACAGAAAAGGACCCTTCAAAGTTTGAGCTTGCAAAGCAGCAGTATGATTTGCTTATGCAGCTGTATGGCGACAAGAAGAAGGATATTCCTACGTATCTTGCCCGCCAGATGCGCTATTATATACGTACAGACAATCTTGGGTTAGTCTTGCAGTATAAGCAGAATTATTTCCCAATGACCAAGGACCTCGGTGAAGATGACCTTGTAGAACTGTCAGGATACCTTCTTAACAAGCGCTATGGAATTCTTCCTCAGTCAGAAGAAAACCTTCGTTCACATATTGAGGGCCTTCGCAGCATGCTTGAAGATGCTTTAAAGCGTGCTCCAGACAATCCTATGGCCATGTATAACATGGGGCAGTATTTTGTAAAGACAAATAACGGTAAAAAGGGAATTGCATTCTTTGAAAGCGCTATAGACGTATTTAAGGCACAGCAGTACAGAAACCGCCGTGATACATACCGTTATATAGACACTTACAGGCTTTTGGGCGAAGAATATGTTGGGGAGCGTGAATTTATCCTTGCTGAACAGGCGTACCAAAAGGGAATTGAGATATTCGAAAAGGAAAACAGTTCTAGCGGCTTTGAAAGCAATGGTGACGTTGGCAAGCTGTACAGCGATATGGGCGACCTTGACTACTTTATTTCAGGAGACCTTGATACGGCCCTCCGTAATTATATCAAGGCAGTAAACGGCAAGAACGATACTTCTTCCATACGCTATAGGATAGGCTACATCCAGTACCGCAACAGGAATTATCCAGAAGCGCTCGGTTCGTTTATACGCAGTGCAGAAGGCTCTCCTGAAGATACTCATGTGCTTCTTTCCCTTGCAAACACTCTTAGCCTTAGGGACGATAATTATGCTGCTCAGGGATACTATGAAAAGCTTTTGAACATACTTGAAGTGCAGAAAAGCCTGCATAACATTCTCTTGCCGCAGGTTCGTGAAGATCAGGCTGATATTGTAAATACATATATGAAGGCTTCTAATAACCTTGGCGTAACGCTTTCAAGGATAGCACAGCTTACTGGCGACAGCAAGATGAATGCCCATGCAATCGTAAGCCTTCAGGAAAGCCTTAGGGCATGGGATGCACTTACCAGAAATCAGGAAACGATGCTCCGCCTGGAAGGTTCTAATCTGGCAGCTCAGAACATCAAGTATCTTACAGAACCTTATTCTGAGTTTGAGCCGGGAATTTATACGCAAATTCCTCAGGTTATGAATGGTGAAGAAGGTATTGAGTGAAAAATTCTTCCTGTAAAACTATAGGAATTATAAAACGCCAGTATCTTAATGATATAAAAAAGGAAGTGTTCCGCAAGTCTATACATATTTGCAGTGCATTCCTGCCGTTCCTTCTTAATTATTTAAAATGGCCAGTGCTAATTGCCTTGGGCTTGGCCATAATTGCATATTCGATTGCAGAATTGCTGAGGTTAAAGGGAATAACAATTCCTTTAATTTCAGACGTTACCGCTGCCGCTGCACGGAAAAGGGACGAAAACAAGTTTGTACTAGGACCCGTAACCCTTGCCCTGGGAATCTTTATATCAGCTTTATTGTGGGAGCCTTTGCCGGCTTCCATTGGCATTTATGCGCTTGCTTTTGGAGACGGCCTTGCGAGCCTTTCAGGAAAGCTTTTTGGAAAAGTTCAGATTCCGTTAACGCAAGGTAAAACCGCAGTCGGAAGCCTTACCTGCTTTGCAGCAATTTTTACTTCAAGCTTTATAGCATCTGGAAATTCTTATGTGGCCCTTGTTGTAGCATCTGTAGGAATGTTTATTGAATTAATGCCTATAAAAGACTTTGATAACATAATAATTCCAATCGTGTTAGGCGGAATTGCACAGCATCTACTTCCATAGGTACTGGGCATGCAGGTACTTCAGGTATATTACAGAACCAATAGAAAGCACTGCAGAGCCAAGTGCAAGCAACATGTAACAGTCACTCTTACAAAGTATATTGTGCCCTATTATTATCATTATGAACCCTATGACTTCTTTTGAAAGCTTTTCTACGTGATTAATTATGCCTTCATGTAAAATTATTATAAGAGTTGCACACATAAGAGTATATTGAAAAATAGAGAAGAGCATCTCCTTGCCTATCTGAACCATGAAAGTCGAAAGAATTTCGACAGTTGAAATTGGATAAATCTGCCCGATTGTAATTGCAATAATAAACAGTATTATAAAATTCCTTTCAACGTACTGCCTCTGCTCCGTTTCATTGAATATGACAGAAAACAGAAGGCCTAGCGAAACGGCTATCCTTCCGGTAATTACAATCCTGCCTATCAGTGCCAGGACTATTGATGTCTTATTCCAGAAGCTTTCAATAGGAACAAAAATCCTTGTGCCTTCAAAAAGGCAGCCTGTAACAAAGGCCATAAAGTAAATGACTTCTATGGACTGAGTCTTTTCAAAATGAACAAGCAGAAATATTGTTACTACAATGGAATACAGCAAAAAGAAAAGGATGCCTGCGCTGGTTGCATAAAAATTTCTGGAAAACAGTATTGTCTGTGGCATTGAAAAAGAAAAAGGCCTTGCAAGGCTTTCAGGTATGTAAATTGTATTTTTGTATATAGAAAGTCCAAGGCGTACTGCACTAAAAATAAATAGCATGGATGCAGCTATAATAAAGGCTAGCAGAAACCTGTTTCTTGATTTTAATGTCATAAAAATAGAATAAACTATGTGTAATTTTTAGTAAAGTGCATTCAAGAAAGCATCTCTTGTACATATTATAAAACACTTTCTAAAGTCTGTTCTCATAATTCCGATACTGTATGAAGGGAACTTTTTTTATTTGGGAGGAAACATGAAGAAGATACTAATCAGCATAGTATTGTCCTTTACAACACTTTTGTTCTCTTTTGCAGGCGATGCCGCTGCTTTTTCAGATATAGGATTTTCCAATGACGGCAAGGTATATGTTTTTGGGGAATACGGTAAAATAGATAAGAAATTCCAGGCATGGGCAGAAATATACGCTGTTGACATTGCAAAAAATGAATATGTTAATAACGAAGTCTTTGTGACAAGGCCAAGCAAGGCTACTGCATCAATTTCAGGAAAAAAAGCTTACGAAAATTTAAAGGCAAAGTCCGCTTCAGCACTGAATAAATACAATTGCACTCCTTCAGACGTATCCAACCTTCTGTATGTAAAGGAAGGCACTTCCGTAACAAACGACATACGCTTTCAGGATTTTGACGGTTCTTCTGAAGATAAAGAGATTTACTATCACATAAAGCTTGTCCCTACATATAAGGGAAAGGGAAAGAATGTTGTTTCTAAGTATTACATTTCCCTTCAGATGGAAGACGAAAATGGCAAGGCCTTAAAGTCTTGGAAAGTCGGCAGCCCGGATTACGAAAGAAAGGGAATAAGCTCCTATCAGATAGAGAGAGTCTTTACAGATAAGGACAGAAGTTCCTTAGTATTTGTCATTCAGAAGACTCTGGAAGATGATTCCGGCACTTCAATACGCTATATGGTCGAAACCTTAAAGTTTTAAAATAAAAAAATTCTTATTTTATATACCATAAGCCAGTTTTGTATGCATATCAATAGCAGGAGTATGTATATGAAACTGGATTTTTTTTGTGCATTAAAGACAGTCTTTCTGTCTCTGGCAATTTCTGCGGCAGTCCTCTTTGTGGTCTCGCCTGCATCGTGCAAGCTTACAAAAGACGGAATCCGCCTTGTTACCTGCGATTCTGTGCCGGAACTTCTTTCGTTTAAGGCCTGCAGTCCAAGAGACCTGAAATTTGTTTTTGACAGGAAAGTTTACTTTGAGCGCTTAAGCCTGCATGAAGCAGAAAATCCCGGCAGCCCTATAAACTTTGACTGTAATATAAAAGAAGCAGAATGCGAAAAGTCTATGGCACTTGAAAGTGCGACTGAAGTGGGAAAATCCTATACGGTAGAAGGCATTGCAGGCGACGAAAACGGAAATACGCTGCTGTTCAGCGTAGGCTTTAAAGGCTTTAATGACAGCAGGGCAAAGATAATTATTTGGCAGGTAAGGAACGCCTATTCATCAAAAACTAATCAGTATGAGTACGTAAAGTTTTACTGCGTTGCAGGAGGAAACCTTTCAGGCTACGACTTTTTTACGGCTGCAGACGGAGAGCAGAAGAAATTTGTCTTTCCTGACATATCTGTAAAAGAAGGAGACTTTATAACAGTGCACCTTCGCAAGATGAAGGATGAAGAAGGAAAATGCCTGCAGGACGGCATGATTGATGAAGTAAACGGCGACAAGAAGGCTTCGTATGCAGTTGATTCTTCAAGGGACAGCTGGGATTTTTGGGTAGAAAACCAGAAAAGCCGCATAGGGCCTTCTGATATTATAGTCCTTAGGAATTATGATGACGGCACAATATGCGATGCCGTCCTTCTTGCAGATGCTAAAAAAGCAGAGACAGAATGGAATGCAAAGCTTAAAAATGTATGCAATATGGTAGAGCAGAGCGGAGTCTGGGTTGACTCAGAAGGGCAGGCTTCTGCTGACATTGAAGCAGCTGTTGCATGCAGTGGAATTACAAGTTCTGCAGTCAAAAAAAGCATATGCAGAAAAAATTATGACCAGCCTTCCTGTGCAGATGACTGGTACATAAAGACTGAGGCAAAGGCAAAATCCAAGAAAAAGTCAAAGGTCAGGTAGCTCACGCTGCTTTGTATATTTCCAGTCATAGGCATGGCTGCCGCCTGTGCCGGAAGCGATTCTCTCGTTTTCCTTTTGCAGCTGGAACATAATCATTCTTTTAAATACATCAAGAAGGGGCTCTGGATTGACGGCTTTGTCTTCAATGCCGGCATCCTGAAGTTCCTTTATAAGGTAATAGCAGGATTCAATTGTAGAAACGCAGTATTCTTTAGGTTCACGCTTGAATGTAAAGATGCTCCTGTAAGAGCCTGTAAACGAAAACTTTGGCACAGACTTTAGGTTTTGCGAAAGCTTAACCATTTTTTTAGCGCATGCCCAGGTTGCATCTACAATAAAGACTAACAGCTTTTTGCCCTGGATTGCCTGGGCAAAGCCTTCCTTTGCACTGTTCCAGGCATCTGGAGCAGGATACAGCATGACAGGATAGTATGAAGGGTCATTAAGAAGGTCATTTACCCTTTTGTTTTCCGTAAAATCAACGCCCATTATAATTTCGCTGCCCGGAAGGCTTAAGGAAGCAAGGCGGCCTGTACCTGTACGCTGCTGCTTTGCTTCCTTAGGATGCATTAAGAACACAAATTTTACGCTTGTATCAACATTTTTTATATATTTGCAGTAGCAAGAGGCCAAAGGCCTCAGGCACCTAAAGCATAGATCAGCCATTTATAAAACCGAGCATTGCTTCTTTTGATGTAGCTCCAATCTGCTGGCCTGCAGCCTGTCCATTCTTAAAGAGAATAAAGTTAGGAATGCTCATGATTCCATACTTTTGTGCAAGATCTGGATTTTCATCTACATTTACTTTGCAGATTTTGACATTTGCCTGCTCTGCTGAAAGTTCTTCCAGCACAGGAGCCATCATTCTGCAAGGACCGCACCATTCTGCCCAAAAGTCAACGAGCACTGGAGTGCTGCTTTCGAGTACTTCTTTTGCGAATGTCTGTTCATTTACTTCTAATGCCATACTAATCTCCTTTCAGTTGCATTTCGTTATTTAAAATATAATGCTAAGCGGACGTTAAATCAAGAAAAATGAATTTGACATAACATAAAAAGAAGTCCCAAAAAAGTAAAATATTCCTTATAAAAAGTGTATTGCATTGCATAAACTTCGCTATGAAAAGTGTAACAATACCTTGAAACTTCCCGCATAAAAATGTAATATCCTAAGAAAAGGGGAGTAGGTATGGAACGGACTGCATATCATGAATTATTAGAGTGGAAAAATAAAAAGAACCGAAAGCCTCTTATTTTAAATGGGGCGCGGCAGGTTGGAAAAACCTGGCTTTTAAAGAATTTCGGTGCAAAAGAATACGAAAGCCTTGCTTACATTAACTGTGATGAAGTTCCTCAAGTAAAAACAGCCTTTTCTGATTTTGATACGTCTCGCCTTATAAGGTTTTTTTCTGCCCTTAGTGGAATAGAAATAAAGCCGGGAAAGACTCTTATTGTATTGGATGAAGTTCAGGAAGTTCCTCTTGCTCTGACATCTCTTAAATATTTTTGTGAAAATGTCCCTGAATATCATATTGCTGTTGCAGGAAGCCTTTTGGGAATTGGACTTCATGAAGGTACAGGATTCCCTGTCGGTAAGGTTGATGAAATCAATTTATTTCCCTTGACATTTGAAGAGTTTATTAACGCACTTGGAAAGAATGTTCTTTTAGAGCAAGTGAAGCAAGGTCAGTGGAATGAACTTTCTGCTTTATCCCACACATTTATTGAACTCTTAAGGCAATATTACTATGTTGGCGGAATGCCTGCCGTAGTAAAAGATTATTGTGAAAATCAAGACTTGCAGGCTGTAAGGAACATTCAAGACCAAATCCTTTCTGATTACAAAAGGGATTTTTCAAAGCATGTGCCAAAAGAAATCCTTCCCAAAGTTAATATTGTATGGGAAGCGATTCCTTCCCAACTAGCAAAGGAAAATAAAAAATTCATTTACAGCGCAATAAAAAAAGGCGGACGTGCAAAAGAATTTGAGAACGCAATACAGTGGCTTTTGGATGCTGGTCTTGTTTATAAAGTTCTGAGGGTTAAAAAAATAGAAAAGCCCCTAAAATTTTATGAAGATTTTGATGCATTTAAGCTGTTTTCCGTAGATTTGGGGCTTTTAGGAGCAATGTCCGGAGTTTCCGCAAAAGATGTGCTTGTGAATAATAATGCATTTATAGAATACAAGGGGAGTTTTACCGAACAGTATGTCCTTCAGGAATTAATTTCACTTGGCAAAAAAGTATATTACTATTCAAAGGAAAATTCATCCTTAGAAATTGATTTTATCATTCAGGATGAAGAAATATATCCGATTGAAGTAAAGGCTGAAGAAAATCTTCGTTCAAAAAGCCTGAAATCAGTATATGATGCAAATCCTAGTCTTAAGCCCTGCCGTTTTTCCATGGCAGATTATAGGGAACAGAACTGGCTGACAAATGTACCTCTGTATCTTGTTAATGAGTGGATTAAGTCACGCCAGTTTTCCAGTTGACTTTATTTTCTTAATTATATATGCTTTATTCATTCTGCTTTTATTGTACCTGTGTTTGCGGGGCAAATGCAGCATGAGTCATCGCTTTAGATGCTTTTTACCTGTCTTTTTGCAGTGCATGTGTTAGTGCCACTGCCATAAATTTGTTTAAATCAGAAAAATTTTATAATGTACCGAGATTACGATATGAAATTTTTATCTTCCCTGCAGGAAACTCTGGAAAGCAATCCGTCTGCAACGCAGCGTGAAATTGCAGCCAAGCAGGGAATCTCTTTAGGCATGACCAATGCCTGGCTTGGAAAGCTTGCCGATAAAGGCTGGGTCCTCATCCACAAGATTAACCGTAAGAATGTGCGCTATGCCCTTACGGCAGAAGGAATGAGGCAGATTACATTAAATACTGCAAATTACATGCGCAAAACCTTTTCGCTGATGAAAACATACGGAAACATCATAGAAAAGAAAGTATGCGTCTTAAAAGATAACGGATATTCCAAGATAGTCCTTGCAGGGAAAAGCAACATAGATTTTTTGCTTGAATATTCCTGCCAAAAGATTGACATGCAGTTTGAAAAGACTGCTATGCAGTTGACTGATGCCGTAAAAGACGGCAGTGAAAAAGTCTTTTACCTTGCAGGTGAAGACGTTCAGCAAGGCGATATGACGTCTGTATTTGAGTTTATAGGAAATTAATATATATGAAAGTAAATAAAATTGCCGTTGCCGGAACAGGCTATGTAGGCTTGAGCCTTGCATGCCTTTTGTCGCAGAAAAATAAAGTTGTTGCCGTTGACATCCTTCAGGAAAAGGTAGGTTTAATTAACAGCGGAAAGTCCCCTATTGTAGATAAGGAAATAGAAGACTTCCTTGCAAGTGGAAAGCTTAACCTGTCGGCTACCGTAAATGCAGAAGAGGCATATAAGGATGCTGATTTTGTAATTATTGCAACTCCAACAAATTATGATACAAAAAAGAATTTCTTTGACACTTCTGCAGTAGAGGCTGTTATTGATTTAGTGCAGAAAGTAAATCCTTCTGCATTTATGGTAATAAAGTCTACAATCCCAGTCGGC
>JAILPY010000170.1 GCA_024699235.1 Treponema sp. | reverse complement strand
TGGACTCTATAAACGATGTTTCTGTAATCGGGCTGGATTGCATTACTGATTATTATGATGTTTCTCTAAAACAAGAACGTCTTTCTATGCTTGCATCTTACGGAGATCGTTTTGTATTTGTAAAGACTGATATTTCTGATGCCGCTGCTGTGCAGGAAATGTTTAGGAATTATTCTCCTTCTGTAGTTGTAAATCTTGCAGCTCAGGCTGGTGTGCGTTATTCTATAACAAATCCAGATGCATATATAAAGAGTAATATAATCGGATTTTATAATATAATCGAAGCCTGCCGACATAATCCTGTTGAGCATCTGGTTTTTGCTTCTTCATCCAGTGTATATGGATCCAATAAGAAAGTTCCTTATTCAACAGATGATAAGGTTGATAATCCAGTTTCTTTATATGCTGCAACAAAGAAAAGTGATGAACTTATAGCCCATGCATATTCTAAGCTGTATAAAATTCCTTGTACAGGATTGCGTTTTTTTACAGTGTACGGACCAATGGGGCGTCCTGACATGGCATATTTTAAGTTTACAGATAAGCTTGTAAAAAAAGAACCGATACAGATTTATAACAATGGTGATATGTACCGTGACTTTACCTATATTGATGATATTGTAACCGGTATTGTTAATGTAATGCAGAAGTCACCTTCTGAAACTGAAGATGGCGCTCCTTACAAAATTTATAATATAGGCAACAATAAGCCAGAAAGCCTTTTGCGCTTTGTAGAAATTCTGGAAAAATGCCTTATAAAAGAAGGTATCATAAAAGAACCAGGCGTAAAGGAATTTCTTCCTATGCAGCCTGGTGATGTGTATCAAACTTATGCCGATGTAAGGGAGTTGGAGTCTGATTTTGGGTTTAAGCCCTCAACACCGCTTGAAAAAGGTCTTTCGGAGTTTGCTGTCTGGTACAAAAGGTTTTACAAAATTTAGTGTAAATCGACTTTATTTCCATTCTTTTACTTTAGGAGCTTTCAGATATACATAGTACTGACTGCCTTCTCCATATATCGTATGGTAAAAGGTGTCCTGTATGAGAGGAAGTTCTGTGATCTGCTTCTTGAACTCTGGTTGAAGGTCAAGTTCTCCTAAATCATCTTCAGAAAGAACTTCAAACTCCATGTTCCAGTCGGTTAAAAGGTAATGGGTCAGTACTGGAGATGGATTTCCTGCAACCATTGCTGGATAGTTTATTCTTTCCATTCTTGTCTTTTCTGCAAAGCCGACTGCACCACCTATATATATTGAGTTATGCTGGGATGCATCTACTATATGACTTAAATCCTGCATCAGAATTGTAAACCTGAATTTCTCGTAATCTTTCTGCTTGGATACATAGTTTCCGTATACAGTAGTACATATTCCCATGCCGTAGAATAGGCATATAACTGTTATTGTTGAAATTTTTTTCATTGTATTGCATTCCAAAAATCCATATACATCATAGAGTGCAATAAGAGCAATAAGAACATCAAACCCCATCATGGCCCTAGGAGATATAAGGGCTTGTTCTAATACTATGTATGCTCCGAATGACAATAGGAACATTGCTATGAGTACAACTGCTGAGAACAAAAATGCAATAACCTTATTTTTTTGTGTGCGTACAGAAGATGCAAACGGGAAAAGTGTGATTGCAATAGCAGTAAATGCCTTTATCCATATATTTCCATAACCTCGGTTCATTAATGAGAAGTATGATGTAAGGTTTCCTTTTACAACGGAAAGCATTCCGCTTCCGTGTGCAATTCCTGTTCCTCTGTGAATGGCATCGCCTGCAAATGTGTTCATTAGGAACAGTCTGAAAAATACAAGTGCTGCTATATAACAGAGTACTGAAATGGCTGTGAAAATTCCTATTTCTTTCCAAGTATTATCCTCAGACCACATTCGGTAGGCTGTAAATATTGCAAGGATTATGTAAATGCTGTTTGCTGCCTGATAAGATGTGCATACCAGTACCATGCCTATGAAAGACATGAATATGTAGCTGAGTCTGTCTTTTGTAAAGAGAAAAGGCATTACTCCGAAAAATACTGCAAGTGCCATGTACGGACAGTCAAATTTGTAAGAGAAATTTGAAGTATAGAAAGGATTTAATCCGATGAGTGCACAAGTTGTCAGGGCTGTTTTTGTTATGTTACCTTTCATTACGATGTAAGCAAGGCTGTAAGATGTTACTGTAAGAACTGCTATAGTCCATAGCTGTGAAATAGGAGAAATGTCATTTATGTAGAAGTTTGTGTGCAGGAATACTGCTAGAATTTCAGAAACATAGCGGCTCCATCCTACCCAAGCTTTATGACCTGTGTATACTCTTCTCATGTCGTCTGCATATTCATAATTTGCGCGTATTAAAGCCCAGTAAAACACAAAGTACATTATGAATATTGCAAGTAACTGTAGTTTTGACTTGTCGGTAATGAACGTATCTTTTGCTGTGTTTGTAATGTCAGAAGCTATTGGCCTGCCCTTTTTTGTATACATGAAAAAGTACATGAAAGACATGGTTGTTATAAAATATATCATGCTGTGGACAAGTATGCTGTCCCATTTTGAAAGGTCTCGCAAAGGTCTTCCAAGTGACATTTCCATAAGTGCTATTATAATCGACTTTCCTGCAGGTATTATGCAGAAAAGGCACCCTGCAATGCCAAGTAAAAGCAATGTTCTAAACGAAAAGAATTTTTTACAATTGTTCATTGTTTGTGGTCTCCTTGGATATTTTAAATACGAAAAAATTAGAAAATATGAAATTTAATATTGTTCCAGAAAAAATCCCTGCAGCCTGAGGAATGACTTTATATTGCCATGCAAAGCTATGCGTAAGAATGTTTAATACTGCAATGTTTACTAAAAGCCCTAATAAAGATGCGATAAGAAATTTTGTCCAAAGCTTTATGGATATTGGAGTATTGTCACATTCTACTTTAAAAGTCCATATATGATTTATGATGTAGTTTTGAGTGCAGGCTATGAAGAAACAAAATACACTTACAGCATTTTGGTTTATGCCCAGTTTATCTGCAAGAATAAAGAACAAGACAAGGTTTGTGACTGTTCCTAAGCCTCCTGTTATACCAAACTTTATTATCTTTTTAAGCATTGTATACGACATTCCTTATTCTCCAGACTGCCTTTAATGCTTCCATGAAGATACCGCCGCTCATCTTAGACTGTCCGAATTTTCTGTCTGGAAAGCAGATAGGAATTTCCTTTATGGAACACCCAGCCTTAAAAGCCCTGTATTTCATTTCTATCTGGAATGAATAGCCTTTTGATATTATGGAATCAAGTCCTATTTTTTCCAGTGTTTCTTTACGCCACATGTTAAACCCACCAGTCAGGTCTTTTACGGGGCAACCAAGGACAAGTCTTGAATACAATGAGCCTCCCTTGGAAATGAGGTTTCTGGTAAATGTCCAGCCTTCTACGCTTCCACCTTTTATGTTTCTAGAGCCTATGACTGCATCATTTGTCTGTATGGCTTCGTACATGACAGGAAGGTACTCAGGTTTATGAGAGAAATCTGCATCCATCTCGCACAGTACGTCATATCCATTTTCCATTCCCCACTTGAAGCCTGTAATGTAGGCATCAGCAAGACCTGATTTTTTAGTTCTTTCAAGCAGGTTTAATCGTTCTGAATATTGGTTTTGAAACTCCTTTACTGCATTTGCAGTTCCATCGGGAGATCCATCGTCTACAACAAGTATGCCTGCATTTTCTGGAATTACAGAAAATACTTCTGGAATAAGTTTTGTTATGTTTTCAATTTCGTTATATGTTGGTATTATAATTAGTAATTTCATTTTTACCTCTTAACATTACAAAAATAAGTAACAGTTTAGCATTCTGAAATGTATTCTTCAAGTATTGAAATTTTATTTATTGACTGCATGAATTCATTTTTAATGCTCTTTATAAATGTTATGTTTTGACTTAGTATGCTCTTCAATAATTTTCATCATTTTAATATGTATTCAACTAATCCTGACAGATCTTGTTCCTGACGTTTTGCAATGTATTTATATCGGCCTATTGATTTTTCAGAAAAATCTTTATATATGCTAGGATTTAGCAGCTGGATTATTCTGTTTTTTATTTCGGATACAGAATAGGGGTCAAAGTACAGTGCTGCATCTCCACATGTTTCTGGTATGGCAGATGTTCCTGATGCGGCTACAGGTATTCCATATTGCATTGCTTCCAAAGGAGGTGCTCCAAATCCTTCATTTAGGGATGGATATATAAATGCGTATTGTTTTTTGTTTAGAGCCTGCAATAAGGGTCTGTCTACATAATCAAGGAAAATAAAATTGTTAGGATTTTTAAGATTTTTTGTGAATATTTTTTTATTCGTCACTCCTGTTATTACAACTTTATATGAAAATTCTTTTTCACTGGAAAAAAATTCGTCAAAGGCTTTTACTGCCCGTACAGTATTTTTTATCCACCTTGCAGCACTGGTTAATAGAAAATATTTCTTTTCACTTATGCCTAATTTTTCTAAAGATTCATTTAAATCGTTTATATCTTTTTGATTAAGATACTGTTCTGTATGTATGAACGAAGGAGGGGGCGGTAATGGCGTTAAGAATACAGGTATATCATATTCCTTTGTTTCCGGATAAAATGCACGGATTGCTGCAAGTGAATGATTAGATATTGTAATTGTTTTTATTCGCTTGTCCCTTACAATCCTGCCGTTTATGTCATGCATTTTCTTTAGATAAATTTTTTTTGCTAATGTCATAAACAAAATGTCTTTAATCTTCTGTTTTATAGAATGTTCATAGAATAACATGGTCTTGTCAAACGGCATTTCTATGGTACGGAGACCATGTACGGTAGTGTAGATTTTTACATCATCTATAGGCCAGTTCTGGTTCAGGTTTAGCATGGCCGAGTAGGCGCGGTCTATAGAATTTGCCTTTATTACAGATTCAACGCTGATTTCATTTATGTCAAATAAAGGTATCTTATATTGTTCTATGGCTTTAAGTATTCCTGGGTTTATATAGCTTTTTGCATTGTATATGCAGTACATCTGAAACTTATCAAGATATTCCAGCATTTTAAAGAATACGACTTCTCCATATGCCCCTCCGCCATGAAATTTACTTTCTGGGGAAGGCTGAGTAGCCGTTAAGTCGTATAAAAGTCTCATAGTATGCTACTATAGCATAAAAGTCCTGTTATTGCTACAATGTTTATATGGTTGATGTTTCCATAATTATAGTTAATTATAATACAAAGGATTTATTGCATAACTGCCTGTCCTCTCTGTTTGAGCATACAAAAGATATAGAATTTGAAGTTTTTGTGTCTGACAATGCTTCTACAGACGGTTCTCTAGATATGGTAAAAAAAGATTTTCCATCTGTCATTGTTATTGATAACAAGAAAAACCTAGGATTTGGAACCGCAAATAATAAGGCTCTTGATAGGGCGAAAGGCAAATATGTGTTCTATCTTAATTCTGATACTGTAGTACTTAATAATGCCGTAAAGATATTCTTTGATTACTGGGAAAATTCAAAAGATAAGGATGGCATAGGTGCCCTAGGTTCAAATTTACTGAATGAAGATTGCCAGATTATCCATTCTTATGGAAATCTGCAGGAAAATATATGGGTGGATATACGTCATAATTCGAAGGATTTGCTGCGTTCCATAAAGAATTCTATCCCATTTCTGAATAAGACTCATCTTGGTAAGTCTCCTGACGATATAAAACCTAAGCATATTGGTGAGGTAGGGTTTGTTACAGGAGCTGATCTCTTTGTCCGTAACGACAGTTTTGCACGTTTTGATGAGCGTTATTTCCTTTACTGGGAAGATTCCGACCTGCAAAAGACTATGGAACTTTCTGGAAAAAAAAGGCTTGTTATAGATGGTCCTGAAATTCAGCACCTTAAGGGCAAGTCTGATAAAAGCCGTTCTGTCATGCAGTTTTACAGAAGTGTTTCTAAGATAAATACTCAGCTTTCTTCATGCATGTATCACAGGAAATTTAACGGAAAAAAAAGGCTTGCTATCTTCATCCTTAAAACCGTTATTTTTATTATGTGGCTTAATCCTCTGCTATTCGGAAAGACGAGGCATTATATTGCTAAGCTTGTGAGGATATGATTTATTGCCTTTAATTTTATATGTATGCTAATGCATGGCATTCATTCTAGATTAGAATGCAGGCCTGATTCTAGTAAATAACATAGTCTTACAGTAACTTAGAATTCAGCTTCAATTCTAGTAAAGAATTGAGAGTCATTTCTTGCTAATGTGTAAAGTCGATTTCTATGTTTCCGTCTTTTACTTCAATCTGTGCAGGGCTTCCCATAACAAGAGGCATTGCAGGGGCAATATGTCCTACATCGGCATCCATTATAATAGGAACATTATATTTTGAAAGTATGTCTGTTACGGCATTGTACTGGTTTACTCCCATAAACTCTTGCTTCCATGCTGCAAGCGGGCGTCCTATGATGAATGCTTTTGCTTTTTCAAACCATCCGCATTCATCAAGATGCCAGATGGCGCGCCTTATGTCCATAGGATTGAAATCACAGGCTTCAAGTACCCATATTGCCCCATCAATATGCTTGTTAAAATGATTTACATTATCAAATTTAGTTCCTGTAAGATTTGACAGTACGTCTAGGCATCCTCCTATAAGAGTTCCTTTTGCCTGTATGTACTGGCAGCCTGTAAGCTTATCTGGAATATTGCATATAAGTTCTTTATTTTGATCCAGAATGTATGCAGATATAGGATTTTCTTCCTTTGCTTCAGTTCCTTTATCAGGTGACTGAAATTTCTGATATCCAGAAACTGTAAGATTTTTTCCCTCAAGAAGGTTTATGGTATCAATTTCGCATTGTTCCCAAGACTTTCCGAATCCTGTTATGCAATGTCCATAAATTGCAGCAGTATTACATTTTGTTACAAGCGGCAGAATAAAATTTGTATTGTCAGAATAGCCCATGAACCATTTGGGGTTTGCATTGCTGATTGCGTCAAAGTCTACATAGCTCATTGTTTCACACATTAGCTCGCCGCCTCCGCAGGAGATTATTGCGTCAACTGTGCTGTCAAGGTAAAAACCTGTAAGTTCTTTTGCTGCTGCCTTAGGATTTGTGCTTATGCCTAATCCGTCTGACATGCTGCATGTAGCCCCAATTTTTATATTGTAGCCTCTCTGTTTAAATATCCTTATGGCTTCATTAAAACGAGATATGTATGGTTCTGTTGTTGCTCCAAATGAAGGAGCTGTTATTCCTATTGTATTTCCGGGTTTTATGTATTCAGGAATATTCATTATCAAACTTCATCCTCGGATTTCCACCAGATAGGTTTTCCTTCAAAGAATTGCTTTATATTGTATTTTAATGTGATAGGAGCAGTTGTTTTTAGCAAGTATCCTGTCGGCTTGTCTTTTAATATTTCAAGAACGACATTTTTGTCGTCTTTTGCAGTAAGAAAGATGACAGGAATGTTTTTTGTTTTTTCCTCGCTTCTTATTATGCGAAGGAAATCAAGGCCTGAAAGGACTGGCATTTCATAGTCGAGTAGTATAAGGTCAAACGGAATGCTCTTAACCATTGAAAGTGCACTTGTTGCAGAGGCTGTCGTGTATACATTATAGTCACTTATGAACCAGTTTTCAATTGTCCTCAAATAAATATCATCATCATCTACAATCATTATGGTCTTTTTATTTTCATTACGGAGCTTCGCTTTTATACTTTCAATGCTTTTGCTGTCTATATCTGAAGCAGGATTTGTTATGTTTATGTTTAGTTCCCTGATTATGCTGTCAACGTTTACAGGGCGCTTGAATGCATGTGCTACTAAAGTAAGGTCTATGAACTTATAGGCCTGCTTTATGTCTTCTTCTGTTCCTACTATGTAAAGTTGCTTCGTGTTGCTTTTGTCGTTCATTACCATTTTCTGCATAGAAGAAAGCATTTTTTCTGTGTCTTTGTTAAAATCATCTATATATATAATAAACAGTTTATAGCTTGTCTTAGTAAAGTCATAATTACTCATTGATGTTGAATATATTTCTGCAGTCCATTCTGCTTCTTTTAACTCGTCTAGCATGCTGCGAACCAGAAAATTCCTTGCATTGTCGCAAATAAAGGCAACCTCTTTTTTCACTGTATAACTCCTTCTTCCGTAAGTTTCTTGAAAAACTCTGCATTTTTATTTCTTATTGCTTGATTCAGACAGCTTAGCATTTCAGAATCTTTGTCAGGCAGCTTGTATTCTGCCATCATTTTTACAATGCGTTCAGCACTCTTGAAATCTTCTGCTATAGCACATTCTTTTAGAGAATCCATGGCTTCCTTATAATCTTCTTCAGAAATGGGAGGCAGCTCCTTTTCCTTTCTGAACCCTGTCTGCTTTAGAATGTCTGCTTTCTGGCTGAGCTGCGACAGAAATGATTCAGTATTCTCTTTTGCAGATACCTTGTCATTATTTGTTCCGCACTGTTCTAGATATGCAGCTTTATCTGAAAGTTCTGTAAGGCCTATTAGCTTAAGTGCTGTTTTTAGTGCATGTACTGTTATAGTGTAGTTTTTCATGTCTTCTTTTGCAAGATAATCTTTTATTAATTCCATTCGACTGTTAATTTCTTCACAGAAGATTCTTACGTTTGATTCTAGAATTTCTGCAGTCTTACAGTATTTTATGGCAGCATTATAATTAATTCCCTTAATGCTTTTATATTTTAAAAGAAATTCATTTTCTTTATATTCTGTTTTTGAATCTATAAGGGTCACAAGTTCTGGAGGAAGGTTTCGTATTAGAAGGCTTTCTAGTTCTTCACAGTCTACGGGCTTTGAAATGTAATCGTCAAATCCTTCGTTTAGGTATAATTGCTTTGAATCCTTTGCAGCGTTTGCAGTAAGGCATATGTACTTTGTATCTGCGTAATTTGAAATATTCATAATTCTTATTGCATGGAGTGTTTCTATTCCATCCATTACAGGCATAAGATGGTCAATAAAAACTACGTTGTAGTGATATAAATTTATAAGTTCCAGAGCCTTCTTACCGCTTGCTGCTGTATCAATCTGCATTTGCGTACATTTTAGCAGTGCACATATTAATGCAAGGTTCATCTGCATGTCATCTACGACAAGAATCCTTGCCTTTGGTGCAATGAAGCTTCTATATATAGATGGTTCTCCTTGTTCTGACAGCCTTGACTCGACATTGTACTTTCCTATAGGAATGTCTTTTATAACCGGCTGGCTTATTGTGAAGAAAAAACAAGAACCTATTCCGTACTCGCTCTTTATATTGAGCTGGCTGCCCATCTTTTTCAGAATGCCTTCAACTATTGAAAGTCCAAGTCCTGTACCGTCTATGCCCCGTTTTTTCATTTCATCAAGCCGTTCGAAAGGCGATGTAATTTTTGTTATGTCTTCATGTTTTATTCCAGTTCCTGTATCAGAAACAGAGAATGTAAGCAGTACATCCTTTTTATCAGATTTAGAAGGCTTCCAGTCTATGCCAAGTGATATTTCACCTTCGTTAGTGTACTTTATGGCATTTACAAGCAGATTCATTAAGCACTGCTTTAGTCTCATGTCATCGCCTGCAAGGCAGTTAGGAGTGTCTTCTTTTATATTTATGTTAAATTTCAGTCCTTTTTCATTTGCTGAAGGAACAATCATGTTAAGAAGGTCATTTATTATTGTGTCGAGCTTATATTCGACAGAAATTAAGGATAATTCTCCAGAATTAATTTTTGAGGAGTCTAGTATATCGCTTATTATATAAGTTAGTGTTTTGCATGAAGTTTTTATCTTATTTGAATAGTCAAGGATTTCTTTTGAATTTGGTTCATGTTCTTTTTGAGTAAGTTCCCTTAGGATCATTTCGTTAAAGCCAGAAACTGTATTTAGAGGAGTCCTGAGTTCATGGCTTACAAGTGCAAGAAATTCTGATTTTGCCTTACTTGCTTTTTTTGCTACCTGAACATCTTCTTCTTTTTTCTTTAGCAGCATGTCTATATAGTCAATTATGTAAGCCTGCATGGTTATTCCAATTGCAAGTCCTATTCCTGTAAAAATTACGCAGTTAATGAAATCGTTTATTGCTGTAACGGTGGGCTTTGTAAGAAAGGATATTATTATGCATAGTGTACACGTTATGATTGAACATATTATTTTGTGTACATTTCTGTCGATTGTTATAAGCGGCTGAATGAGAAGGAATCCCGTTATTAACGTATATGGAACTTTCTGTCCGCTGTTTTCAGCTATTACTTTTTCTAGGATAAGAAAGAAAATTTGGATTATAAATATTTTTGCGTACAGAAACCCGGCGGAATGTCGTTTTATAAAGTCTTTTCCCTGTTGTATTATTATACTGATAATAAATACTACAAGAATTGAAATAAGGAAAAGTATTCGAAAATTTGACTTATATAGAATCGTATTTGGTATAAACGAAACTATGCTCATAATGATATCAAGCAAAATAGAAAATAAAGACAGGATTTTTAATATTGTAAAATTTAACTTGCTTATTTCTGCTATATGCTGATGGAGCAAAGAATTCTTAACCTTTAATTTTCTTATATAATTCGTCATATAACTAAAATGATTACATTCTATAATAATGAGTTGCCTTATTCTAATCAAGAGAGAAAGGTGATTGGTGTTTTTTATCTAAAAAGGTCGGTAGAGTTAAGATTGTATCAAAGATTAGTCAATGTTCTGAAACTAATGACTATAGAACAAAGAAACTATTTATGATATATTGGTTTATCATAATATTTTAATGGAACGTAGAGGTTTTCACAACATGTATAAGCCGGTAGATCCGAAAGCAAACTTTCCTAAGCAGGAAGAAGAAGTCCTTCAGTATTGGAAGGAAAACGACACTTTTAAAAAATCAATTTCACAGAGAGAAGGTTCTGAGGAGTATGTATTCTTTGACGGTCCTCCATTTGCAACAGGTCTTCCTCACTTTGGTCACTTTATTCCATCTACAATAAAAGACATTATACCGCGATATCAGACGATGAAGGGTAAGAAAGTTGAGCGCCGCTTTGGATGGGACTGCCACGGTTTGCCTGTTGAAAATCTTATTGAAAAGGAACTTGGCATAAACTCTAAGCATGAGATTGAAGAATATGGTGTTGCTAATTTTAACGATAAATGTAAGGCATCTGTATTAAAATATACAGCTGAATGGCGCAGTACCATCACTCGCATGGGGCGTTGGGTTGATTTTGACAATGACTATAAAACCATGAATGCTGATTATATGGAGTCCATCTGGTGGGTTGCAAAGGCTTTGTGGGATAAAAATCTTATTTATGAAGGCCAGTACATACTGCCATACTGTCCTAGATGCGCTACTGTTCTTTCTACTCACGAGCTTGCTCAGGGGTATAAAGATGTAAACGACCAGACAGTTACTGTTCGCTTTAAGGTTACAAAGGCCCCTGCTGGCGTAAAAGATCCTGACATGGCTGATGGCAAGACTTATTTTATGGCATGGACTACAACTCCTTGGACATTGCCTTCAAATCTTGGTCTTTGTATGGGACCGGACATTGACTATGTAAAGCTTTTAGACAAGGCTTCTGGAGATTATTATATCTTTGCTGAGGCCCGCATCAGTGCATATTACAAGGACGAATCCGAATATGAGATTATTTATAAGGCAAAAGGACGTGATTTTATAGATGCTGAGTATGAACCCTTGTTCCCTTATTTTTCAGAATTAAAAGATGCTGCTAAATGTTCTGAAATTTCAAAGCAGAAATGCGAAAAAGGTGCATTCCGAATGTTCAATGCTGATTATGTTACTACAGAAGACGGTACTGGCATTGTTCATATAGCTCCTTCTTTTGGTGAAGAAGACAATAAGATTTTCCGTGGAAGCGGAGTTCCTAATGTTCAGCCTATTGATGCAGAATGTAAGTTTACGAAAGAAGTCCCTGAATATGCAGGTATCTTTGTAAAAGATGCAGACAAGGCAATAATTGAGCGTTTAAAGAATGAAGGAAAGCTTATAAAGAAAGCTCAAGTATTGCATACATATCCTCACTGCTGGCGCTGTGGGTCTCCTCTTATTTATCGAGGCATTGGTTCTTGGTTTGTAAAGGTTGCAGATTATCATGACAGGCTGTTGAATGCAAACAGTAAGATTAAATGGCAGCCTGCTCACATTAAGGAAGGTCGATTTGGTAAATGGCTTGCCGGAAGCCGTGACTGGGCTGTAAGCCGAAACCGTTACTGGGGAAATCCTATACCAATATGGAAGTGCGATGATCCTGAATGTAAGCATGCAATTTGTGTTGGCAGCCGTCAGGAATTAAAGGAGTTGAGCGGCGTTTATCCTGAAGACCTTCATAAGCAGTTTGTAGATAAAATTACATTTAAGTGTCCTAAGTGTGGAAAGGGAACTATGCGCCGTATTCCAGAGGTTTTTGACTGTTGGTTTGAGTCAGGCTCAATGCCTTATGCCCAGCAGCATTATCCTTTTGAAAACAAGGATTACTTTGAAAAGCATTTCCCTGCAAACTTTATTTCAGAAGGTCTTGATCAGACTCGAGGATGGTTCTACACGCTGACAATACTTGCTGCCCACTTATTTGACAAGCCTGCATTTGAAAACTGTATTGTAAACGGACTTGTCCTTGCTTCTGATGGACGCAAGATGTCAAAAAGCCTCCGTAACTATACAGATCCTGTTGATGTAATAAATATGTACGGGGCAGATGCCCTTCGTTTGTTCCTTATGCATTCTGCAGTTGTAAAGGCTGATGACCTTAAGTACAGCGATGAGGGTGTTCGAGATATCATTAAGAGCATCATACTTCCTTTGTGGAACAGTTACAGTTTCTTTGTCCAGTATGCAAATATTGACGGAGTAATGTGTACTGGCCATGAATTTGATAATAAACTTCCTGTAAATCCTTTGGATAGATGGATCCTTTCTGTTTCTCAGCAGATGATAAAGGATGTAACGGCTGCTCTTGATGACTATGACCTTAGTTCAGCCATAGATCCTATGCTTGCTTTTATTGATCAGATTAATAACTGGTATATTCGCCGTAACCGCCGCCGTTTCTGGAAGAGTGGAAATGATAATGATAAAATGGAAGCTTATGGAGCTTTGTATTATGCATTGCGTACATTTGCTATGGTTGCAGCTCCCTTCATTCCTTTTATTACAGAAGAAATGTGGCAGAACTTAAAGACAGATCAGGATAAGGCTTCCGTTCATCTAGTAGATTATCCTGTATACAATGAAAAGTTCCGTGATGAAAAACTTGAATTCCAGATGGCAAGCGTTCAAAAGGCTGTATCTATGGGACGTTCCCTCAGAAACCAGTTTAATATCAAGAATAGGCAGCCTCTTGATTCAGTTGCCCTTGTTACTCGCGACATTGAAGAAAAGAAAGTTCTTGCTGATATGGAAGATACTATAGCAGAAGAATTGAATGTAAAGAAGGTTATTTTCCATGAAAGGGAAGATGAACTTGTTGAGTATAAGGCAAAGGCTAATTTCCGAGTACTAGGCAAGCAGCTTGGTAAAAGCATGAAGGTTGCTGCCGGAGAAATAGAAAAACTTTCTGGCGACCAGATTGCAGCTATCCTTGATGGAAAGGCTCTTTCAATTTCTATAGAAGGTCAAAGCGTTGATTTGACAGCAGAGAATGTTATCGTTGACCGCATCGAAAAAGATGACTTAAAGGTTATTAATGACGGTACTCTTACTGTAGGTCTGGATACAAAGATTACAGATGAATTAAGTAAGGAAGGATATGCCCGTGATTTGGTTCGTGGCATTCAGAACTTGCGAAAGGAAAGTGGCTTTGAAGTTACTGATCGCATTAACCTTTTGGTTAGCGGCAGTGCTGAACTGAAGGGGGCTTATGATATGTTTAAGACTTTTATTGCCAATGAGACTTTGAGCGTTTCCATAGAATGGAAAGACAGTCTTGAAGGCGGTACTGTGATAGAAGCAGATGCCTTATCATGGTCAATTAAAGTTGCAAAAGCATAATAAGGAGTTTATATGAATAAAATGGCAGCAGGTATGACAGTGTGTGGTTTAACATTAAGGCTGGTAGTTTTTTCTGCTGCCATTTTTATAGTGAGTCTATTTTTGGGATGTAAGACGGTTCCTAAGTCTTCTCATGTTCAGGAGGAACCTAAAGCAGAAGAAGTGGAAGAACCTGTATATGTTCCATTGGAACTAGAGGAGGTAGATCCTCTAGCTCTTCTTGGTAATGATTTTAGTATTTACACTTTTATTCCGGCAGGCAAGCATAAAGATTTAACAGTTGCTCTTCTAATGGAAGAAATAGAAAATCTTGCAGAAGCAGATGCAAAGCTTATTGCAAAGCGAATTGATGGTTTGTATTTTGGTCTTGGTACTGTAAGTGATCGTTCTAGATTAGAAGCCGTTGCCAGCGGTTACATCCCTACAATAGGAGTAAAAACAACTTTTACAAAAAAGAGCGGATGGATTCAGACTGAATATAAGGCAGTTTCTAATGAAAAAGCTCTGAAACTTCGTTATCCAAATGAATTTACATATTATTCCCATGATGAGTGTTTGTATGACTTGTGTTTTTTTACCCAGCAAATTTTTGGAATTGCACAGGATTTATCTCCTGTCATGGAAAAGTACGCAATCCGTCCAGAACCTGAAGACACAATGTATAACAAATGGATTTCTCAAGAGAGTGATGATATCTTATTTTATATAACTCGTCCTGGGCAGTATTTAAGAACTTTAATAGGAGCTTCTATTACATCTGATACTGATTATAGTTATGGAAGAATTATACAAGTAAAAGATGAAAACTATTCAATGACAATAAATATTCATGTTAAGGATGAAGAATCTGTTGATTCCTTAAAGTCTTCCATAAAGCTTGCTTTTGGATTAATGGATGTATCTTTAACGCAGCCAGAGAAAAATATGTTAAGAATTTCTGGAATCGATGTTTCTCAAGCCCAGGTTGTAAATTTATTTACGCGTGATCCTATCACAGGAAAACATTATAGAGTACAGGGCGATGAAGTTATAGAGGAGGCTAGGTAGATATGGAAAACTTTCAGGAAAAGGTAGTTTTAAAAGCTGAAGATTTAGATGGATATTTGACAAAAGAGGATCAGGATGATTTGCTTGATCTTGAAAATATGTATAAAGAAACGTTAAAACATTTTGATCCCGTTAATAAAGATTGTATTGTAAGAAGTTTTGATGAAATGGGTCATAAAATGCAGGAAATCTGCGCTAAGCATCCTAATATAAAAGTTTATTCTTTTGTTACAGAAGAAGGAGCCCATGCAGAAGCTAGCCGGGTTATTTCAAAATTGCGCGATATAAAAACTGATCACGCTGAATTCATGTATTACAGTCAGAGAGCTTATGAAATGCTTTTTCGTCTTGCATATACTGATGAACATTCTGATAAAAAAAATCATATAATAGTAAAAACTCCAGTTACAAGTCCTGTTCAGAATTATGCTGTTCATAAGATTCCTGATATTGATGATAAGATAGGAAATTCTGTAATGTGCGTAATGTTGCGTGGTGCTTTATTGCCAAGCATGATTATGTCTAAAGAAATAGAAGAGTATTCTTCTAATGATTATGTTACTCCATTTGCTTTGTTTAAGATAAATAGAGATGATTCTCGTCAGGAAACTGATATGCAGTATATTCTAAATTTAAAGAAATCCTATTTTAATTTTGAAGATTTAAATGGAAAAGATTTGATTTTTGCAGATCCAATGAATGCGACAGGAGGTTCTTTGGTAACAGTTGTAAAATATCTGCAGGCTCAAGGCGTTAAACCAAAAAGCATAAAGTTCTTTAATGTAATTTCTGCATTAAAGGGTAGTCTTCGTGTTACCCGTGCACTTGAAAATTGTACTTGCTATACATTATGGATGGATCCTGTTTTGAATTCAAAGGCTTACATAATGCCAGGACTTGGTGATGCTGGAGATCGTTTAAATGGACAGGATAGCAATGAGATGCCTCGCAATATTATACAGCTGATTGCAGATTATGGTTCTAATATTGCTGGACTTTACCGTTCTCAATTACGTAAGATTGAGCAGACTGTTCTAGGTTCTTTATAAGATTTTAGAATGCAATGAAATTACATAAAGGTCTTATTTATTGTGTATCTTTGAGTTTTTTTTCTCTTAATTTATTTTTCTATAATTCTTGTATAAGTTCCGGTCGGCTTGTCCCTGCAGGTGAAGAAACTGTCATTATGCAAAATGAAGCTATTGAAGCTTTTTCTGCAGGTAAGGAATATGAATCAAATAAAAAATATAAATCTGCAATTTCTTGTTATGAAAAATCAATGCAATATGATAAGCTGTATGATTCTGCATATTACAAGATTGGACGTTGTTATGCTTTGATGGGTGAGTGGAAAAGGGCAGAGGAAGTATTTTCTTCAATTCTTATAAAAGATCCGAATAATTCATATATAAAAGATTCATTAGGATATGTATATGCAAATGACGGTAAACCTGATCAAGCAGAAGAATTATATGAATCTCTTGTTTTAGAAAATCCCTTTAATTCTGATTTTTGCTATAAATATATAAAAATCCTTTTGCAGAACGGAAAAATTTATGAAGCGACAAATGCTTTTAATGATTTTAAGAGTTCATTTCCACGCAATAAGGATGAAATCAAGACTCTTGAGAATCTTCTGCTTGAGCAGCAAGGTAATTCCGATACTTCTGCGGATTAACTTTGAATGCTACGATTGGAGATGTCTCATCTTGAAAGGCATGCCTTAATGCTTCTTGGGATTCATTCGCAAGTCGCTCTCCAGAAATCATTCTGAGTGATTTTGCAGATATTCCGATTCCAATTTTATTAGAATTTCCATATTGCTGCAAAATTTCTGTTATGCCTGTATATAAGTCATCAGCAGTCTTCAATGACTGATCAATGTGTGTATTTGGTAGTATTGCTGTACATCCATCAGTTTCATATTCAAATATAAGATCTGGAAAGTTTACAACTGTCTTGATGAAGTCAGCAATTTCTTTTCCTTCATCTGTAAACCATGTCAAGTCCTGAATTCTTATTGTAAAAAGTGATAAATCCTGTTCACTTGAAGCTGCCCTGAGCAATTCGCTGTCTAAGCGAGTAATCATGTAGGCTTCCCATCCAAATCCTGTCTTTTCAGAAAACAAACCTTTTGGGTGCATGCTTGTCAATTGTGTTTGTTCAGAATTTTTTGAATCATCTTGATTTTTATAATCTTCTGATTTTTCAAGGTCATCTTGATTTTTAGACTTTTCTAATTCTTCAGATTCTTCATCAAAATCTTTGAATAAGTCGCTATCTTCTTTTTCTTCAAAATTAGTTTCTGCTTCTAATTCTGCTTGAGTTTCATCTATTGCTTCTTGTAATGCAGAATATTCTGCTGGTGAAATTTGTATTTTTGTATATGGATTTTCGTCATCAGATTCATTTTGTTCTTCATTCTCTATATTTTCGTCTGCTTTATTATCTTCATCTGTAAATAATTCTTCATCCTCATCTAAAGATATGTCATCATCACCTAACGTTAAATCATCTTCTTCCAAATTTATGTCATCTTCATCTTCAAAGAGTTCACTATCATTATCTTCTTCCGAAAGATTGTTTTTAAGAGATTCTTTTACTGATGATTCTTGCTGCTCTGGATTTTCATTTGATTCCTGTTCTTCAATAATATATGTTTCATTTTCTGTTTTTTCATCTTCAGCAACTTCATTAAGTTCATTATCTTTTTTTATTTCTTCATCATGGTTAATTTCTTCATTGTCATCATCAAGAAAATCATCCTCTTCATCATAATCGTCATCGTATTCTTCGTCTTCTTCATCATAATCGTCGTCATATTCTTCGTCTTCTTTATCATCAACTTTTTTAGATGAAGTCTTTTCTTTCTTGCTTGAATCATATAGTGAAAGATAAATGATATAGGAAAGGCAAATGAGAGTCGCTGCAAGGATAATGACAAATGTGATTTTCAAGTTCCTTTGAAAAACTGTCGGCTTAAGTTTATATATTGCAGCACTGAGGGTGAGCATTTCATTATCTTTTGTGTTAATGTTTGTACTGCTTAATTTTGCATGCTTCGATCTTGTAATTATACCATTTGCAATGTCTGCTGGATATGAAAAAATCAGACTGTTATTGTATTTTAATTGTACTCCTGCTATGTCAGAAAGGTTTCCTAATGATTCTAAAAAACTGTCATAAAAGGCTTCTGTACCAATTTCATTTACGTTCAAATTTTGACTTGTTTCTCTTGTAAGAATTGCAAACCTGTCCTGTGCCGTTTCATTTCCCTTGTCAATTTCCTGTTTAAGGGAAAATAAAAATCCTGCTATTGTAAGTCCATATATAAATGCAAAAATAAATCCTGCTATTGATGTCTTTTTATTCTTCATATCCATTTATTGTAACGAATTGCATTCTTGTATGCAAGGTTATAGAGCTCGAAAATACTTATATTCTTGCATTTCTTAGATTGCAAAAAGGCTATATAAGGCAAGAGCGTTTCTTCATATTTCTTGCTGCTTAAACCGTTTATCCATTTTTCTATAAAACTTTTGAAGTTAAAGTCCCTAGACTCTGATAGTTGTGTTGTTTGAGGCTGTGATTTACATTCCATCAAATTTAAATTTTTTTTATACCCATGTTTTTCAGCCCAGTAAAAAAGAGTTTTTTCATATCGTTGTAAGACATCGCTTACAAAAGCCCTTTCTTCTGATGAATTTTCCTTTTTTTGCAAAGGAGTCCTATACATTAACGCTGTGAATTTCATTTCTTGAGGAATTATTCTTGTTGCAGATGTCATAAACTGGGTTTCAAGATATGTTCCTTTTGTGTAGGGCTTGCCGTGACTGTATGCAAAATCAGCTCCAAAAAGTTCAATTTTCTTAAATCCAGCGAGTCTTGCTGTATCACAGCATGCAATTGTTACAGTTCCTGCACCAGTCTCAACGTAAGGAAGTGCGGCATATTCTGATGCAAGTTGAGAAAGTGGATGCCCGCTATGGAAGAAAAATACTGGATATCCTTTATTACGGACATACGATGGAATTGCAGGATTTGTACATATATCAAAAATAAAATATGTCTTGTCATTAGATCCGTTATTAATAGGACAATCATAGAAATGTGTTACAGAAACTTGTTGTGCGTCAACTGATACGACTAAGTCTGGTGCAATTCCATATTTTATAAGCGTACTGTAGGCTGTATCAGTAGTTATTATATAATATGAAGTTCTATTTTGCTTTAATTTTTCTATTGAATAATCGAGAGTGGGACCTGCAGCAATAATAGCTGCTGTAAGTTTTGTATTTAATTTTAGAGATGGATTTTTCTTAAAATCCTTTAAATTTATTATGATGTTACGTTGCCATATTTTTCCAAAATGAGCTTGTACCGAAAAATCATTTGATATATTTTTCAGTGTTTCTTTTACGATAGTCTCAATTTTATTGTATTCAGCAGGATTTTCATTTTGCCATGCACGTTGGGAAAACGTATAAAAATTACCGTATTTACTGGGAATGTAATTTTGCAATAAAATTAAAGGTAGATTTTCCTTAGAACATAAAATTATGTTTTTATTCTCAGAAATTTCCTTTACTATGGGAAAATTTCTGCAGTAACCAAGACTTTCTTTATCAGCTTCAACTGCTACAATGCAATATTTTGTAAGGTTATTTAAAAGATTTTTTATATGATATCCAGCCCCTATACCGATTACTAAGAAAAATCCTTCTGCAGGAACATTTCCGTTTTCTGCAGGTAGGACTGGCATTTCTTGAGATGGATTATATTTTGAGTGCATGGGTTTACCAGTATTAAAGACTGGCAGGGGAAGATTATTTTTTGATAATATAGTTTCTTTGTATATCAAGATTGACGTTCCTTAGAAAATGTCCTCATAATATCCTTGTAAAAAGTCTGCATGTCAGAATGTACTTTTTTTGCAGCTTCGGATTCTGAATCCATACCTGCACATCTTTCATAAACAATGTAATCTGCAGGTACCGCCTCACGTATCCAATTTTTATTATGTATGTTTGACTCAACAATATACTTTATCTTTGTATAGCTTTCTTTATAACCTATATTATTTTCGGAGGAATAGAATTCAGGTTTTAATTTTGATGCATCATGAGTATTCATTTCAAAAAAATTCCAGTCTACATCTTGGATTTTACCTAGTGAATTATTAAATCGAAAGTTATCGCTTAACCTGAAAAGCCTTTTGTCAAAATTACTGGATGAAAACCATGATTTGTATATATTAAGAGCAGAAGATGGTCTGCTTGACGGATATATTCTTGTTTCTAGATTTTTGATTCTATTATCTGAAGTCTTATTGAAAACTTCAAGTTCATTAGGTTGTGTATG
The DNA here is from genome assembly GCA_024699235.1 of Treponema sp. Taxonomy (GTDB): domain Bacteria; phylum Spirochaetota; class Spirochaetia; order Treponematales; family Treponemataceae; genus Treponema_D. The sequence continues at coordinate 4,571 of JAILPY010000170.1, read as the reverse complement.
GGGATATCCATTTGCAGGAGCTAAATCTAAACCGCAAAAAAATATATTTCCATCTGTTACTGAAAGAGCAAACTGTGCTGCAGTGCCGCTTACAGTTCCATTTCTGTAAGCCGGCATTGAAGGTATCTTGAAATCATGCATAAAGGTCTCTGATATTCCATCTCCATAACTTAAAGGCATAATTTTGTGTTCATGCATTATCTGTGCATAGCATGCTGATTCTGGTGAGAGTGCAATAGGAATGTCATAATTGTTTACAAGTGCATGGGATAAATGATGCTTTGCCCAGTAACCTCCGTCTGTAGATATGCAGAGATCTGGTATAATGCTGTTATTAACTAGTGGATATAATGCTGAAGATACTGCAATGAGAAAAAATCTGTCTCTGTATTTTGATAAATAGGGGAGTGATGTCTTTAGACTTGGTCCGCTTGCACAAATTACTATAGGAGAGGAACCTTTTTTTAATATGCAGGTTCTTTTTAAAAACATACAGAACCTCATTGCATTGCGTACCCATCTTTTTGCAAAAAAACTTCTTGTTGCCAGAACATTTCTGCTTTTTATTACAGCATTTTTTATCTGCTTCCATGCATATTCATTTTCTTTTGGAAAAGCTTTTTCAGAAGGTTGCCAGGCTGTAAAAAAACAGGAAACAACGCCTTCTTCTCCCATATACGAATATATCTGTTCAGATAGAGGTATTTCATTTTGTGTTGTATAAAAAGTCTTATTCCATAACTTTTCGGCAGGCTTGAAATCTTCAGAGAATTGGATTGCGCAAAGAATTGCAGATGGAAAATATTTCTTAAAATAACCGGCACAGTATGAAAGTGCTGCACCGGTTAATAAAATGTATTTTGGATTGAAATCACAGTTTACATTTTGTACAAAACGCTCGGCTTCACGACTTGGATTATAGGCAGAATGAAGTCTGATTGAATTGTATGAACAAGTCGCTTCACCGTTTGCAGATTTTGTAAATGTAATACTCATTAAGCCAAACCAAGATCCTTGAACAATTTCTTGTATGTATTGAATTCATCTGATTTTGCGAATTCTGCAATCTTTTCTTCTGGAAGGCTTTCAAGTAATTGATCCACATAAGAAAGGACTGTCTTTATTTCTTCTTTCATTGTTTCAGGAATTTCAGGAGAATCTTCTTCAGGAACATTTTCGGTTTCTTCAATGTTATTTTCTTTCTCCACCTGTTCCCAAGAATTATTAAATACTTGAACAGGTTCATCATTTATTCCCTGTTCAAGTTCTTCTTCTTCTGAATCTGTTATATCTCCATTAAGATATTCTAGATTATCTTCCGTTAATGGAGAGTCTTCCTCATCTATTTCAACTTCAGATGAATTCTCAAGGATATCACTTACAGTAATAGGATTTTGAAGTTCTTCAAGCTCTTCGTCTTCTTCTGTGAGGTTTCTTGAAATATTGTCTACAGATTCTATTTTTTCAGGTTCTTCATTAGAATCATCCTCTTCAGCAGATTCTTCTGTAGTGACTTCAGCAGAAGCGAATATATTTCCCAGTTCATTTTCAGAAAGGGCTACATCATCTGCCTCATCAAGGAATGATGATTTTGTATCCTCTTCAGCAACAGGAATTTCAATTTCGTCAGAAAGAGGGAGTTCTTCTGTATCTTCTTGATTTTGTTCTTCAGAAGTTATTTCTTCTGCTACATCATCAATTCCATCAGTTACATTGTCATCTCCAAAAATAGTATCTTCCAGTTCTTCTTCAGAAACATTTTCATCATTAGTTTCTTCATCTGAACTTTTTTCGTCAATATCAGAACCTTCTGATTCAGAAGCAATTTCTGCTGAGGCAAAAATATTTCCAAGTTCATTTTCAGAAAGTGCAACATCATCTGCTTCATCAAGGAATGATGATTGTGTTTCTTCTGAAGAAGTTGAAACCGGTATGTCAATTTCTTCTTCTAGGCTTTCTTCATCATTTTCAGTATCGATTTCTTCAACATCTTCTTCTATAACTGAAGGTTCTCCAAATAATGCTTCATCGACATCGGTTTCTTCTGCGGAAAAATCTTCTGAAGATGCAGATTCTTCAAATACAGACTCATCATCTGATTGTTCAGAAACTTCAGATTCCTCTGCTGCAAATTCTTCTGTAGGTTCTGCTTCTTCTGCAACAGGTTCGTCAAATGAAGTCTCTTCAGTTCCAGTTGAATCTTCATCTTCAGCAATTGTATCTCTAGAGATTTCAGGTTCCTCTGCTGCAAATTCCTCTGTAGGTTCTGCTTCTTCAGCAACAGGCTCGACAGATGCAGATTCATCAAATACAGACTCATCATCTGATTGTTCAGAAACTTCAGGTTCTTCTGCTGCAAATTCCTCTGTAGGTTCTGATTCTTCAGCAACAGGCTCGACAAATGCAGTCTCTTCAGTTCCTGTTGAATCTTCTGTAGCGATTCCTTCAGAAACTGCAGGTTCCTCTTCGCTTATAACAGGTTCTTCTGATGCGGAATTGTCATCTGTATTAGGTACTTCTATAACAGATTCCGCAGTTTCTGTTTCTTCAGGTTCGAAATTTGTTTCTTCAGAGACTTCTGCTGAGGCAAAAATATTTCCAAGTTCATTTTCTGAAAGTGCAACATTATCAGCTTCATCGAGGAATGAGGACTTTTTATTTTCTTCATTGTCTTGTGTTGGAATTATAACCTCGTCTTCCTCAAGATTATTTTTCGCATTCTTTATAGTTTCAACTTCAGATTTTAGTCCACTAATTTCTTGTTTCAGAGTTAATAATTCACCGGCAATTTGTTTCAAAAGTTCATTTGTTGCATTCATATCTTCCTCATCCTCATTTGTGGTTGTATTTGAATCTTCAAATTTTTCTTCTTCCTGCTGTTCTGTATCAGAAAGGGAAGATGTTTCTTCTTCAAAAGTATCAGGAATTTCTTCTGTATTAATTACTGTATCTTTAGGCGAATCTGATTCTTCAGATTCTTTTGTTACAGGAGATTCTTCTGATGAATTTTCAGTGTCTGCAAGGGAAACTTCTTCACCATTTTCATCTTCAATAGAATCTAAAAGCGAATCAACGTCAAAATCTTCATCTGAAGATGAACTGACAGATGCTGTTGTACTGGATTCAGAAGGCTCGTCGGATTCTGGTTCTATTGAAATGGATATATTTTCATCTGTAGCGTCAGAGGCATTTGATTCAACGCTTTCCGTAGTGTTATCATCATCTGTTGATACACTTAAATCGAAGTTAGTCTTCATTTCTTCTTCATCTTTTTCTTCGCTGTCTGCTGAGTTAGATTCAGAATTGCTACTGTCATCAAGACCAAATTCTGATAGGTCGATGTCTTCAGTACTGTTATTTTCAGGAGTTGCATTTTCTGTGCCTTTAGAATCAGAATCATCTGGAATATTATCAAATTCACTTACATCTATAGATTCTGTAGGATTATCTGAATCTGAAGATGAGTCATCTCCAAAGAAATCTGCTATATCTACGCCTTCAGTTTCACTATCCGAAGGTAAAGATTTACTGTCTGTAGTTTCAAATTCATCAAAGAATGTTGAATCTTCCGTATTATCTACGGTTTCAACATCTAGCGTATCATCAAATTCTAGGTCTATATCAAGAGGATCTTCATCATCATCTTCTTCTTTTGTTTCTTCATTAAGGAAGCTTGAGTCTTCAGAATCAAAGAAGTCGTCAAGTGAAATTTCTCCATCTTCCATTTCGTCTACAGAGTCATCACCTGATTCGGAATCGTCATCGCTTTCTTCTTCTGGAATTACATCTGAAATGAATTCATCAAGCGATACCGTTTCATCTGAAGAAATGTCATCATTATTTGTATTTGTGATGTCTTCTATACTGTTTTCATCTTCTTGGGAAGATGATTCCTGCTGTTCTGACGGCAGTTCATCGATAAATGAAAAATCAGAAAGGGAATCTTCAGTTTCTTCTTCTGTTTCTTGATGTATGTGTGGAGGAGTCTTTACCCAGACGCCGTATTGATCCAGTTCTGTATTTGTGTCTGATGAGTCACTCATATAAATCCCCTTCAATAAATTATATTAAACGAAAGCATAAAATTTTTCTACTCTTGCTTTTCTAGTATATCGGCAAAATTGTATTAAAAAGATACTATTATTTAACTATAATTTATTAATAGGAATTTTCCGAAGTAATATACAATGATTAAATGTAGAGTCCTTGTAGCCGCAGTAGTCGGAACACTTTTTTATGTATGTATATCTATCCTCTGTGGTAGGAACAGTCTTTGGGCAGAATCTCAGTTAAATGAACAGAAGCGTATAATGAGTCTTCATACAGTTGATATAGAGCAGACAAAAGAAGAACTTATGCTTGAAAAGGTTGCTCTAGAAAAAGATATGGATGTTATAGCTGCATACGCAAGAAAACTTTCTTATATCAGAGATGGAGAAAAAATTGTAAAAATAAGTGGTCTTGCCGTTCATGAAAATCAAATTTATGATCCAGGAAGCATAATGTTTCATGAAGATGTAAAATATTTTCCGGAATGGTTTTGTAAGATTGTAGGACTTATATTTTTTTTA
>JAILPY010000103.1 GCA_024699235.1 Treponema sp. | reverse complement strand
AATGTGGGCCGGAATGATGGCACATAACAATTCATGCGGAGTCGGAAGGACTCAGGACTGGAACAGCCATGGCATTGAGCATGAGCTTTCTGCCCTGTATGACTGCGCTCACGGTGCCGGACTTGCAGTAACAATGCCGGCCGTCTTTAAGTATGTCATGAATCATGACGTAATGCGCTTTGCAAAGGTCGCAGTGCGCGTATGGGGCTGCCAGATGGATTTTGACCATCCGGAAGTTACTGCCCTTGAAGGAATCAATGCATTCCAGTCCTTCCTGGTTTCTATTGGCATGCCAAAGAACTTTAAGGAGCTTGGCGCTAAGGAAGAAGACATACCAAAGCTTGTACAGGTCCTTTGCCGCGGAGACGGAAGGGATGGAACGATTTCCGGCTTTGTAACGCTGAACGAAGATGACTGTACAAAAATTTATAAGATGATGGTTTAATTATCATTTACATTTAGGAGACCCTTATGGCAAAATCAAAAGCTTTGTTTATTGGCGGAACGGGTACAATCAGTTCTGCAATTGTACAAGAGCTTTCAAAAAGACCTGATTGGGAAGTGTGGCTGTTAAATCGCGGAAACAGGACAGATAATGTCCCCTCTAATATTCATCTGATTAAGTGTGACATTTCAAATAAGGAAGATGCCCGTAAAAAGCTTTCTGGAATGGACTTTGACGTAGTAAGCGAATTCATTGGATTCACTCAGCCCCAGGTTGAGCGAGACTTCAGGCTTTTCAATGGAAAGACCCGGCAGTACATCTACATAAGTTCGGCTTCTGCATACAACAAGCCTTCGGCCAGCTACGTCATCACGGAAGGAACTACGCTTTCTAACCCTCACTGGGAGTATTCACGCAATAAGATTGCATGCGAAGAATACCTGATGAAAAAATACAGGGAAGAAAATTTCCCCGTAACAATCGTCCGCCCTAGCCATACATACGATGAGCGCAGCGTTCCTCTGGGAGTGCACGGCAAGAACGGCTTTTATCAGGTCATAAAGCGCATGAAGGAAGGCAAGCCTGTCATCATTCAGGGTGACGGAACTTCCCTTTGGCACCTTACCTTTAACAAAGACTTTGCCACAGGCTACATCGGCCTCATGCAGAACCGGCATGCCATAGGCGAAGCCTTCCAGATTACTGGCGATGAAGTCCTTTCGTGGAATCAGATTTACCAGACAATTGCAGATGCCCTTGGCGTAAAGCTTAATGCATATCATGTAGCATCAGACTATTTAAGTGCTGCCGGCGACAAATTCGGCTTTGACTTTGAAGGCAGCCTTACCGGAGACAAGTCTGTTTCTGTCGTATTTGACAATTCTAAGCTAAAGAGACTTGTCCCTCAGATGCAGACTACAGTTCCGTTTAATGTAGGCGTACGCATTTCGCTTGATTATGTTCTTTCGCATCCGGAATGTCAGAAAGAAGATCCAGAATTTGATAAATGGTGCGATAAGGTCATTTCAGTTCTGGAAGAAAGCAAGAAGAATTTTTAGAGGGGACATTTATGGGAATTGATCTTAGCAAGATGTCAAAGCTGGGATTCGGACTTATGCGACTTCCAGAAAAAGACGGAATCATAGACATTGAACGCGTTAAGACTATGGTAGATAAATACATGAAGACTGGCATGAATTATTTTGACACCGCATATATCTACCACGGGGGAAAGTCAGAGTCTGCCGCAAAGCAGGCCGTAGTAGACAGGTATCCTCGCGACAGCTTTATGATTGCCACAAAGCTCCCTGCATGGGAAATAAAGCAGGAAAGTGACGTTGAAAGAATCTTTAACGATCAGCTTGAAAGGACTGGGGCAGGTTATTTTGACTTTTACCTTCTGCACTCCATAGAAGACGGTGCAAATTACGACACTTACGAAAAATATGACTGCTTCAGCTGGGGGCTTAAGAAGAAGGAGCAGGGACTGATAAAGCACTTCGGCTTTTCTTTCCACGGAAGCCCTGAGCTTTTGGAGCAGGTCTTAGACAGGCATCCAGAAGTAGAATTCGTTCAGATTCAGCTTAATTACCTTGACCGTACAAATCCTGTCGTACGCTCTCAGAAACTGTACGACATACTTCATAAAAGAAACATTCCTATGATAATCATGGAACCTGTGCGGGGCGGAATGCTTGCAAGCATGGCTCCTGAAATTGAAGCGAAATTCAAGGGCAAGAGGCCTAACGATTCAGTTGCCTCATGGGCATTGCGCTATGTAGGTTCGCTTGACGGAGTAATGACTATCCTTTCTGGAATGTCTACGGAAGAGCAGATGGACGACAACATAAAGACTTTTACAGGCTTTGAGCCCCTTTCTGCCGAAGAAATGAAGATTATAGACGAAGTGACTGACGAAATCCTTCGCATTCCTCAGATAGGCTGTACCGCCTGCCGGTACTGCACTGACGGATGCCCTATGCACATAAGCATCCCTGATGTATTCAGGACAGTAAATACTCTTCGCCGCTACCCGGACGACTGGCGTGCAAAGAACTTTTATTCTGGCCTGGTTACAAGAAGCGGAAAGGCTGCAGACTGCGTTTCATGCGGTCAGTGCGAAGGCGTATGCCCTCAGCATCTTCCTATAATAAAGCTGCTTAAGGAAGCCGCAAAGATTCTTGACGAAAAGAAAGAAGCATAAGAATAACGAGGTTTTATATGGAAACAGTAAAATGGGGCGTTCTTGGAACGGCTAACATAGCAAGAGGCTGTACGATACCTGGCCTTAAGCTTGCAAAGAATGCAGAGCTTTATGCAATTGCAGGACGAAGCCTAGAAAAGGCAAAGAGCTTTGCCGATGAGTTTGGCTTTAAAAAATATTACGGAAGCTACGTCGAACTTTTACAGGATAAAGACGTACAGGCCGTCTATATTCCGCTTCCTAACAACCTTCACTTGCAATGGGTTATTGCCGCCCTTAATGCAAAAAAGCATGTCCTGTGCGAAAAGCCTCTTGCATTGAATGCATACGAAGCAGAGCAGATGTTTTCGGCTGCAAAGGAAAACGGAGTGTGCCTTATGGAAGCATACGCCTATCTTCACAGCCCATACATCAAGAGCCTTAAAGATGACATAAAAAGCGGAATCATAGGCGACGTAGACTTTATTGACACTGCCTTCGTAACGCAGGGGTATAAAGAAGACATACGCCTGTACAAGGAGCTTGGCGGCGGTGCAATGTATGACCTTGGCTGCTACTGTACTACAATGATTCTTTCACTGGTAAACTCTGAGCCTCAGCAGGTAAGGGCCGTAGCAGAATTTACAGACAAGGGAGTTGATGCCATTACGACAGGCTTTATCCGCTTTAAAAACGGAGTCCATGCCTCATTTAACGTAGGCATGATTCTTGGAACTGATACTAACGGACGCTTTGACAGGCTCTTCATTCACGGAACGAAAGGCTGCATAAAGTCTGACATAGAGTATAATCAGGCGGGAGAACTGAGCTATACTGTCTTTACAGACAAAGGTGCAATAGAACGTAAGGTAAGCGTTCCTCAGAACTACTCGCTTGAAACTGAGCAGCTTGGAAATTGCATCCTTTCTGGAGAAACTCCTTTTGTAACTCCGGAATTTTCTATAAAGAATTCAAAGCTCATAGATTCAGTAATGAAGGAAATAGGGTTTTAAAACCTCTTTTTAGCCGGCAGGCAGCCTTTGGCAAAAGGTTTGCCTGCATAGGAGATTATCATGGAAAATACAAAGCCTGACAGAAAAAGCCTTGCAAAAAGAATATGCATGTCTTTTTTCGGAGTCATAATATGTGCCATAAGCGTAGGCATCTTTAAGATAGCGGCCCTTGGGGTTGACCCCTTTCAGTCATTTATGGCTGGACTTGATAAGCTGATTCCGCTTGATTTTGGACTGCTGTACATAATAGTAAATGCATTGCTGCTTTCCTTTGCCCTTATATTTGACAGGCATTATATTGGAATTGCAACCTTCATAAACCTGTTTCTGCTTGGCTACATAACTCAGTTTTCTTATGAATTCCTTCAGACAGTTATTGTAGACCCTTCCATAATTGTACGGGTTTTATGCCTTATAGTTGGAGTTGTAATAATCTGCTTTGGCTCTGCATTTTACATGACTGCCGACCTGGGAGTTTCTACCTATGATGCCGTAGCCTTGATAATCTGCAATACATGGAAAAAAGGCAAATTCCAGTATGTCAGAATCATTACAGATTTAGTCTGCGTAATCTTAGGCGTAACCCTGTTCATTATTGCAGGGGGAAAGTTTTCTGCGATTCCTACAATAGCCGGCATTGGAACTATTATAACGGCCTTCTTTATGGGACCTCTTATAGAATTCTTTAACGTCCACATTGCACGTCCTTTCCTTAAGGGAAAAAATTAGCGCATGAAAGGCCGCAGCTTAAAAGAATGGACTGTCCGGGCATTAATCCTGATGCTCGGACTAATCATTGCACATTTTGGCGTTACTCTCTTCTTGCTGTCAAACCTAGGGGCAGACCCTTTCAATGTCTTTGTACAGGGCATATTTAGGATTACAGGCAGGAGCCTTTATGACATTCTGCCCCAAGGCTTTCTGACCCATGGAAGAACTCATATAGCAATTTCTTTATTGATCATCCTTGTCCTGCTCATCGTTGACAGGTCCTATATAAAAATAGGAACCGTCATCTGCATGGTTTGCGGAGGACCGATTATAGATGTCTTTACAAAGCTTTTGGGATTCGTCCTGCCGGAAGACTTGCACTTTATAGGCAGGTGCCTGATGCTGGTATCTGGATGCGTTATACTTGCCTATGGAATGACCATAGTAATTAAGTCTGATGCAGGAACAGGGCCTAACGACCTTGTTGCCGTCGTGCTTTCTGACAAGATAAAGAAAAAGTTCGGCATTGTAAGGCTTGCCGTAGATGCAGTTTTTGCATTGATTGGCTTTTTGCTTGACGGAGTCCTGGGAATAGGCACTCTCGTATGCATTGCACTTGTCGGCCCTGTTGCAGGCATTTTTATGCCAGTTAATGAAAAGGCTGTCAATGCAGCCGTAAAAAGGTTCGCCTGACATACTTGGCAAGTAGCAGTAAATTATGCAATACTGTCTTCATGAACATCCAGACTCCTCCTCATTACACATCACTTGCAGAGGCATTCGCTTCTTTATTTGGACCTTCAGTTTCAATTAAACAGACAGACCGCGTTTCTGGCGGCGACATAAACAAGGCCTATGCCCTTACATTAAGCACAGGCGACCGCATCTTTATGAAAGCGAATGCAAAAGAAAACGTCTCTTTCTTTACGGCCGAGGCTGCGGGGCTTTCTGCAATTGCTTCAACAGGTGCAATAAAAACACCTCGCATCCTCTGTACGGGAACTGACGACGGCGAGCAGGTTGGATACAGCTTTCTTTTATTAGATTTCATAGAAAGCGGCAAAAAGCGCTCAGACTACTGGGAAACCTTTGCAAGAGAGCTTGCCGCAATGCATAATGCAGGCACAGACACTTTTGTAAGCGATGGAAAATTCGGCTTTTTGCAGGACAATTTTATTGGGGCAAGGGCGCAGCCTAATGCATCTTGCAAAAGCTGGGCTGCATTCTTCCGGGAACAGCGACTTGCCCCTCAGTTTAAGGCGGCAGACAGCTATTTTACAGATGCCGACCGCACCCTCATTGCAAAGCTTCTGGACCATCTGGAAGAATATCTTGTAGAGCCGGAAAAGCCGAGCCTTCTGCACGGCGATTTGTGGAGCGGAAATGTCATGTGCGGTAGTGACGGCAAGACCATGCTGATTGACCCTGCCTGTTATGTAGGCCATGCCGAAGCAGACCTTGCAATGACAGAACTGTTCGGCGGCTTTCCAAAGGCTTTCTATGATGCCTACCGAGAAGCCCGCCCCCTTCAGCCCGGCTATGAAGAAAGGCGAGACCTGTACAACCTGTACCAGCTTCTTAACCATCTGAACCTGTTTGGGCAGAGCTACCTAGAGCCCGTTAAGAGCATCGTCTCTGAATACGTAGGATAGGGCAGTTTAATTTAAAATTCTTTCATGTTTTGAATGCTAAATGAATGAGTCACATTTAATACATATATAGTGGCTTTATTTTAGGAGAAAACATGAAAAAGAAAAAAAATACAAATGAAAAAGCAGCTTCTGTAAACCGGCAATATAAGGATCGGTTATTTAAGGCAATATTTGGACGCAATACAAAACAGAGTAAGATTTGGCGACTGAATTTATATAATGCTTTAAATAATACGGACTATAAAAATCCTGATTTGCTAAAACTTACAACTATTGAGAATGTCATTTATATTACAATGAAGAATGATATTTCTTTCTTAATAGGCAGTCAGATGAACTTGTATGAACAGCAGTTAAGCTATAATCCTAATATGCCGTTGAGAGGATTTTTATATTTTGCACAGCTTTACCAGATGAATATCACAGAACGTGATGAAGATCTTTCCAGCAATAAATATATAAGAATACCAGGTCCAAAATTTATAGTGTTTTATAATGGTGACAGGAATTTTCCAGATCGCTCAGAGATGAGGCTTTCCGATGCATTCGAAAATGGAGGAACCGAAGGCTTTGAGTGGACTGCAACTGTAATAAATATAGGCGGAAATCATAATGAAGGACTTCAAAAAAAGTGTAAGCCGTTGTATGATTATTGTAGTTACGTAAACCGCGTTAAGCAGAACCTTAAGGCAAATATGGCTAAAGAAAAAGCTGTTGAAGAAGCTCTGAGCTATGCCATAAAAAACAACCTTCTTGAGGGGTATTTTAAAAACAAAAAATGGAGGTCTTGAATATGTTTCTTACAGAATTTGATCAAGAGGCTCACGACCGCCGTAGACGGCGAGAGGGAGAGGAAATAGGCTTTAAACGTGCTAAAAATGAAACAGTACTTAAGGCTCTTGCACGTGGACTTGAACCAACTCTTATCGCAGAAATTACAGGTTTATCTATAGAAGATATCAATTCAATTGCTGACGGTACTTATATAGACAAAATGGAAGAAGAATATTTAGTGAGACTGTGAAGTCCTTTCTGTAAATTCAGTAGGCTGCGGTAAAAAGTTTTAATGCGGGTAAGGTCCGCAAGCAGCTGACAGCTACTGTTACTTAT
>JAILPY010000027.1 GCA_024699235.1 Treponema sp. | reverse complement strand
AAATTTGTAAAATAATTAAAAAAAATTTAATTATACTAAAAAAGGAGCGTTTCTTTAATGAATGCATACCGAAAAGTGATGAAGGGGGTTGTAGCAGTTGAAAATACTGTTATGGTATTGACTACATTTGCTATTCTAATCCTTATTTTCGTTAACGTCATCGGACGTTTTGTTTTTAATCATTCATTTGCTTTTGCAGATGAACTTGTTGTGGCCGTCTTCGTTCTGGTATCCCTTATTGGTGCTGCCTTGTGCAGTAGGGAAAACGGAGGTCTTGTTGGATTGAGCCTGTTTTCTGACCAACTTAAAGGAAAGTCTCGCATTGCTCAAAAACTTATTGCAAACATTATAAGCATTGCATACTGTGCCGTCCTTACATATCAGGGATTTTTAAGGACGTCTATTGACTTTAGTCGCAATCAGCATACATTTGTCCTTCACTGGCCTATGTGGATTTTCCGCCTTTTTGTTCCTGTTGCAGGAATCTGCCTTATTCTTCATTTGATTGAAAATACAATGAAATTTATGGAGGAGAACAAGTAAAATGGTTTCTGTAATATTGTTTTTAGTATTTTTTGTTCTTCTTATTATTGATGTTCCTATTGCAATATGTCTTGGCGCTTCTTCTGCCGCTGCAATTCTTTTTTCAGGACAGAACCTCGCAGTCATTGCAACAAATACCTATTCCGGCATAAGCAAAACTCTTCTTCTTGCAATTCCGTTTTTTATTATTGCCGGAAACATTATGGCAAAGGCTGGAATTTCAACCCGCCTTATAAAATTTGTCAACAGTCTTGTAGGACATAAGAGGGGCGGCATTGCCATTGTCAGCGTTATTACGGCATGTTTCTTTGGTGCAATCTCTGGCTCAGGTCCTGCTACCGTTGCAGCTCTTGGTGCAATTCTGATTCCTGCAATGATTGAAGCTGGATTTACTCCTGCCTTTGCAACAGCCCTTATGGCAACTGCAAGTTCTACAGCCATCATCATTCCTCCGAGCATTGCGTATGTCGTATATGCTTCTATAACAGGTGATAATGTCGGTAAGCTTTTTATGGCTGGCATTATTCCTGGCATTCTTGTTGGCGCAGCATTAATCTTGGTTGTCTTTTTTGAAGTCCGCAGAAAAGGCATTAAGCCTACGATGCAAAAGGCAAGCGGTAAAGAACGCATTTCAAGTTTCTTTGATGCCCTTTGGGGTCTTTTAATGCCTGTAATCATTCTTGGAGGCATTTACGGAGGCATCTTTACGCCAACAGAAGCTGCTGCCGTTGCTGCAGTGTACGGCCTTATTGTAGGCGTATTCGTTTATAAGGAAATTAAATTAAAGCAGCTCATAGAAATATTGATTGATTCTGCAAAGACTACAGGCGGCATTATGTTTATAATTGCAAGTGCAACTCTGTTTTCTTATGTATGTACTCTGTATGGAATTTCAAATGCTGCAGAAAATATCCTTACTGCAGTAGCTTCAAATAAATTTATATTCCTTCTTGTCGTTAATGTCATTCTTCTTATTGCAGGATGTTTTATTGATGCAAACTCTGCAATGTATATTTTTATTCCGGTAATGTATCCTGTATGCCTTAAGCTTGGCTACAGTCCAATTGTATTTGGCGTGCTTACTACAGTAAACCTTGCAATAGGTCAGGTAACTCCTCCTGTAGGAGTAAACCTGTTCGTTGCTATAGGCGTAAAACTCAAGAACGGCTTGAAAGTTACCCTTCAGGAAACGTCTCGGGCTGTTGTTCCTATGGTGCTTGCCTGTCTTGCTGTACTTGTCGCTTACACTTACTTTCCTCGCAAAAGCTCTGCAGGCAGTGCTATTGCAGAAGATATGGCTCAAAGTGAAATTGCCATGTATGACAATGAAATGTATGATGCAAGCGTAGATGCATATCCAAGTACTTGTGAATGGGATAAGGCTACATGGCATTTTGCATGTTCTCCTGGAGAAACCTGTACATGGGCAAAGGCCGGACGATATTTTGCAGCGCTTATGAATGAGTCTACAAACGGCAAGGTTAGAGTTCTTGTTGACGGCTTTTCTGACCAGCTTACAAATGGAAGCCAGGCAGATGGAATTGCTTCTCTTATTGAAGGTAACCCGACTCAGATTTCAATGCATTCAAATCTCATTTATTCATCTTTTGATGATCGCTTTAATGTTGTTTCTCTTCCATACATTTATTCTGGCTATGATGACGTTGACGAAAAGTTTGACGGCAAGGCTGGTGAGATGCTTAAGGATATACTTGCAGATATGGGATTGCATTGTTTTGGCATTGCAGAAAATGGCTTCCGTCAGCTTACAAACTCTAAGAGAGAGGTTAAGTCTGTAGCGGATATGAAAGGCCTGAAAATCCGCGTAGCTGGCTCTAACCTTTTAATGCAGAGCTATTCTTCTTGGAATGCTAATGCAACAAACATGAACTGGTCTGAATGCTATACGGCATTGCAGCAGAATACAGTAGAAGGTCAGGAAAATCCTCTTCCTTCAATTGCTTCTGCTTCTGTACAGGATGTCCAGGATTATATTTCTTTGTGGAATGCTTATTATGACTGTCTTTTCTTCTGCATGAATGGAGATGTTTACAATGCCTTGTCAGAAGAACAGAAAGCGGTTGTAGATGCAAATGCAAAGAAAGCAGTCCAGTATCAGCGTGACATTAACCGCTATGAATGCGAAATGCTCATAAAAGACTGGGAAGAGCGGGGCATTATAAAAGTTGCCCATGAAAACGAAATAGACATGGATGGCTTTAAGAATGCTTGCAGCGGTGTTGCTGACTGGTATAAGAATCAGTTGATTTCTGTTGATGGATTTGACAGAGAGTATGTTGAGGAACTTGTAGGCCTCTTCAGCAAGTAAAAAATTAATAAAATAAGAAAGCCTTACGCCTGAATGAAGACTGTTTCAAAAAGGCGTAAGGCTTTTTTTGTTTAAATTTGCTTGGATTATCAGACTTTAAACTGGTCTATCTGGTTTCCTATTTTTTTAATAGAATCCTGTACTTGATTTGCAATAGACTGAAGCACTGATCCTGTTTCATTTATTTTTTCTGCACCTATTGCCATTTCGTCCATGCCTGATTTCATTGTAGAGGTAAAGTCCTGAAGGCGGCCTATTTCCAGAAGGATAGATTTGTTGCCCTCGTTCATTTCGGAAGCTGCATCTCTTACTTCTACAGTACTGTCATTCATATTGTGAAGGGCGGTTATAATCTGCCGTGAACCTGTTTTTTGTTCTTCCATTGCGGCCTTTATGAGCATTACAATCTGATCTGTCTGTGTGATTTGATTTGATACGTCAGAAAAAGCCTTGCTGGAGTCTGAAGAAACGTCTACCACTGTTTTTATTGAAGCCTGGATATTATTAAGCTGGTCACCGATTGTCTTTGACTGTTGGCTTGAAGTTTCAGAAAGCTTTCTGATTTCATCTGCAACAACTGCAAATCCCTTTCCGGCTTCTCCGGCGTGGGCGGCTTCAATGGCTGCATTCATAGCAAGAAGGTTTGTCTGCTCTGCAATATTGGAAATTGCTGCATTTGCTTCCTGAAGCATTGCAGACTGCTGTTCAATCTTCTTTATCTGATCATCTACAGACTGCTGCTTTGCTATACCGCCTTGAGCATCCTGTTCCAGCTGACTGAAAGAAACTGCCATTTTATCTACTGACTGATTGACAGATTCGATGTTTCCAATCATTTCTTCAACTGCTGCAGAAGCCTGAGTAACGCCTGCAGACTGACTTTCTATCATGCGCTTTAAGGATTCTATATTAGATGCAATTTCATTAACGGCTGTTGCAGTCTGGCTTACGCTGTTTACTTGGTTACGAATCTGGCCGTGCATGCTTTCTATGTTAGAAATGATTTGAGTAATGGAAGATGCAGTATCCTGTGAACTGTTGCTCATTTCTATTCCTGCATTATTCAGTTCATTCTTTGAAGCCTTTATATCGCCAATGATGGTCTGAAGTTTTTCTGTGAACAGATTGAATCCCTTTACTACGTTTCCTATTTCATCCTGTGACGTTACTTCTATGCGCTTTGTTAAATCTGCATTTCCAGAAGCAATAGAGGTGATGGATTCTTTAACAGTCTTAAGAGGCTTAATTAGCATAGTAAGGAGAATCATTATCATTAGTGAAGAAATTACGATTATTCCGATTGTCACAATAAACATGGAATTTTTCATTGCAGAAAGAGTTGAGAAATAAAAGCTGTGAGGTGCAACTGCAAAAACTGTCCAATCAGTATTAGGGACTTTTTTATAAGCGGCTATCAAATTCTGCTTTATGTTATTGTCAAAAAAATCTTCTATGCCTTCTTTTCCATTAAAAATGTTAGTTAAGACAAGTCCAAGGCCTGTCGTTTCATCTAGGCTTTCTTTATTTGCATTTTCGTCTGTATTGGGGTTGGCATTTGCAATTGTCGTCCTAGTTTTATAATTTATTACAGACGGATGCATTCCTCCTCCCAAGTCTATGTCTTTTATTGTTTCATAGATTGCATTTCCCGATACAATCATTACGACGGCTCCGATAGGTTTTCCATTTTTGTTATGGACTGGTACGCTGTAATGCTGGAGTACTGAATTTGTAACAGTACTGAATGTTGGGTCTGAAACATAATCTTTTCCGGCAAAGGCTTGCTGGAAGTATGGACGGCTTGCAAAATTTATTGTGCGTCCGTCTGACGTAACGGAATTTCCCTGCTCATCATAAAAAGCAACGTTTTCAAGATTTCCTTTTATTTCAGATGCTATTCCTGCAAGCTGGGAATTTTTTTCTTTAAGTGAAATTGATTCGTCTTTCATGAAATCCTGTTCTGCAAGGAAATGCAGTGCATTGAATTGCTTTTCATTTGAGTCTGAAACCTGAGTCGTAAGATATTTAGAAGCAGTTGTTAGTTGATTATAGACATTTGTTGTCATGCCTTTTGAAGCGAGTCTGTAAGCAATAAGACCTAGTGTTATGTTTGCAACAAGAACTACAGACAGGAATAAGACAAGCAGCTTGACTCTAAGGGATATTTTTGGAACTGAAATCCTGTTCATAAGAAACTCCTTTCTAACTCTAAGTGATAGGGTAGAATTTTATGGTATTATATTTTAATTTAGGGGTCAATTGTCTCTAAATTTTTTTTATTTAAAAAACCTTCTGCTTGACCATAGTTATAATTTATTGTACGTTATGTACCGTTCTGCGCAGTTTATGAAGCCTCAAAAACTCCTGCGCGTAATAAATTAAAATCCTTAAGGAGGTCAGTCTTATGAAAAAGATTGGTCAATTCTTTTTGTCTGAATGGAAGGACTTAAAAATCCTTCTTCGCAGCATTCCATCCCTTACCGTTACATTTTTTGTGCTTTCCGTTGTGTGTGCAAATCTTATGGCAAACAAAGAATTAGTTAATTTTAAGTTTGTCGCACTTGATTGCGGATTTGTTTTCAGCTGGATTATGTTTTTATGCATGGATGTCATATGTAAAAGGTGGGGAGCCAAAGCCTGCGTAAAAGTTTCGCTTATGGCTCTGCTTATCAATCTGAGCGTATGCGGTCTTTTTGCACTTTTGGCAAAAGCCCCTGGCATGTGGGGTGAGTTTTATGCTGAAGAAAACATGGCTGTTAACGTTGCCCTGAACAACACTTTTGGCGGCAGCTGGTATGTTGTCCTTGGTTCAGGACTTGCTTTTATGACGTCTAGTATTGTAAATGCACTTTTAAACAGTGCAATAGGAAACAGAGTTAAGTCAAATAGCTTTGGGGCCTTTGCATTAAGAAGTTATGTTTCGACGATAATTGCCCAGCTGGTTGATAATTTTGTATTTGCAACAGTTGTTTCTAAGATCTTTTTTGGATGGACATGGACTCAGGTATTTGTATGCTCTGCCATAGGAGCTGTATGTGAGCTTTTGTGTGAAGTCTTTTTCAGTGGCATTGGATATAGGGTTGTAAGGCAATGGGAAGAAGAAAAGGTTGGAGAAGCTTATTTTGAGTACCGTAAGGATCTTGAGCACCTGGCAGGCTGAATGATATGAAAGTGTTGGTAACAGGTTCTTCAAGGGGAATTGGCAGGCAGGTGTGCATAAAGTTTTTGGAGCAGGGGCATGATGTATTTGGCATTGATGTTCTTGCAGATACAATTTCTACAGATGAAACTGTCTTAAAAAGAAATAATTATGCGCATTATGTTGCAGATATTTCCATTAAGGACTCGTTACCAGATATTCCAGGCGTTCAGATTCTTATTAATAATGCAGGAATTCAGACTGCTACAGAAAAAGATATATCAGTTAATCTTTTAGGGACGATGGCAGTTACTGAAAAGTATGCATTCCAGCCGTGCATAAAATCTGTTCTTTTTAACAGTTCTGTTTCAAGCCTGACAGGTAATGAATTCCCTTCCTATGTTGCTTCAAAATCAGGCGTTACTGGGTATATGAAAAACTGTGCAATCCGTCTTGCAAATGAATTCAAGGCTACTTGTAATGCAGTTTGCTTTGGTGGCGTTGAAACAGAATTGAATGCTCCTGTAATGAATGATCCTGTACTTTGGAAGAAAATAATGGATGTTACGCCTTTGAAGCGATGGGCAACTGTAAGCGAAGCCGCTGAATGGTGTTATTTTATGACTGCTGTAAACGCTTTCTGTACGGGGCAGGCTATAGACATAAGCGGCGGCGAACGAAACTGTGCAGATTTGTTTGTATGGTGACAGATATGGAAACTAATATAGAAGATAAGTTAAATGACTTAAAGTCTTATTTACAGTCTTTAGGAAGTGTCGTCATTGCATTTTCTGGAGGCGTTGATTCTACCTTCCTGCTGAAAGTTGCTCACGATGTTTTGGGAGACAATGCTGTTGCCGTTACTGCAAGGTCTCATTCTTTTCCTGCAAGGGAACTGAACGAATCAATTGACTTTTGTAAAAAGGAAAAGGTCAGGCAGTTTCTTTTTGATTCGGATGAATTAAGCATTCCTGGCTTTTCTGAAAACCCTGAGAACCGCTGCTACATTTGTAAGAAAGAACTTCTTAAAAATATTATTTCAATTGCATGTAAAAATGGAATTTCGTGCGTATGCGAAGGCAGCAATATGGATGATGACGGTGATTACCGCCCGGGCCTGCAGGCTGTTGCTGAACTTGGAATAAAAAGTCCTTTGCGTCATTCCAATCTGTACAAGTCTGAAATAAGGGCTTTGTCTAAGAAAATGGGGCTTGCTGTCTGGAAAAAACAGTCTTTTGCATGTCTTGCTACTCGTTTTGTGTATGGCGAACTTATTACGCCTGAAAAACTGAATATGGTAGATAAGGCCGAGCAATGTCTGATTGATTTGGGTTTTGTTCAGGAACGCGTCAGAATTCATGGAAATCTTGCAAGAATAGAAGTTATGCCGGATGATTTAATTAATGTAATAAAAAATAAGGATTTAATTGTAAGTGAATTTAAAAAATTTGGCTTTTCTTATGTTTCCCTTGATTTACAAGGTTACCGTACAGGCAGCATGAATGAAGTTTTAAATAAAAAATAATTTCTTAATATGACAGACTCGTGTCATATTAGCTGTTTTATAATAATGTCATCTAGATATAAGAGAGGTGACTTATGAATTATGAAATTGTAGAGCTTAAAGAAAAAATCGTAGCAGGTTTTTCTGCCATTACAAGCAATGAATCTCCTGACATGGGGGAAAAAATAGGCGGATTGTGGCAAAAATTGTACAGCGGAACTGCTCAATCCATGTCTGATAAAGTAAATGCAAAGGCTGTCGGCTTATACTGCGATTATGGGATTCCTACTAAAAAATCTTACACTGTTCTTGCTGGCTGTGAAGTCAGTGCAAAAGACTCTGCAGAAAAGGCAGGCCTTGCCGTAAAAATAATCCCTGCAGGACGTTATGCAAAATTTGTTGTAAAAGGTGATGTTCGGCTTGCTGTTGCTAAGGCTTGGGGAGAAATTTGGAATACGCCTTTGGAACGTACGTTTACAGGTGACTTTGAAGAGTATCAGGAAGACAGTGACGGAAAAACTGCTACTATTTTTATCTATGTTGCTATAAAATAAAAATATGACAAACACCGAAAACCTTTTTGAACTTGTTTACTTACTGATGGACAAAAAGCAGATGACTGCCAGAGAACTGGCAGCTCATTTCGGTGTTTCCAGCAGAACTGTTTACAGATGGGTAGACTGCCTCAGTCTTGCAGGAATTCCTGTTTTTGCAACAAAAGGCAGTGGCGGCGGCATAGGTATAGATGAAGGCTATGCACTCGATAAAACTGTTTTAACAGAAGATGAAAAGCAAAGTGTTGTTGCATCTTTGAATGCATTTAAGGCGTTAACTGGTGCTGAAAGTTCTGCTGCTAAAAAATTAAAGAGTCTTTCTAAGCAGAATCCTGAATGGCTGAAAGTAGATTTTGGCACATGGAGTCCTTTGGGAAGGTATATACGCACTGTATTTGATATTTTAAAAAATGCAATCCTTCACAAAACTATTGTTACATTTGATTATTTTTCAACTGGAGGACGTTCTGAGTGCAGGACTGTTCATCCTTGGAAAATTGTCTTTCGCGGACAGGCATGGTATGTATTTGGATGGTGCGAAGCAAGGCAGTCTGCCAGATATTTTAAGTTAAGCAGAATTCAAAACCTTAAAGATATAGGCAAAACCTCCTCTGTTGACATTCCTTCAGATTTAGATACTGATGAAGGAAATGCATATTCAGGCAAGGATGAGTTTGATAATCAAATGCTTCATCTTGTTTTGAAAGTAAGTTCTTCTTCTGTTTATAGAATTATGGACGAATATTTTGTAGAAAAAGAAATGAGTTGCTCTGATGAAAAAGATGGAGAGTTTTCTATTATTAATGTCCAAGTTCCTGATGCATACTGGCTGTATAACTGGCTTTTGAGTTTTGGTACAGAGATTGAAATATTGGAACCTTCTTTTGTAAAAGAAAAATTTGCAAATATTGTAAGGCAAATGTATGGGCGTCTTTGAAAATGCCTGAGAGGCTGATATGCGTGTCATAGAATCTAAGACTATATTGTCTTCCTATAATGGTATGAATTTATACAGAGGCTGTACGCACGGATGCATTTATTGTGATGCCAGAAGTAAATGCTATCATACGCCTGTTCCGTTTGAGGATATAGAAGTAAAGCTTAACGCTCCAAAGCTTTTGGATGATGCCCTGTGCCGTAAAAGGAAAAAATGTATGATTGGAACTGGATCAATGAGTGATCCTTACATTCCGCTGGAAAAAGACTTAGGCATTACAAGAAAATGTCTTGAAATAATTGAACGCCATGGATTTGGACTTGCCATCCAGACCAAGTCAGATTTGATTTTAAGAGACATGGACTTACTTTGTTCAATTAATAAAAAGGCAAAGTGTGTGGTTCAGATTACGCTTACGACATTTGATGAACACTTATGTAAAATTATAGAGCCTTGCGTATGTTCTACGCAAAGAAGGGTAGAGGTGCTTGCCGAAATGCAGGCCTTGGGAATTCCTACTGTAGTGTGGCTTTCTCCTATTCTTCCATTTATTAATGATACCATTGAAAATCTTAGAGGAATTCTTAATTCCTGTGCTGAATGCGGAGTAAAAGGAATTATTGCTTTTGGCATGGGGCTGACTTTGAGGGAAGGCAGCAGGGAATATTTTTATGATTCGTTAGACAAGGCTTTTCCCGGTCTGAAGGAACGCTATATAAAGACTTTTGGTTCTGCGTATGAAATTCCAAGTCCAAATACAGCCCAATTGTATGCTTATTTTAATAAATTTTGTTCTGAACATCATATCCTGCACACTCCTGAATCATGTTTTTCTTATATGAGGGAATTTTCTCAGCAACTCAGTTTGTTTTAGTCTGTTCGGGGCGGCTGTTCTGCTTTCAAAAATTGAATTTTAGCTCTTAACTTTTCGGTAAAACGGGGTTAGGGATTTGTTAATTGACAGTGTTTGACATATTCTTTAGAATTAAAGAATATGTTAAAACTTTTAAATCGTTTATTTCTGATTTTGTGTATAATTTTTAGTATTACTGCCTGTAAAAATAAAAAAGGCGGCAATAAATTGACCAGTGCAGGGAAAAATTCCCTGTCTGAGACTGGAAGGTTCGAAGTTATTTCGGTAACTCCTCAAGGTGAATTATCTTCCAGCGTACGATATCCTTCAATACAAATCCAATTTTCAGAGCCTGTTGTTCCTCTGCAAAAACTGGGAGAACCATCCGATACATCTGACATTGTTACCATTACACCTGCGATAAAAGGTGTGTTCAGGTGGTATGGAACTAGCCTTTTGAGCTTTGAAAGTTCGGAACGTGCAGTTCCTCAGAAAGAGTATTCCATACAGGTTAGCGATAAAGTGACTTCTGTCGCTGACAGGAAAATCTCTGGAAATCTTTCATATTCATTTTATCCTGAAGAACTTAAAATTGTTTCTGTCCTTCCAGGATATGAAGATGTAAAGAAAGGCATTTTCATTGATGAGGAGAATGTGGCCCCTTCTGCAGCTAAAGACATTCTTGTTACCTTTAATTTTCCTGTCGTTGCTAATGTTGTTTCTGAATATATAAAGGTTGACTGGAATGGTTCTGATGCGCATGAATTTACAGCTGTTCAGGAAAAAGAAAATGCATTGCGGCTTACTTTGAAGGAAAATCCTTCTGAAGATGCCCAGGTTACTGTTCAGTTGGCTGCAGGTGCAATGGCAGACAAAGACTGCTATAAGACTACAGAAGTAACATCAGCTTCTTTTCATACTCTGCATCCGCTCGAAATTGAGTATTTTGATGAAGAGCCATATACATCATCTGAATATACAAATCCTATTGCATTCCGTTTTAACATATTGCTTGACCAGAATGGAGCAAAAGAAATTGCATCTAATATTACTACAGATTTAAATTATAAGATAACAGAAAAAAATGTAGCTGTTGACGGACGTCAGGTTATTGTTCACGATCTTCCTGTAAATTTTGGATCGACTTATAAAATTACCCTCGGTGCCAACATAAAAGATGCATACGGAAGAAAGCTTGGTTCTGACAATACTTATTCTGTAGAAGTGCCAGAAGCTAGAAGCTTTGCTCATTTTAAGGATTATGGCTTTGGTATTCTTGAAGCTCAGTTTGCGCCTAAGCTTGTTTTTGAGCACCAGAATATAAAGAATGGGTCTTCGTATACAGTTAAAGCTATTGCTGACAGTCAGGGTAAAAAAGTTAGTGAAAAAGAAAATACTGTAGTCCTAAACCCTAATGAAATTCCTCAGAATGTAAGCGTTCTTGAAGGCATTGATTTGGTTCCTTATCTGGATAGCAAGAATGGTGAATATCATGGAGCCGTTCAGTTCGATGCTAAGATGACCTATGAATACAAAACCACAGATTGGAAAACTGAAAAGAAGGTAATCCGTAGCAGTGAAATTACTAATAATCAGACTGTACAGGTAACTGATCTGGGTGTAACGGCCCGCTATGGTTATAATAAGGCCGTTGTTCTTGTAACAAGCCTTAAGACAGGAAAGCCTGTAAAAGGTGCTCTTGTAACTGCATACTTGGTAAAAAGAGATTCTAGGGCTGAAAACTTTAATATAGATGTAATAACTGGAAGGCATCGTGCTATCGGTATTGCTAAGACTGATGATTCTGGTTTCGGTATTATAGAACTTGAAAAAAATGCAGTCTATTCTAAGGAATCAGGAGAAGATGTATATATAGAAGTAAAAACTTCTGATGACAGGGTTATCTATCGTCCTGCTTCTCATGACTTATGGCGTTCTGATGTCTATGACACAAAGTCTCCAAGTCAGGCTCAGGAAGTTGAGATGGTAACTTTTATATTTACGGACAGAGGCTTGTATAAGCCGGGAGAAACTGTTACTTTCCGTGGCATTGACCGTAACTTGACTATTGGTGAATATGAGGCCTTTAAAGGTAAATATGAAATTCAACTTACAGATGGTTCTTGGTCTTCAAAAATATATTATACTGAAAATGGAACGACAACTGATAACGGAACTTTCTGGGGACGCTTTACATTACCTGAAGATTTAGATCCTGGAACCTATAGTATTGTTTATAAGAGATCTGTTCCTGGAAAATCTTCAAAGCAGAGTCAGGTCTGTGAAATTCAGGTACAGTATTTTGAACGTCTGAGATTTGAAGTTTCTACATCTGTTCCTTCGATTACTTATTATTCCGGAGATGATGTTTCTGCTGATATTAACGCTAGCTATCTTGGCGGTGGCAGTCTTGCAGGCAGTTCTTATGATGTTTACTGGAATAGGCGCAAGGCTTATTTCAGCATAGATGATGCTTCGTATAAAGATTTTTCTTTTGGACCTGTACAGGGGTATGACTGGGGTGATTCCCTTGATTCTGATCAGGGTGTCCTAAATGATGACGGAAGAGGAAGCACTACTCAGCATACTGGCGGAGAAAAACTTTTAGGAACTCCTTATCTTTATACTATGCAGGCATCTGTTGTAGACAGTGGAAATCAGTCAATTTCTTCCAGTGTAAGTACTCTTGTCCATCCTGCAAAATATTATATTGGAATAAAAAGAAATAAAGTTGATGGCTTCCCAAAGAAAGGCGATACCATTTTATTTGATTATGTCTGCGTTACTCCAGATGGAAGTTCTCCTCTTTCTTCAGACTTGCCGTCTGATAAAAAGATGACTGTTGAACTTCTGAGGGAAGAATGGAAACAGCTTCAGCAGGTTTCATATAGCGGTCAAATTTATACCCGCTATGAACAGGAAATGGTAAGTGAACGTAAAGAAGATGTATCTCTTTCAGGTACAAATGCTGTAAGTCAGTTCTCTGTAGTTCCTGAAAAGGGAGGTTCTTATGTTCTTCGCGTATCTTCTAAAGATTCCCGTGGACGTGATGTTATTACTGAGAAGAGATTTTATGTAACAAGTTCTGACTGGTATTGGAATAACAGAAACAGTGACACAGAAATAACAATGACTCCTGATAAAGAAAATTATGAGGTTGGCGATGTTGCTCATATCCTTATGCAGAGCCCTCTCCCAAAGGGTGACTATCTGATGACTGTAGAAAGGGAGGGTATTATATCTCAGGAAATAAGGCATATTTCTTCACCTTGTTCTGTTATTGACGTTCCGGTAAAAGAAAATTTTGTTCCTGTAATGTACGTAACGCTGTCTTCTTATTCTGTACGAAATGGAATGCCTAAGAACAGTTATAATACTCCAGACCTTGATAAGCCTAAGGGGTTGTTTGGTGTTGCAACGCTGAAAGTTAATCCTACGTTAAGGAGTTTCTCTATAGATATCAAGACTGATAAGCCTTCTTACAAGCCTGGGGAAACTGCTTATATTCAGCTTCATGCCTCTAAGAATGGAAAGCCTCTGTCTAATGCAGAAATTACTCTTATGGCTGTAGATCGTGGCGTCATTGATTTGATTAATTATCATGTTCCTGATCCTGTTTCTTATTTCTACAGCAAATATCGTTTCCCTAACTGCATTGCTGGAGGTGACTCCCGTGCATACCTTATGGATCCTGTTACTTATGAAATAAAGAATCTTATTGGCGGTGATGATGGTGATGGCGATAAGATGCAGGAACGAAAGAATTTTGATCCTACGGCAGTTTTTGTTCCTGACCTTGTTACTGATTCTGATGGTAATGCTGCTTATGAATTTAAGTTGCCTGATTCTTTAACTGCATACAGGATTACTGCGGTTGGCGTTTGCAAGAATGACTTCGCATTGAGTGAAGACCAGATGGATGTAGCAAATCCTGTTTCAGTAAGAACTGCTCTTCCTAGAAAGCTTCGCCTTAATGATGCAGGAGAAGTGGGTGTTGTCATTTCTAACATAGATGGTGTTGCCCATGATGTAAATGTCACTCTGAATGTATATGATGGCATTGACAAAATATCCGGTGAAACAGATGAGGGCGATATTCAGAAACTTCCTGGATCTGCATCTGTTTCTGGCAATAATGCTCAAAATATTTCTGTCGCCAGCGATAAGACTCAGTCTTTGATGTTCTCTATAAAAGCTTTGAAGTCTGGCTGGATAACGCTTGAATATATAGTGAAAAGTGATGTTGTTAATGAAAAGATATTGATGCCTTTGGAAATTGAAAAACCTTATCTGTATGAAACTGTAACTACTGTTGGCGATGTTACAGGAGAGGAAGAAAAGGGAAGTGCATCTGTTGAAGAAAAGCTTGTAATACCAGGAGGGGCTGAGGATGGAAAGGGTGAACTTTATGTTCAGCTTGATCCGACCCGATTGGGAGTTTTGAGAGAGGCAATCAGGTATGTATTCCATTATCCATACGGATGCTTGGAGCAGAAGAGTGCAGCTGTTCTCCCTCTTGTTGCATTTGATAAATATATAAAGCTTTTTGGACTCGAAAGTGAAGTAAAGAAACCTAAGTCTGTAGCGGCTAAGACTATAAAAGAGTTTGGAAAGTCTCAGCGTTATGATGGAGGTTTCCCTTACTGGCCGGGTGGTTATAGTACAAGTCCTTTTGTTTCAATGAGAATTGCAGAAATTGTTGCTCTTGCTAAAGAGAATGGTGTTTCTGTAAAGTCTATTGATATTGATCGTCTGAGTGACTACCTTGTAGAGTATGCAAACAAATTCGTTATGGATGATGGTGACATATACTCTATGTACCAGGCTGCCCATGCCTATTATGCAGCATCATGCCTTGGTGCCGATATAAGCATGAAGAACGTTCAGAAAATAATCGACAATAATTCCTCTGATTCGGAAACGCTCGCTCTCTGTGGACTTATATGCTTGAACTGTGATAAAGAAGCAAAGGCTAAAGAAGTTGCTTCTAAGCTCCGCAAGTATATTACTCTTACTTCAAGAGGCGCTTCGTTTACTAATGGCTGGAAATCTGGATGCGGTTACTGGTCATTCTTTAATGATTCATCTGAAGTATACGCCCTTGCATTGCAGCTGTTCACTCAGTTGGATCCTAAAGATGATTTGAATCAGCATTTGGTTTATGAACTGCTTATGCTTCAAAAGTCAAGTCATGGATATTGGTCTTCGACTGCAGCTACGGCACGAGTCCTGATTGCATTGAGAACTTATATTCAAAGTAATAATATGGATGATCTTAACTTTACAGCCGAAGTTCTTTTGAATAAGAAAAAGCTTGCAGAAGGTAAATTCAAGGGAGTTGCTGCACAGCCTGTTGATGCAACCATTGATTTTAAGGAAGATCCTGTAAAATCTATGCCGCGTGATAAAGAACTTCCTCTTGTATTTACTAAGAATGGCCGTGGATCACTGTATTATACAGCATCTATGAAATATGCTATTCCTGTGACAGAACAGACTGCAAGGGATGAAGGACTTTGTATCTTTACAGAAATTACAGATGTTAAGACCGGTGAAGTTGTTTCGGGAAATGAACTTGTTTCTGGAAAGGTTTATAAGGAAAAAGTCTTTATTTCTTCTACGCGAAACCGTGAATATGTAG
This sequence comes from Treponema sp., assembly GCA_024699235.1. Lineage (GTDB taxonomy): Bacteria > Spirochaetota > Spirochaetia > Treponematales > Treponemataceae > Treponema_D. The sequence goes on along the minus strand of JAILPY010000027.1, from coordinate 876 downwards.
CAGTTCGTGCTCCTGTTCCTGCGGGTTGTGAAATAATGAATGCAGCTTTTGTTACAACAGGTACATTCCCAAATATAGAATCTGATTCTGAACAGGAAGAAACTGAAGAATATTATGAATATGATGAGTATGATTCGTATTCTGAGGATTATAATTGGGGCCTTTCATACCAGGGAATCTATGATAGTGAAGTACAATACTTCTGGGATTATTTCCCTATGGGATTCCAGAAGGTAGAATTTATGTTCCGGGCTTCCCGATGTGGAGATTATAATACTCCATCTGCAACTGCAGAATGCATGTATCAGGAAGAAATCTTTGGACGCAGCAATGGTAAGATTTGGACTGTAAAGCAAAACTAAGACGGCTTGCATTCGTCTTTGCAGGAATAGTAGCGTTTTTACTGTTCCTGCATTGTGTCCTGAAGTTTATCCCAAGTCCTGCTCTGAATGCTTTTATGCAGCGTGAGAACAGTACCCGTTTCTATGATAGAAACGGTGTGCTCCTTCAGGTAAGGCCATTAGAAAATGGTCTTAGAAGAGAATATTATACCCTTGATGAACTTCCTGAAAATCTTGTACAGGCATTTATTGATGCCGAAGATAAGAATTTTTATTATCACTGCGGGGTAGACTTTATATCTATATTCCGTGCTCTTGTTCAAAATAAAAAAGCTGGGCGTATTGTAAGCGGTGCATCTACCATTACAATGCAGCTTGTTCGCATTATCTATCCTAGAAAAACTGCAGTTTCAGCTAAAACAAAAGTTCTTGAAATGTTACGTGCTGTTTTTATTGAAGCAAAACTTTCAAAAAAACAAATTCTGGAACTGTATCTTAATTCTGTACCGTTTGGCTTTCAGACTGAAGGAGTAGG
>JAILPY010000188.1 GCA_024699235.1 Treponema sp. | reverse complement strand
ACTAGAGATTTTTAGTATAGTATATTCATATATTTATTTCCAGTACCAACATAATAAAATAAAATCTAAATTTTTTAATATTTTTTATTTTTACAGTTGACATGAATTATTCTTATTGATATTATATAGTCACTTGAACGGAGGATTAGCTCAGCTGGGAGAGCACCTGGTTTACACCCAGGTTGTCGGCGGTTCGATCCCGTCATCCTCCACTCAACATTCGGGACGTAGCGCAGCTGGTAGCGCATCTGGTTTGGGACCAGAGGGTCGCAGGTTCAAATCCTGTCATCCCGACTAACGCTCTTCAAACGAAGAGCGTTATTTATTTTAAATATAACTATATATAAATAAATCCCTAGACAAATTCACTGAATATCTTTAGACTTTCAATCATGCTATCGTATCAACACGAATATCACGCAGGAAATCATGCTGACATCATAAAACATATATGCCTTGTCAGAATATTACAGTCATTAAGAAAAAAAAACAAGCCATTTACAATCATAGACAGTCACGCAGGAGCAGGCAGATTCTCACTGGAAGACGAAAGAATTTTAAAAACGGGAGAAGCTGAAGAAGGCATAAAAAAGCTGATGGAATCAACTTCTAATCAAAAGTCTATTCCTGATGCGGTATTATCATATATTACGGCAGAACGCCCTTATTTCAATAAATCAATGTATGCAGGTAGCGTTGAACTGGAACGTCTCTTTCTCAGAAAGGGGGACCGTCATTTTGTCATAGAAAAACATCCTCAAGCCGTACATTCTTTACAGTTACTTCTGAAAATGCCTGTTTTTACAAATGAAAATGAACAAGATGCAGCTGTAAGAACTGTACTAATAAATAAAGACAGTTATGAACAATTAAATGCATTGACTCCACCAGAAATTAAAAGAGGTCTTGTATTATGTGATCCAAGTTACGAAGAGGACAGTGACTATACCAATATTACAAATGCTCTAAAAATTGTACGCAAGAAATGGAATACAGCAATAATAGTCCTATGGTATCCATTGCTTACACGTAAAAAAAATAAGACAGCCCAGATGCTCTCAGAACTGGAAGATTTTTCAAAACTTGGAACAATGCCATGTGAAAGTTTTAGATGCGAGCTTATTATAAAAAATCAAGATGAAATACCAGAAGAATCAAAAGCGCATATGTATGGAAGCGGTATGCTTGTAATAAATCCTCCATGGCATTTAAAAGAGGATATGGCAGAATCCATTGATTTTCTTAAAACCAAATGCGGATTCCTGCCTCAATAGGAAAACATATTCTAAATTTGACTCCATCTTTTTCATGAAATACAACACCAGGTTCTACAGCAGTCTGAGCATATATTTCAGAAAAATCAGTTAAAAAAAAGTTTATGCCTGTAACAAAGCGTGTTGCTGCAAAAAGTTGTGCTACTTGAGAAAAATCATCTTTTTCAATTTTAGGGAAAAATAAAACTGTTAACCCTGGACCGTAATAAAAATGAATTATTGAATGACCTATAATCGGATTGGCAAGCCACATATCAGTAGTAAATCCAGCACCAGAGAATTTTTTTTCTTCAAACTGTATTTTTGCAGAAAATACAAAAGGAATTCTATCTGTTTTTAAAGTTGTTGATATTGTTTGAGTTGCTTCTATATTAAATAAAGGTGGAACAACACCCAATTGTGCGCCGATACCAGTACCTGCATACAAATGGGTAGAAAATACCATAAGGATAAGCAGGACTGTCAGTATTTTTTTTCTCACAGTAATTTCCTATTATCCTTATGATATATAAAAAATTAATGAAATACAAGTGCATTTCCGTCGGAAGAACAGCCTACTGTAATGGATGCATTTTCACTAAATTTACCTGCTAGAATTTCTTTTGCAAGAGGATTTTCAACATACATCTGTACTGCTCTTTTGACAGGACGGGCTCCAAAAGCAGGATCATATCCAACATTTGCTATAAAGTCCACAGCATCATCTTCAAAACGTACAGAAAGCCTCCGCTGCTCAAGACGTTTAGAAACATGTTCAAGCTGAAGACGAACAATACTCTTTATGTGTTCTTTTCCAAGACTGTTAAACATAATTATTTCATCAATCCTGTTCAAGAACTCAGGCTTAAAGTTCTGTTTTAAAAGGGCATCTATTTTTTCCTTAATTCCCTCATTCTGATTATTCAGCGCTGCATCAAGAATTACATCAGAACCGAGATTGCTTGTCATGATTATTATTGTATTCTTAAAGTCTACAAGCCGTCCCTGTCCATCAGTCAGACGCCCATCATCAAGAAGCTGCAAGAATACATTAAATACATCAGGATGAGCTTTTTCAATTTCGTCAAACAGAACAACACTGTAAGGCCTTCTTCGTACAGCTTCTGTCAACTGCCCTCCCTCGTCATATCCTACATATCCTGGAGGAGCTCCTATCAATCTTGTAACACTAAATTTGTCCATATATTCACTCATATCAATACGAGTGAGCGCTTTTTCGTCATTAAACAAAAAGTCTGCTAAAGTCTTAGCCAGCTCTGTTTTTCCAACACCTGTAGGACCTATAAAAAGAAACGTTCCTAAAGGCTTATCTGGATCACTTAGACCTGCTTTGTTACGGCGGATTGCATCTGAAACAGCTGTAACCGCAGTCTCCTGTCCAATTACACGATTATGAAGTACATTTTCAAGCATAAGGTATTTCTGTTTTTCACTTGTAAGCATTTTAGCAACAGGAATTCCTGTCCATGCACTTACAACTTTTGCAATATCTTCTTCCGTTACTTCACGTTTGAGAATATTCTTACGGTCATCGCTTATTGAATTATCAGAAGCAGACTGCTTTTCCTGCATCTGTTCCAACTGCTCAGTAAGTTTAGGAATGACAGAGTATTTTAATTCTGACGCCCTGGCAAGTTTATTTTCACGTAAAGCTTTATCAAGTTCAAAACGAGATTTTTCAAGTTCTTCCTTTATATGACGACTTCCTTCAATAGCAGTTTTTTCATTCTGCCACTGAAGCTTCATCGCATCTCTTTGGGAAGAAATATCTGCCAACTCTTTTTCAAGCTTTTCAAGACGTTCTTTACTGGCAGCATCTTCTTCTTTTAGAAGAGATTGTTTTTCAATTTCAAGCTGTAAGATTTTACGTTCAATACGGTCTAATTCCTCTGGCTGACTTTCTATTTCCATCTTAAGTCTGCTGCTGGCCTCGTCTACAAGGTCAATAGCTTTATCAGGCAAAAATCTACTAGTTATGTAGCGATCACTCAAGGTTGCAGCTTCTACCAAAGCTTCATCATTTATCTTTACGCCGTGATGAATCTCATATTTATCACGGAGGCCTCGTAATATTGCTATAGTATCTTCAACAGAAGGCTCTTTACAAAAAACTTGCTGAAAACGACGTTCAAGAGCAGAATCTTTTTCAATATATTTACGATATTCGTTTAAGGTAGTAGCACCTATAACATGAAGTTCTCCGCGTGCAAGGGCAGGTTTTAAAAGATTACCGGCATCCATGCTGCCTTCTGAAGCACCTGCTCCGACAATAGTATGAAGTTCATCAATAAAAAGAATTATCTTTCCTTCAGATTTTGCAACTTCATTTATAACTCCCTTGAGACGCTCTTCAAACTCTCCACGAAACTTCGCACCGGCAACAAGCTGTCCTAAATCAAGTGACAAAAGTCGTTTATTTTGCAGGCTTTCAGGAACATCACCATCAGAAATTCTTAAAGCCAATCCTTCGACTATAGCAGTTTTACCTACTCCAGGTTCTCCAATCAGAACAGGATTATTCTTAGTTCTTCGACTTATTACCTGCATGACACGGCGTATTTCTTCATCGCGACCTATTACAGGATCAATTTTTCCCTGTCTTGCCCTTGCCGTTAAGTCAAGACAATATTTTTCAAGAGAACGCATCTTACTTTCCGGATCCTGATCGTCAACAGTTTGATTTCCACGTAACTCCTTCAAAGCTGAAAGAACTGCCTTTTTAGTAATACCAAGACTTTTAAGAACTTCACTAACACGATAATCACCATCTGTCATAGCAAGAAGCACATGCTCTGTTGACAGATACTGGTCTTTCAAATTCCCCATCTCTAATTCTGCTTTAGAAAGCATTCTTGAAGCTTCGTCTGATAAAGACATACGTATATTACCGCTTACATGAGGATAAGAATCTAATAGAGAATTTATTTCAGAAAGTAAAATAGAAGATTTTACACCAATCCTTTCTATAAGAGGGGATACTGTACCATCCTGCTGCTTAATAAGAGCAGCAAGAATATGCTCATTTCCAACTTCCCCATGGTCTCGTTGAGTTGCGAACGAAGCAGCTTCCTGTAAAGCATCCTGCATCTTTACAGTCATTTTATCATAAGTCATCTTTCACCTCCATTTCATTTTCATGTTCAATATAAAAAAATAGAAGTGAAAAATCAAATTTAAAATTTTTAACTATAATATTATATAATATGTTATTTTACGGGATATTCAATATTACCATATTCACAAAGACAATTTGCTATATGGACGTCTTCTATAAGTTCCAGATTTTTCTTTACTTTTTTATACAGTTTCAGTTCACCTGTACCTGTAGCACCACTTAAAACTTTCAGAAGTTTACGTTCACCGTCACTACATTCATATTCACGGACAATCATGTTCTCGGCCTTGCAGAAAATATCAACGTCAACAACATGCCTTCTGTCATTTATACTTACTGTCCAATGGAGCTTAACTCCGTCTTCATCAGGAATTGATTCCGAAAAATCATAGACAATACTATATTTTTTTCTTCCACCTGCATGAAATTCAATTTGTTTATCTTCTAAATTAGACAGGAGACTTAACCTCTTATTATATATTCCTTGAACTGCAAAGCATGAAGAAAGTAATTTTTTACCACTGATATTACTTGTAAGGTTATTTGCACTTAAATGAAAAAATGGATCAGTAAAATCTTTTCCCCAGTTTTTATCAAAATAACCATAAGAAGTCGTTGTATTTACAGAATATTTTTCTCCATCCATTAAAATTATTCCTGCAAAACTTGTTCTTGCTCCAAAGCACGACCAATTTGTAGTGGCACTTTTAAAATTAGGAAGAAAACATTCTTCAATCTTATATCTTAAATTCCATGAAAAAGAACCTGCATCGCATAACATTTCTGGTCTCTGAATTAAATCCATTTTAGACACAGTTACAGAACCTGCTGTTGAAGAATCAGTCAATGTACATGTATTTAAATCACTCGTACCGACTCTTAGTATATAATCATTTGTATCAGTTTTAAGAGCATTTGATGGAAAATAGGCGTTAAACTGTTTTCCATTTTTTGAAAGGCGCCCTACTTTTACCATTACAAATGAAGGCTTAACATCTTTTTCCGTTAAAAGATTTTTTCCAGTTTCTGTACTTGCAAGTGCATATTGTAATTCTTCAGATGTTTTTTCAAGACGACTTTTAAAACCTAAAATACATTCGGAAGGAGAAAGAAGAGGATTCAGCAAATAAAATTCAATAAAGAATGTACAATCAGATCCTGTATCAGTATTAAAACCGTTAAAAACTAATCGCCATCTGTCAAATCCATTTTTTTTTAATGAACCAGCAAGCATATAACGCTTGCAACGATTAAATTTTCGTAAATTCATCTCAAACCCACCAAAATCTTAGTAGAAACAATTAGCTTTCCCTATATAAGATTTTCGGAGTTTGATATAGATTATTTAAACATATTCTGCAAACTTTCGTCAAAATCCTTAAGTTGTAAAGGAAAATGCTCGTTCAAAAATTCATAGCAAGCCTGAGCATTCCGCTGAACATGCTCATACCATATAGAATAAACTTCAGGTTCAAAGCCTGGCCCTGGATATGGTGCACCCTGAACATCGGAAACTAACTGACGAATCATATTTACAAAATCTTCTGTTTTACCTTCCATACGTAATACATCTCCAAAGTTTCAGTCTAAGTTATAACTATTATATCGGCAATTTTAATATTTTTCCAGTCATTTCTTTAGGAACAAGTGATTTTGCACACATAACTACTTCATTATCTGCATTTTTCAACTTTTCTGCAAAACGTTCAGCCGATTTATGTAAATCTTTAGGAGAAATGGAAAGAAGATGCTTTACCCTTTTTAGTTGAAAAGAATTCTTTATTCCGCTCAATTCCCTAAAAAAACCTGTAATTCCACGATTTTCTGGAGTTATAGGATTAATTTCATCAGAATATGATCCCGTTATCGATTTTTCGACCTCTTCTATTGAAAAATTCTTTTTAGCAGACTGTTCTAAAATTTGATTTATTACCTGCAAAGCTTCAAAAGGCTTTGGATCTCTATATGTAAGGAATCTTGTTATATTTGAAAGACTGTTAGAAGAAAGATATGCCCCATAAGCTCCACCTTCAGTACGTATTTTTTTCCATAATTCAGTCGTTGAAAGACAGTGAGAATATACAGAATCTGCCACTGCTTCCTTAGAACCATATGGACTGCTTGGAAAATATTTTACTGCATAGCCTACAGTTCCAGGAATAACAAAATATTCTTTCTGACATAATTTTGTCCTTACAACAGAAGAATTTTCTTTATTATCATAAACAAGTGAATTACATAATGAATAAAAGGCCGAATCAGACTGCTTTTTACGAGGCTTAGGATAAGTTAAATTAATTCTAGAAACAAATGATTGGATATGTTTCTTTGCAACAGAAATGCCTTCAGAGGTTCCTGTAACATGCATGACAGCACCTGAAGAACAAATTTTTTTTAGGAGAGCTGAAAGTTTTTTTGAAATAGAACTAACATCCTGCTTGCCTAATTCAAAAGCAAAAAATATAGAGGCAATTCCATCCCATAATTCTTGAATAGCTTTATTTCTATTAACATTTCTCTGAACGCGACTAGCAGCATAAATATGAGCCTGAGCAACAGATGAATATTTTATTTCATTTAAATAACTGGAAAGCAGATCCTTCAAACGTTTAGTATCAGAAAAATCAGTTCCCTTTATACAGTCGCCAAGTAAAGAAAAACTTTCAGAGATTTTTTCTTCAAGGCATTCAAATCTGAAACTTAACCAATCTCGCCCAACGCAATCATTATCCTTTACTTCATCTTTTACGCAATCAGGAACTCCTGTAGAACGCAAAAGAGCCCTCATTCCCCCTGCTACTCGACCTATTGACTTTATGGCTTTATCCCAAGGCATATCATTCCAACCGATATCAGCAATGCAACCTGCTAAAAAGGGAAGATAAGGATAATCAGAAACGGAAAGAACATCAACAGGAAATGCAATGGTAAAATACAAAATTCCATTCGTCTGTTCTTTACTTACATATAGAGGTACATCAGAAACTTTCGTCTTAGAAATATGAATTTTTTCAATTTCAGATGTCAAGTCAGAAATTTTAAGCCGAGGAACAATACTTTCATCTTCAATTTTGTTCTGATATCGATTCAATGCTTTTAGATTTGAAAGAACTTTTTTTCGTCCTAATTCCTTCAACTTTGATTTTGCAATTTTTAATTCAATACGGGAACGATTGTTTGACCATGCAGATGAAGGTTCTACAGAAACAAGGCTCATATTTTTATTGTTTATGAAATATTTAAAGATTGCTTTTTTCAAATAATCAGGATCCTGCAAAATATTTTCCTGCAAAGCCTTAAAACTTTCGCGAGGAAACAAACATTCCCAAGGCTTAAATCCATATAACCAGCAACAAAGGACCTTTCGCAATAAAACCATAGAAAAGGGAGATCCATCAGGACGTTTAATTTCCCGATTGCTAATATCAAAGGCATTTTCAAGCCGCTCCAAATCTTCTTTAGGAAAACCATTTTTACAAATATCCTTCAAAGTTTTTAATATTATTCCTTTAAAACGAGTTTCATCACTTTTTTTTACACCATGCATTGAAATACATGCATAAGGATATCGTGATGACAAACTTATACCAGTCAGAGGAGAAATATCCTGTCCTAGGTCACTATTTAAAAGAACTTTTGAAACGGCAGCACTATCATCTCCCCATAAAAGATAGTCTAAAAATGTCAGTAACATATTAAAGCATGCACGATCTTCTTTTTCAATTCCATCAGAAAGTTTCCATGAAAGCGAAACAATATTTACAGACTCTTTATTTTCGTCATCCGCTGGACCGAAAGCACGAACCCTAGGTTTTATTGATATGGATTTATCAGGAGTTGGAAACTTAGCCTTTTTACCATAACTGGAAACTTTTTGAATGACATTTTCATCAAGAAAATCTAACTGCTCTTCTGTCGGAATGCTACCATATAAAAAAACAAGACAATTTGAAGTGCAATAATATTTTTTATGAAAAGACCTAACATCACGAAGAGAAAGAGATGGAATTACCAGAGGATCACCTCCAGAATCAAAAATATAATTAGTTCCAGAAAGAATGACATTATCCACCGTATCTAAGGCAACACGTTCAAATGAGGAATAATTTCCTTTCATCTCATTAAAAACAACACCTTGAATTACAGGATTTCCATCTTCCCCAAGTTCTATGCGATGACATTCCTGCATAAAGATTTCCTTTTGCAGCAAAGGAAAAAAAACAGCATCCGCATAAACAGAGAACAAATTAAAAAAATCTGCCTTAACTAAAGAACTCGCAGGAAAAACAGTATGGTCAGAAGCAGTATATGCATTAAGATAAGTATTGACACTTTGATTAGTAAGCTGTAAGAAGGGATCTTTTACTGGATATTTCTTAGAACCACATAAAACACTGTGCTCAAGTACGTGAGCAACACCAGTACTATCTTTAGATGGAGTTCTGAATGCAAATGCAAAAGAATTTTCATGATCTTCATTCAAAAGATGAAAAACCTCAAGCCCACTTTTTTCATGGCGTAACCAGATTCCTGTAGAATTACAATCAGAAACCATAACTACATCAAGAACCTTAAACCCTTTATATATATCATCTTTATTCATCATACGTAAATTTCTCCATCATCTCTTCCCTTTACATGCAGTTTTCCGAGTTCCCATGCACGTCGTAAATCTGCATAGAATTGTGATGTTATGCGTTCACTTTCTGATTTTAAAATAAAATCAGAAATCTGTTCTTCTTCTAGAACTGTTTCACCCCTTCTTTTTGAAAGATTTTCAAGGATTTTCTTTCGGAATTCTGAATTTTTACCGCGAATTAAAATTGCTATTTCTTTATCTTCCATATCATGAAGTTTATTCTGCATATATCGGTCATCAGCACCAATAACATCTTCTTCTGTAAATAACCTCTTTCGTAAATCTGCACCCAATTCAGGATCTTCACTGCTTAAGGAGGCAATAATGCTAGATTCTGATTCAGGATCCATTTTCTTTAATATCTGAGCAAGAACTCCACGTCCATCAAGATACTGTGTATTTTCAGTATTTTGAGAAAGCATTTTTTCATACAGACTTTTACTCACACTTTCCAAAATCATAGGCGCCACAGGTTTCATTTTTACAAGTCTTAAAACAATATTGCTTTTTGTTGATGCATCCATAGAATTTAAGACCTCAGCGGCTTTCTTTGGTTCAATCTGAGAAAGGACTAGAGTTTTTACAGATTCACTTTCACCATTCAGAAGAACTTCTATTCTCCCTGCATCAGCTTCTGACAGATAATCAAAAGGCTTTCCTGATGGAAACTGTACAGATTTCTCGATTAATTCTTCAGCTTTTTCAGTTCCATAAGCTTTTGTCAAGATTGTACGGGCAGTATCAAGTCCTCCTGATTCCCTTGCCTTATCTAATAAAACCTGGAACTCTTTTAAAATTGCCTCCGCCTCCTCAGGAGGTACGCTTTGAACAGCTGCAATTTCAGGAATAATTTTTTCAGTCTGTTCTTCAGTCAGGTGAGGAATAATCTTTGCAGCTTCATCAACACCAATAATGACAAGAAATTTTGCTACGCGGCGGTATATACTTTCTTTTTCACCTTTTGCAACTGGCTGTACCGGAACTTTTATAAGTCCACCAGAAGTAAGTGCCGATGCAGCATTTTTTACATCCGAATCAGAAATGGTTTTCTTTTTGCCATACCATACACCTGTTCGTGCAGCAAGTTTTGCTTCTTCAATATTTTTTTTATCTTCTTTTTCTTTATCTAAGAATTCACCAATTTTACTATTTACTTTTTCAAATATAGGTTTATGTACAAGAGGAACATGACCAGGCTCAGCAGATTTTCTAATCTGTTTTGAAATGCTTTTTTCATCATCTTTAGAATCAGAAGCCTTCTTGTAGGCATTCATACGGTAGTCATCCAAATTCATTCTGCTATTTTATGTTAGATTAACAATATTTACAAGAGCAGTATTATTTTCATAATAAAAAAGGCTGTCAGATCTGACAGCCTTAATCAAGTAAATATTAATTACAAATAATTAATTACCATAAGTTGCAATGAAAACGCCTGCAGCTATAGCAGTACCAATAACGCCAGAAACGTTAGGTCCCATAGCATTCATAAGAAGGAAGTTTGAAGGATCATATTCCAAACCTACCTTATTAGAAACTCGGGCTGCCATAGGTACTGCAGAAACTCCTGCAGAACCAATAAGAGGATTGATTTTTTTGTTTTTTGGAAGGAACAGATTCATCAACTTAGCCATAAATACACCAGCTGCTGTTGCAACACAGAAAGCAACAAGTCCAAGGATGATAATACCTACAGATCGTCCGTTAATAATCTTTTCAGGAGACATCTGACTTCCAACTCCAAGAGAAAGCAAAATAGAGACAATATTCATCAACTCATTTTCCATTGTCTTTGAAAGACGTTCAACAACGCCGCACTGCTTTACAAAATTACCAAATGCAAGCATGCCTATAAGAGGTGCAGCGGATGGGAGCAAGAGTAATGTAAGAACGAGAAGCATCATAGGGAATAAAGTCTTTTCTGTTTTGCTGACAGGTCGAAGCTGATCCATCTTAATTTCACGCTCTTTCTGCGATGTAAGAGCCTTCATTATAGGGGGCTGAATCATTGGTACAAGAGCCATGTACGAATATGCCGCAACAGCAATAACAGCCATCAGTTCAGGAGCAAGTTTTGCAGAAACATAGATAGATGTAGGACCATCTGCACCACCGATAATTGCAATTGCACATGCCTGAAGAATATTATAATCAAAGACTCCAGGAGCAAGGTTCATCAAGGAAACACCAAACAGAGTAAAGAAAACTCCAAACTGAGCAGCACCTCCAAGAAGAGCCATCTTAGGATTTGCAATAAGAGGACCAAAGTCTGTCATAGCACCTATTCCCATAAATATGAGCATAGGGAAGAATTCATTACCAACTCCAGCATTATAGATGATATTCAGCATTCCATCTGGTGCATTTCCCATCCCTGCACCAGGAATATTTACAAGAATCGTTCCAAAGCCAATAGGTATAAGCAAAAGTGGTTCAAACCCACGGGCAGCTCCCAAATATACAATAAGGAAACCAATAGCAATCATTAAAAGATATTGCCAACCAGGAGCTGTTTCTGCAAAAGTACCAGAAGCAGCCTTTACAGCTTCGGAAGCAGCTTCTTCAGCTTTTTCTTCAGCAATCTCCTCAGCGGTTGCTGTATGTACCATCTTGTAAAGACCTGTCGTTTCCCACAGGTTTAAAAGAAATTTCTTTGGAGAAATATCATGAGAACCATTCCAGTTTTCAGTACCAGGAATAACTCTTTCCATACCTGTAGTTTCAGAAGAAACTTCATTGTTTTGAGCAAAAGCTCTTGAACCTACAGATACAACCAATGCCATCATCATAATAACAAGCATTATGAAGGCAATTTTTTTATTTATTTCAGTCTTTATATTAGGCATCCGTATATCCTTATTATTACTGAATCTCTGCAACAGCCTGACCATTAGTAAGCTGAGATCCTACAGAAGCAAGGAAATGAACCTTTCCATCTACAGGAGCTTTAATTTCAAGTTCCATTTTCATTGACTCAATAATTACAACATTATCACCTTTTTTTACAGAAGAACCCTCTGCAACTGCAGTACGGAGGAATACACCGGCAACAGGTGCATTAACCTTTGTTCCATTTCCGCTTGCTGCAGGAGCGACTGCAGGTGCTGAAGGAGCAGCAACAGGGAATGCAGCAGGAGCTGCCTTTACAACACCTCCTATAGAACCAAGAACCTGACCGCTCTGAACCTGAGTTCCTGTAGGTACAGAATAAGTAATAGTTCCATCATCAGTAGCCTTTACTTCAAGTTCCATCTTCATCGATTCAAGAATAATTACTGTCTGGCCTTTTGAAACTTTTGTCCCATTTGTAAAGCACTGCTTTAAGAGAGTCCCTGCAACAGGAGCCTTTACATCAACCCCGCCAACAGTAACATTTGCTGCAGGTGCTGCAGCAGGTGCTGTTCCTGCAGGTCCGAACGTTACATTATAAGCAGTACCATTTACATTTACGCTCATAGAATCGCCGGCAGGACTAGAAGTTACGTTATAAGAACTTCCATTTACTGTTATTGTATAACTACCTCCCTTTCCTGCATTTGAAGAAGAAGTTGATGCTGACTTTGCACCAAATGTAGCAGCCGCATCAATAGGTCCTTTAGATCTTTCAGAGAAGAATTTAGGAGCCACATTAGGGAACATTGCATAAGTAAGGGTATCTTCATCAGAACCGTTACCTCCTGCCTTCTTAGATTCTTCTACCATTTTATCCCATTCAGGGGGAATTTCATCGGCAGGACGGCAAGTCATAACCTTATCCATGCCATTCAATTCCAAAGCTTTCTTAACAAGTTCTGGATTTGCATCTGTAGGAAGCTTTCCAAACTTACCTGTAATGAGGTTTCGGAAATCTTGAGTCATAGTCTTATACGGACCCATCAAGACATTCATAACTGCCTGTGTACCTACAATCTGAGACGTAGGAGTTACAAGAGGAACGTAACCTGCATCCTTGTGTACTCTAGGCAATTCTGCAAGAACAGCATCCATCTTGTCACCAGCACCCTGCTGCTTAAGCTGACTCTCAAGATTTGAAAGCATTCCTCCAGGAACCTGTGAAAGAAGAATACGAGTATCTGCACCAAGGAACTTTGATTCAAGTGATGCATAATGCTGACGTACTTCACGGAAGTATGCAGCAATTTCAAGCAAAGCCTTTGTATCAAGTTCTGTATCAAACTCAGAGCCTTTCAGCATTTCAACAACTGTTTCTGTAGGTGAATGGGAAGTACCCATTGAAAGGGAAGAAATTGCTGTATCAAGAATATCAGCACCAGCTTCTGCACCTTTAAGAAGAGTAGCAACAGAAAGACCTGTAGTAGCATGAGTATGAATTTCTACAGGAAGATCTATCTTTCCCTTTATTGCTTTTACAAGATTATATGCATCATAAGGCTTAAGAAGACCTGACATATCCTTAATACAGATTGAATCCGCACCGAAATCAGCATAAGTCTTCGCAAGTTCTGCATATTTTCCTATAGTATGGAAAGGCGTTACGGCATAAGAAATTGCCATCTGAACATGTTTACCAGTCTTTTTTGCAGCCTTTGTAGCACATTCCATGTTACGAGGATCATTACATGCATCAAAAATCCTAAAGCAATCAATACCATTCTTAGAAGCAGTTTCTACAAACTTTTCAACAACATCATCTGCATAATGACGATATCCTAAAAGATTCTGAGCACGCAAAAGCATCATGATTTTGCTGTTCGGAAGGGCAGCATGAAGTTTTTTTAAACGATCCCATGGATCTTCATTCAAAAAACGAATACAACTATCATAAGTTGCTCCGCCCCAACCTTCAATAAATTTATAACCAATTTTATCGAGCATCGGACATGCAGGAAGCATATCAGCAGTAGTCATACGTGTTGCATGTAAAGACTGATGTGCATCACGTATAGCAAGTTCGGAAATACCAACTTTAGACATAAAAAAAACCTCACAATAAAAAAATTAACTCAACTTCTCATGGACAGCGGCAGCAATGGCAGCTATTACAGCTCCATTATCTGCAGATACAGATTGCGAACTTGCAGCAGACACTGCTGTTTCTTTCTGAACAGGATCCTTATCAATCTTAAGGGCATGTATCACAGCATGAAGCAAATACATAAAACCAATCAAGATAATAAGGAAACTGAACACAACTCCCATTCCCAGCAAAGTTAATAAAGCACTTTGACTAAGCATTTGTGAAATTGTCATATTTCCTCCATGACACATCGAATTTCTTTTGAAATTTCAAAAACGAAAAATCTTGTATTGTATCAATTATAATTAATTAAGAGAATCTATGCAACTAATAACGAACGATTTAAATAGATAAGTTTTGGAATAAGGAATAGGCATCTATGCCGTTTATGACGGTTCCTTCTGGATAAGCCTTTAAAAGGTTAGATTTTCCACCTACAAGATGCCGGCTTGTAATGCCATGACGTATTGAAAGTCCTGCTTCGAGCAATGCTGAATAATGATCTGCAAGACGAACTATTTTTCCATCGACAGGATTAAATTCGTCTTTATTGTATTTTAAATTAAGTTCTTCCCAAGTTACAGGAACAGTCCTTCCGTTCAAAATAATCCTATTTTCAAATTCATCATTTGTAAAATACAATATTTCATCCCTGTAAAAATCCTCCATAAGGGGAACAAGTTCTTTAGATACAATTTCATCTTCAATTTTTTTTACTATGGAAGGAAGTTCTTCAGTTGCCTGTTTAACAGGAGAAATTATATCTCTTGTTACTGCCTCTGGCAAATCATGAAACAAGGCACAGAAAAAATTATTGTAAAACCTTTTCGAGCACATCTTTATGCCTGTATCACGCTGAAATAGCAACGTAAGAACTGCAACAAAAAAACAGTGTCCTAGAACAGAAGTTCTAGGAACACGAGGTGTCTGATTCCATCTGGTCTGAAAGCGAAGCTGTTCAATACGCATTAAAAAATCAAAAGGCTTTTGTTTAGTAACAAGTAATTGGAGACCTTTTAAATCAAGGAACGGCTGTAGGTCTTCATTTAATTCACGACGTATAGAGGCAAGCCGTTCAGGTTCATTTACAGGACTAATCATATCCAATTCTCTCATAGTAGAATATTTATGCGCTGCCCTGAAAATTCTATTAGTCTCTTCCTGACCTTCTTCAAAAGGTATAGAACCACTTCTTTTTCCTATGTATAAAGTAAATTTTGAAAATAAATCTTTATCCGGTATAAGTTTTCTATACTGCTCCAAAACCCATTCGTTAAGTCTTATAAATTCATCAGGATATTCATTTTTTATCAATCGCTGTACAGGACTCTTTATATCGCATAAAGAAATCTTTCTTAACAGATCAAATAAAGATGCATAAATCATCCATTCCCAATCTATTTTCACACCACAACTTTCTTCGTATTTTCCAATTATATACGCAACAACCATTTTTTCTGCATCCTTATCCATTTCAACAACATCAAAAGGACGTATTAAATCATTCCAGCGTACAATAGAAAAACCTTCAAAAATTTTCAGTGCAAAATCTTTGTTCATCTGCTATTTCTTTGAACCAGATTTTTTAGTATCTGCATCAAGCTTATTCTTCCATACAATTGCCTTACGCTTTATTTCTTCAGAGGCATCTTTATCACCAAGAACCATAGCAACTCTTCTGGCAGCTATAAGTAAGTTTATGCCCATCTGCATGTCATCCATACGATTGCCTGCAAGTTCATACTTATCTCTATATTCATCAGCACTTTTATCCAATAACTTACGGATAAGACGAATATATAAAATAGAATTTTCGTAATCAGGGGAATTTGGATCATAATAATCTTTACAAGCCTTTTTCATGTCAATCATATTTTTAGCTATAACAATGAACCGACCTCTTATTTCTACGAAACTCATCTTCCATTTGGAATTATCGCCAAAGGCTTCAACAAGCATATCAATAACAAGACCTAGTTTGCGTACAAGATAAAAACGTTTTTCAATATTAATATCTGCAATAGCCGCAAGCTTATCTTCCAAGTCTGAATATGAGCAATCAACAGTATTTGATACGACTTCTTCAAGATAAATCAAGGCTTTATAAATTGTTTTTCTGGCATCATTAAGGGAGTCATTGTTCTTAAAATCAAGAATCTGAACAGAAAGCGTATTTACAGCCATATACAGTGTAGCAAGATATATCATCTGATCAGCAAGCATAAGCTTTTTATATGCAATGCCATCAGGATTTTTCTTTGCTTCTGAAACATCATTTTTTTCTTTTGCCAATACAGCTTTTATTGCATCTTTTATCGGCTTTGCTTTTTCATTAAATTCTTCACGTTTTTCTGAACTTGTTGCCATCACATTCCTCCAAACTTATGAAGCATTGCAGTTGCATGCTCTAAAGATTCTGACGATGTTGAGTCACCAGAAAGCATTCGTGCTATTTCCTTTATGCGTTCCTGATTTTCAACAGGAAATACATTTGTTGCAGCAGTATTTCCATCAACACCCTTCTGTATTTTAATCTGATTATCGGCATAAACTGCAATACTGGCAAGATGAGTTATACACAAAACCTGTTTCTTTTTTGAAAGTTTCTTGAGGTGTTCCCCTATACTTACAGCAATTTCTCCTCCAACACCAGTATCAACTTCATCAAAAATCAAAGTTGCAACAGTATCTGCATCACACAATATTGTCTTTAAAGCAAGCATAACACGACTTAGTTCACCGCCAGAAGCAATTCTTGCAAGAGGTAATAAATGCGTCCCAGGATTTGTGCTAATAAGAAATTCTACATCATCCATACCAAACTGACTGCATTTCTGAGATACTTCATTACCTGTTTTTTCTGCTATACTTACACCAAATTTAGCATTTTTCATGCCCAACTTTGAAAGAATTTCTTCTATTTTTTCAGACATTATTACAGATGCAGATTTACGTTTCACACTTAATTGCTTTGCACAAGCATAAACATGGGTCTCTAGAAGTTTTATCTGTTTTTCTAAGTCAGATTTATCTTCCATCATGCCAGACAATTCCTCAAGTTCTCTCCTAGCAGTTTCTGCATAAGAAAGTACATCAGAAATTCCTGATTGAATTCCAGACGAATACTTCTTTTTTAATTTATATATAGTTTCCAGTCTATCTTGAACATACGACAGTCGTTCAGGATCAAAAATCAAAGAATCTTCGTATTTTGTAAATTCATCAGATACATCAGACAATTCATAGAATGATGCCTGAATGCGAGAAGAAAGTTCAGATAAATTAGCATCGAGTTCACTTGCATGAGAAATTATAGAATTCAAGCGTTTTAATGCTCCTATGAGACCTGAAGAATCATCAGACCCATAAAAGAGTCCTCGTATTTCTTCACAATCACTATACAGTTTTTCAAACGAAACCAACCTGTTTTCTTCAGCTTCCAACTCTGAATCTTCATTTAATTTAAGTTTAGCAGCATCTATTTCGTTTATGGCAAAAGTCAGCATCTCTATTTTGTTTTTACGCTCTGCTTCATTAGAATTAAGATTTTCAAGAATCCTTCGTTTTGAAACAAGTTGATTATAAATTTCAGAAAAAGCTTTTACATCATCTGTAATTCCAGCATATATATCCAAATACTTCCTATGCTCAGAAATTTTCATCAGAGACTGCTGTTCATGCTGACCATGAATATCAACCAGAAATGAAGCAAAATCAATTAAATCAGATTTAGTTACAGGTACAGAACCTATCCAGGAAGAAGTTTTTCCCGTATCTCTTATAATCCGACGTAATATAACAGTATCATCTTCATTTTCGATTCCACGTTCAGAAAGCCATTGCTTTGATTCAATAGAATCAAGTGAAAAAATACCAGAAACCACTGCCTCATGACATCCTGAACGAATAAGTTCCATTCCTGATTTTCCACCAAGTAAAAAAACAAGACTTCCAATCAAAATAGATTTTCCAGCACCAGTTTCACCGCTCAATACAGTAAAACCACTTTTGAAATCAATATGAACACTTTCTATTAAAGCAAAATTTTTTACTTCAAGCTGCTCAAGCACGCGGACCTCCAGACCAATTTAACTTACTTTGCAAGGCAGAATAAAATTTCTCCTGTGCAGAACAAATTAAATTTGCCTTATATTCAGGAACTTTTAATATAACGGTATCTTTTGTTTGTAAAGAAAAATCTATTTGACAATCAGCAGAAAGACCTACGTTCACCCTAGAAGGAAGAATTGTAATTGCTAGTTCACCATCAGAACCAAAAACCAGAGGTCTTGCTGACAAACTGAAAGAACTAATTGGCGTAAGAATCATTGCAGCAAGTGAAGGCTCTACAATAGGTCCTCCTGCTGCTGCAGAGTATCCTGTAGAACCTGTTGAACTTGAAATTATCAACCCATTTGCTTTAAAAGCGCCTAAGGAAGCCCATTTATAAGCAACATTCAGATTTATCAAACGAGACGAAGCTGTACTTGAAATAACAATATCATTCATGCCAGAAGTAACAAATACGCTTTTTCCATTACGCATAACTTCTGCCTGAATCAAAAACCTTTCACTAACACAACTTTGTCCATCAATATAATCTTGCAGCTTCTGTTTCCATTCATGAACTTGAACACAAGCTAAAAAACCAAATTCTCCCAAATTAATTGCAAAAACAGGGATTCCAAGAGGTGCACAACTTCTGCATACAAATAATACAGTTCCATCACCACCAAGAGTTATAACAAAATCATATCCAGCAAAAGATACAGATATGTCATCATTTTTTATAGAATTTCCGTCATATATAAATTCTGAACAGATTATATCATTTTTTTTCAAAAATAAAGAAATATCTTTTCCAAGTCCAGAGGCTAATTTTTTAAATGAATTAACAACAATAAGACATTTCATTGCATTCACTTTTTAAGGAAGCGTCATTAAAACTTTTACAATTTTTCCAGCATCCTTCTGACCTAAACGAGGATACAAAGGAAACAAAGCACATCTCAGTAGCAAAGAATTTGCACATATGCAAGAAGATGAAAGTTCCGACTGTCTCAATGCTACAATAGAATTTTCATAAGCCTGACGAACTTCAATACCTTTTTTTTGAGCGTAATCCTTTACATCTTTAAAACCTGAATTTAAGACAACTGGAAATGAATAAATAGTAGAACCTAAATCTGCTGCACGGATAAAAGTCTTATGCCTGCCACTCATTATTGCCCTAGAATATGCAGTAAACAATTCCTTTCGAACAGTTTCATTTCTATTAAATTCTTTCAATTCAACATAAGCAAGTGCTGCATTCATATCAGGCATTAAATCTGTAGAAGGAGCTTCATCTGCATATTTTTTCAAGACAGTCCATTCTCTCCTTCCTGGGGCAAAAAGAATAGCCCCACCTCCAGAAGTAATAATATCCCTATCTTCCATTCCAAAAATGGAATATACTCCATACATTCCTGCTCGTTTTCCTAATTTTTCGTCAACAGAAGCTTTATTTGCTAAACTTTCTTCAGTAACAGAATTTTCACTTTTCTCAACAGGATAATATGAAAGTGCGGACTGGGAAATATCTTCTATAATAGGGATGCCAAATGATAAAAATGCCTGGATATCAGGCAAGATTCCCAGCGATTCTGTAAGTATAAGAAGTCGTCCGCCATTATTTATACCAACTTCTACAGATGAAATTGATATAAGACCATCCTCTTCATTAACATCAAGGACTATCGGTACATAACCAAGTTTTTCTACTGTCAGAATCTGCCAGGCAGGAGCAAGAGCACTCAACATGATTCCGCTACCTGCAGGAAACTCCAAAGCTCTTAGAGCATATTCAAGAGCAAGTGACGGACTCCTTAATGCAATTGCCCCATCGCAGCCTACATTTTCCTTAACAGCCTGAATTAATCTTACAGCAGTATCACCAGGACCAAGATGTTCATCAACCATACATGTAAGTACAGCTTCCATCTCCCGCCGTCGTATTGTGGAGCTATATGTATTAATCATTGTAGTATAATTCAACCCTTATAACTGAGGATCAATAATTTTCTGTAATTCACCAGCATTGAATATTTTACGAGTATCCAGAATAATAAGATATGAAGCATCCTGACGGACAACACCTTCAATATATTCAGTACCAATTCCACAAAGCATCTGTGGAGGAGGCTTTATTTCACCTCTGTCAACAGTAATAACTCGTGCAACACGATCTATAATAATACCTATTTTATTTCCTTCTATATCGAGAATGATAAATCCACCTTCATCATCCAAATCATCTTCCAATTTTTTTTCTATAGCCTTTAGGTGGAAACGCTTATGGAGATTAATGATTGGTATAATTTCTGCTCGAAGATTAATAATACCCTCAACATAATAAGGTGCATTAGGGATAGGTCGTACAGTCTGTACCTTTACAATTTCCTTTACATCCATTATGTCAACGCCATAAAGTTCTTCCCCTAACTGGAATGTTACAAGCTGCAACTGACTATTTTCATCTGCCATTACATTTCTCCTATAAAAAGCCTGCTAGTCAAATTTATACACCACATATTTTACATCATGAACGTTTATTAGTCTACTATAAAAAGTGAAAGAACATTCACTTTTATAACTTCAGCGTTTTTTAATACAGTAGCACAAGAATTTACAGTAGCTCCGGTTGTTATTACATCATCAATAAGTATTACTTCCTTAGGAATTCCATTTCTTTTTTTTATGCCATAAAAATTGAGAGACAGTCTAAACGATGCAGACTTAGACAATCTTTTCTTTAAATTTTTCTTTTTCTGCTGTTCTGAAGAATAATTGTCAAGCAGATAAAGAACAGAAAGTCCATATTTTCTATGAATACTAAAACATAAATCTTCAACCTGATCCCATCCTTTTCTTCGAATTTTTCCCTTATGAGGAGGTACCGGAACTATGGCAGGAATTCTTTTCCCTTCATAAATCTTATGCAAAGTTAAATAAACCATATCTGAAAAAAACTCCGTAAGACTTCGCCTGCCATTCATTTTCCAGTCAAAAACCATATTTTTATTCCATAACCTGTATGAAAATATAGGATATACGCCATCACAGTTTTTAAGAACATTTCTAGACCGGCAAGACATACAAACTCTATCTTCTGACAAAAGAACTTTTCCACAAACAGAACAAAAACGTTCTCTTCGAAAGAAAATTTCTTTTTTTAGAATATCTCTGCATTCATCACAAACTGGCATTCCAAAACAAACTTTTCCACATCTAACACATGTCTCTGAACTAAAAATAAAAGAAAGAAAAACATTTCCGAATTTTAAAATATTATAAAAAATCCTCAACATACATAATAGTAATACTACTTGATATGTAATTTCTGTACTTAATTTTATTCCGATTTTCCAGAAAGTGTATTTTTCCATCTAGAAACAAGTTGCAAAGCTTTCATTGGCGTAAGGTTATTTATATCTGCACTTAAAATTTCATTTAGAATAAGCTCTTCATCAGTAAATAATTCAAACGAATCTGTTGTTTTCGGTGCGGACATAGAAGGAAGCATTGATTTTTCAGCACCCTCTTGTATAGAAACCAAGATCTCTCCAGCTCTTTGAATAACAGAATCCGGAATTCCTGCAAGTCTTGCAACATGAATTCCATAACTGTTTTCACTTGATCCTGATATAACCTTTCTTAAGAAAACAACATTTTCACCATTTTCATTAACGGACATGCATAATTTTTTTAAGGAAGGATGTTCAATTCTAGTTAACTCGTGATAATGAGTAGCAAAAAGTGTTTTACATTTTATTACATTAAGAAGATATTCACTCACCGCCCAGGCAATTGACAGTCCATCTTCTGTACTAGTACCTCTTCCTACCTCATCCATTATCACAAGAGAACGTTCTGTAGCAGACCTCAGGATCCTTGCAGTTTCAGTCATTTCAACTAAAAATGTAGATTCTCCTTTTGCAAGATTATCACTAGCCCCTACTCTGCAAAATATGCGGTCTACAACACCAATATGAGCATAAGAACAGGGAACAAAACTCCCTATTTGAGCTAAAAGAGCTATAAGAGCATTTTGGCGAAGAAAAGTACTTTTTCCAGCCATATTAGGTCCAGTAATCAAAGCAAAAGACTTCCTGTCAGAATCTGTAAGCAAAGAAAGATCATTCGGAACAAACTCTCCTGTCGGTATATGAGATTCAACTACAGGATGCCTTCCATCTTTTACATCAAATGAAAAACTATCATCTACTATTGGCTTTATCCAGTTATTTTTGACTGCTGACTCAGCAAATGCTATAGATACATCAACCCCTGCTATTTCTATAGCAACCTGCTTAAGATATTGAATATATACTTTTAATTTATTTCGAACATCAATATACAAATCGTGCTCTAAATCAATAATTTTTGTTCCTGATTCATTTAAACTTTCTTCAAGTTCCTGTAGTTTCTGAGTTGTATAACGTTCAACATTTACAAGAGCTCTCTTCATAATAAAATGA
>JAILPY010000080.1 GCA_024699235.1 Treponema sp. | reverse complement strand
CCTAAAACTCTTTCGCCAGGAATGTCTTCTGCAAGAACAATCTTAATGCAATCAGGATGAGAAAGGGCCTTTGAAATGTTGATTGATTTTACAAGGGCACGGGCATATTTTGAATGAACTGCTTTTCCATAAACCATACCTGGTACGCGTAAATCCCCTGCAAACTTTCCGGTTCCAAGAATTTTAGGAACGGAATCCTGTCGTATGGCACGCTCTCCCATAAAGCCCTTTGCCTCTGCAAGTTCAGGATCTACCTCTCCACGAAAACATGCTGCTGCAAGTTCAATTGCTTTAATAATTTTGTAATAGCCTGTGCATCGGCAATAGTTTCCCTTTATTGCGAGTTTTATTTCTTTTTTTGATGGATTCAAATTAATATCCAGCAGTGATTTTGCACTGATTATCATTCCAGGAGTGCAAAATCCGCACTGAACAGCTCCTGCCGTTGCAAATGCATACGAGTAAATCTTCTTTTCTTTTTCCGAGAGACCTTCTACAGTGAGGATTTTTTTTCCATCAGCCTTTGCGGTTGTTATGAGACAGGATTTATATTTTTTCCCATCCATCAAAAATGTACAGGCTCCGCATGCTCCGATTCCACATCCATCCTTTACACTTGTAATATTCAAATCATCACGCAAATAGTAAAGGATATTTTTATTTTCTGAAGTAGTGTATTTTTTTCCGTTAATTTCAAATGTGTACATAGCACTCCCTGCTGACTATAAATTTCTTATTACAACGCCATTACGCTCACCGGTTACTTTGCCTTTTTCAAGTGCAACAGCACCATTAACCATTACCATTTCAATTCCTTCCGGAAATTGTTCTGGCTGGGTAAAAGTTCCCTTATCTATGATTTTTGTTTCATCAAGTAAAACCAAATCTGCGAAATAATTTTCCCTAACATATCCGCGGTTTTTGATGTGCAAGGCATCAGCAGCCTTTCCACTAAGTTTACGGATAGCTTCTTCCAGCTTAAGCTGTTTTTCTTCTCGTACATATTTGCCTAAAACTCTTGGAAAAGAACCGTAGACACGTGGATGAGGTTTTCCGCTTAGAAGTCCATCCGTACAAAGATTCATTTCCGGTCTTTTCATTATGGAAACAACATGCTCTTCTGTACCGTAAAAATCAACCATACCGACGGCGTTCTTTTCTTCTGCAAGAAGGTCGAATGTTGCATCTAGGGCATCTTTACAGCGAAGCTTGCCAAGCTGATCTAGACTTAACCCCACAACATCCTGATTTTTTTTAGAGGCAACGCTTGTAATAAATATTCCGTCAGTTCCTGCAAAACTAACAAAGTTGTCCCAACCCGGAATGCCATTTTTTATGTCTTCCTTCATTTTTTTGCGAAGTTTTTCATTCTTAAGACGCTCTACTGCTAAATCAGTTCCACCGTCATGAACCCAAGGAGGAAGAATTACACCAAGCATTGTGCTGCCTGCAACATAGGGATACTGATCAAAACTGACAGTAAGCCCAAGAGTTCTTGCCTCATCAAGTTTTTCAAACATTTTTGGAAGATATTTCCAGTTAGGCTTTCCGCAGACCTTAAAATGTGAAAAATGAATTGCTACTCCGCTTTCTTTACCAATACGGATAATTTCATCCATGGAAGGTATAATTGTATCTGCTTCACTGCGCTGATGAACTACAAAAACCCCGTCAAACTTTTTTACAACCTTGCACATTTCAATCAGTTCTTCTGTTGTACCATAGGCACAAGGCATATAAATTAGTCCGGAAGAAAGTCCCAGGCAACCGGCCTTCATTTCACGTTCAGCAATTTCACACATTTTTTCTATATCTTTCTCACTTGCCTTACGGTTTTCCAGTCCCATGGCTTCCATACGGACATTTCCATGTGGAAGAAGATAAGATTCATTTAAGGCCGGCTTTGCGTTTTCTATAAGTTTAAGATAACTTTCTGTATCTTTAAAAGTCCAGTCCAATTTTTCGTCCGTTCCATCAAGACCTGCAAGATTTTTTTTCCACGGTTCAATATATTTTTCTGGGAGAGGAGCCATTGAAATTCCGTCTTGTCCTAAAACTTCTGTTGTAATTCCCTGATGTAATTTTGGAAGAAGCTGAGGTTCAGACAGAACTTTCAGGTCACTGTGGCTGTGAGTGTCTATAAAGCCTGGAGCAAGAACAAAACCTGCTCCGTCAA
Organism: Treponema sp.; assembly: GCA_024699235.1. Classification (GTDB taxonomy): domain Bacteria; phylum Spirochaetota; class Spirochaetia; order Treponematales; family Treponemataceae; genus Treponema_D. Next base: position 3,623 of record JAILPY010000080.1, on the reverse strand, counting down.
TCACTTTATCAGCTCGAAAGTTTTCTTCCTCTTTATCTTTATGAACTGAGGCAATCTTATTACCCTCAACTAAAACGCTTCCAAAATAAGGGATATCTCCACTGCCATCTACTATTTTTGCGTTTTTAATCACTATTCTCATAAGTAATTTTCATCCTTGTTTATTTTAGCAATGCTCTAAGCAGACCATAATAACAGTCTGTAACTTTGGTAAGCTGGTCAATTTCTATATATTCATCAATTGTATGTGCAAGGTTTTCCAGAGAAGGTCCAAGGCCTATGGTTTTTATACCGGCTTCTCCAGCATAATGGCTTCCATTTGTGCAGAAATTGTATTTTGTAATTTGTGGATTATATCCCATTGATTTTAATTCTCTGTAAACTGCCTGAATATAATCAGCTTTTTCATCATAAGCCCAGCCTGGAAAGAAGCGCTCCCCATGAATTTTATTTCCTGTGTAGCACATTTCTTCACCAATAGCAAAAGACGCCTTTGCTTTTATTTTGGGATCTTCTGCCATTAGTTTATCTAATGCTTCTTGGATAGGTTTCAGAACAGATTCTTTTGTTTCTCCTACTAGAAGACGTCTGTCATAAGTTGCCATGCAATAATCAGGAACAACGGAAGCTCCTGGGTAAGGGCTTGACTTTATGTCTGTAAGTTCAAGGATGCCATCTCCTAAAAAGTCATGATGGCTTGGTTTAATTTTTTGAAGTGCCTGAACAATCTTACACATTGAGTAAACTGCATTTACGCCTTTTTCTGGATTTGCAGAGTGAGCAGGGACTCCAAAAGTTTCAACTTTTATTTCTCCGCGCCCACGCTGTCCGATTTTAAGATTAAGCTGAGAGCTTTCACCAATTACAACATAATCAGGTTTTACATATTCACTGATCTTTCTAGCGGCAATTCCTTCAAAGCACTCTTCGTGAACAACGCCGGCAACGTAAATTTCACCAGCGAAATCTTTATTGCAGTCTGAAGCAAAGTTTGCGGCTGCATTTGCCATTGCTGCATCAGCGCCCTTCATATCAGAAGTCCCACGCCCATAAATCTTTCCGTCACAGATTTCAGCTGCAAAAGGGTCATGCGTCCATTTTGAGGAATCAGGGACAAGAACTGTATCAATATGTCCGTCAAAAAGGATTTTTGGTCCCGGTCTGTTTCCTTTTATTTTACCAATTATATTTCCATATTCATCAACATGAATTTCATCAAAGCCATTTGCTTCAAAAAAAGTTCTCAATTCTCCTGCAACTTTTTCTTCGTGTCCTGAATAACTTTGTGCCTGGATTAGTTTCTGGCATAATTTAATTACCTTATCTTCTCTTTCTTTAGTCAGCATTTGAATATTCTCCATTCCAAACAATTTTTTTATAATTTTCCTTATCTGTATTGCCTTCAGTACTTATGAAAAGCAGAACAGAATTCTTTGTAATTTCCAGTTTTTCCTTTACATCAGATAGTCTTGAATCAGAAAGAATTTCGTAAGCACAGCCAAAGGCTGCCGCACCGCTTTCGCCACTTACAATTTTGGGATCTCCTTCCGCTGTTGTCGCTAGAACTCGCATTCCATCCGCTGCAAAATAATCGGGGCAGGATGCAAAAAAATCTGCGTAATTGCGAAATACATCAATTCCTACTGTAACTGGTTCTCCGCAGGCAAGTCCTGCCATAATCGTTTTCATGTTTCCAGTAACAGGATGGATCTTCCCGTCATTTGCCTTTATGGTCTTAAAAATGCAGGCAGCCTCATTCGGTTCAACAACAGTTATGATTGGCTTTGATTCTTTATAAATGCTGCTGAACAATCCGATCATAGCAGTTGCAAAAGACCCGACGCCTGCTTGTAAAAATATGTGAGTTGGTTTTACGCCCTTTAACTGTTCAAAAACTTCCAAAGCTAAAGTTGAATATCCCTGGATAATCCATGTAGGAATTTTTTCATAACCCGGCCAGCTTGTATCCTGAACTAAAACCCATCCGTTTTCTTTTGCATTTTTTGCAGCAAGACGAACGGCATCGTCATAATTAAAATCTGTAATGCTGGCGTCGGCATTTTCTGCCTTTATGTTATTAAGGCGTTCTTGAGTACTTCCTTTTGGCATGTAAATTATACAAGATTGCTTCAGCTGATTTGCGGTCCAGGCAACTCCACGCCCATGGTTTCCGTCAGTGGCGGAAATGAAAGTTATTTTCCCAAGTTTTTCTTTTGTTTCTTTACTTATGATTTTATCAAAATCAACTTCATTTATATGATTTCCAAGTTTTTCCGCAATATAATTTCCAATAGCATAGCTTCCTCCAAGAACCTTAAAGGCATTTAAGCCAAACCGGAAAGATTCGTCTTTTATAAAGATATTTTTTACACCTAGTTCTGTTGCAAGATTTGAAAGTTCATGCAGTGGAGTTGCTTTATACTGAGGAAAACTTGAATGAAAATTTCTGGCTTTTTTTGCCACTTCTTCATTTATAAAGCTTAAATCTATCTCATCACGGATTTTTTTCGGATTTTCAATAATTTCAAAACTCATTATTATATCTCCTTGCCATCAGGCAGTTCAATTCTATATTTTTCCAGATAGGGAGCATGCCCCATTGGACAAAGTTTTGCACATTCTCCACACTCATTGCAAAGCGAATGAATATGAACGGTAACTTTTTTGCCTCCCATAACATTTATAGCATTCGCTCGGTTTGGACATACATCCACACAGTTTGAACATTTTGAACAGTAAGGACTGTAATCTGATTTTATGACAGGTGATGCTTTTGCCTTTCTGTCATAAGAAGAATCCGTAATTGATTTTTCACAAAGTTTGTGCAGTCGCTTATAGTCAATTTGAGAAACATTGCGTGCCGCTCCTGATGTTGCCGCTCTTTCTCTGTCAAGTACTTCAAGCATTTTAGAAAGATTTCTATATCCCCCTGATTTTAAAAGCACAGAGCAGACTGTTACGGTTTTGATTCCACATTCAAGAAGTTTTGAAATGTTTGATTTGTCCGCTCCTCCAGAATAAGAAATATCTAGCTTTTTTATTTCAACGTTTTCTTTATGCAAAGCTTCAACCAGACTCTTTGTTGCATTTACCGAAAGTGCAAAAAGCCCTGGTCCAGACATATACATTCTCTCTCCTTTAAGTTCCTGCTTTTTTATAAAAACAGGAAGAGTATTTGTCATTTTTACTCCAAACTTTAGACCGCATTTTTCTGCACAGGAAAGACAGTTTTTTATAATTGTTACTGCCTGATCTAAATCAATATTTTGTTCATAAACATCCAGTGGGACTTCAAGTTCATAGTTTTTTAAACTCAGAATATTTTGAACTTGAAGTTTTCCGCTCAAAGTTGGATTCATTTTGACAAAAGTGTTTACTTTTTTTTCTTCCAAAAGATACCTGGCAATTGATTCGATTTCCCATGCAGGACAGCCGTGCATTGTGGAAAGTGTAAAAGTGTCACAGCCGCAAACTTCATTTTCCAGAGCAAGCACATCTTTTTTTGTTATTTTTTCAAAAAGAGACAGATTGCATTTTACAAAGTCAAAATCATTTTTCCATTCTTCTGTTTTATTAAAATCCTTCATTTGATTAATAAAGCAGTCAACTTTTTCACTTTTTAT
>JAILPY010000058.1 GCA_024699235.1 Treponema sp. | reverse complement strand
CATTTCAACAGGAGGAAACTATGAAATTCGGCAACTTCGATGATGTTAACCGAGAATACGTCATTACGACACCACTCACACCTTATCCATGGATCAACTATCTTGGAAATGAAAAATTCTTCTCTCTTATCTCTAATACCTCAGGAGGCTATGCATTCTATACAGACGCCCGCCTCCGCCGACTTACACGCTACCGCTACAACGACATTCCGTTAGATACAAACGGACGTTACCTGTATATAAAAGATGGAGATACAATCTGGAATCCTGGATACAAGCCAATGAAAACAAAGCTTGATTCATACGAATGCCGTCATGGCTTTGGATATACAAAAATTTCATCTTCAAAGAAGAATCTCTCTGCAGACGTACTTTACATGGTACCTAACGGAGAAAACTGTGAAGTAGAAATGATTACTGTAAAAAACAACAGTAATGACATAAAGTCAATTTCCATTACGTCTTTCGTTGAATGGTGTCTTTACAATGCTTCTGATGACTGCCAGAACTTCCAGAGAAACTTTTCAACTGGAGAAGTTGAAATCGAAGGAAGTGCAATCTACCACAAGACAGAATACAGAGAAAGAAGAAACCACTTTACATTCTACAGTGTAAACGAACCTATTGCAGGCTTTGATACTGACAGAGAATCTTTCATGGGACTTCACAATGATCTTTCTACAGCAGAAACTATCCTTGAAGGAAAGAGTAAGAATTCTGTAGCAGACGGATGGTCTCCAATAGCAAGCCATCGCTTGGAATGCAATCTTAAGCCTGGAGAAAGCAAGACTTACATTTTTGTTCTTGGTTATATTGAAAATGATGATGAAAAAAAATTCATTCCTTTAGAGAAAGCTCCAAAAGACCTCTTGCGTACAAATACAGCAAGCGGAATCATCAACAAGGAAAAAGCTTATGCATTGCAGGAAAAATTCAACACTCCTGCCAAAGTACAGGCAGCTTTTGATACATTAAAGGCATTCTGGGATGAAACTCTTTCTCATTTTGTAATAAAGACTGGAGATGAAAAGCTTGACCGTATGAGTGTATGGAATCAGTATCAGTGTGTTGTTACATATAACTTTGCACGTTCTGCTTCATACTTTGAAAGCGGCATAGGACGCGGTCTAGGATTCCGCGATACATCACAGGACATGCTCGGTGCTGCACACCAGATGCCTAAATCAAGAATTAGAGAACGCTTGTATGATGTAGCAGCAACACAATTTGAAGATGGTTCTGCATATCACCAGTTCCAGCCTCTCACAAAACGCGGAAATGCTGATATAGGTTCTAACTTCAACGATGACCCTCTTTGGCTCGTTCTTGGCGTAGGAAACTATATCCGTGAAACAGGAGACACTGACTTCCTTAAAATAGACGTTCCATTTGACAACAGTGAAACAAATAAAGCTACAATGTTCGAGCATCTAAAACGCTCTTACAACTATATACCAAACCACATGGGACCTCATGGTCTCCCTCTTATTGGTAGAGCAGACTGGAACGACTGTCTCAACCTTAACTGTTTCTCAACAAATCCAAACGATTCTTTCCAGACTTGTACAAATAAGGAAGGTAAGAATGCTGAATCAGTAATGATTGCCCAAATGTTTGTATTTGTAACTCCAGACTACGCAGCAATGTGTCGTCTCATGGGAGAAGAAGAGGAGGCTAAGAAAGCTGAAGCCCTTTGCAAAAAGATGGAAGAAGCTATCTGTACAGCAGGCTGGGACGGAGAATGGTATGTCCGTGCTTATGACGATTTTGGCAATAAAATCGGAAGCAAAGACTGTAAAGATGGAAAAATCTTTATTGAGACACAGGGATTCGGTACTATGGCACAGGTTGGAGCAGACAAAGGGTATCCTGCAAAGGCATTGGACAGTACAAAGAAATATCTTGATTCAAAGTACGGTATCGTAATCGTAGACCCTCCATATCAAGAGTATCACGTAGAACTGGGAGAAGTTTCTTCATATCCACCAGGATACAAAGAAAATGGCGGTATTTTCTGCCACAACAACCCATGGGTTATTATTGGAGAAATAAAGACTGGACGTCCAGATGATGCTTGGGTACACTACACAAAGATAGCTCCTGCATATCTTGAAGAAATCAGTGACATTCACAGAACAGAACCTTATGTATATGCACAGATGATTGCTGGTAAAACAGCAAGACGTTTTGGAGAAGCAAAGAACAGCTGGCTTACAGGAACTGCAGCATGGAACTTTGTCGCCCTTTCACAGTACATCTGTGGACTTCAGCCTTCGTATGAAGGACTCCGTATAGAACCACGCCTTCCTGCACATATAAAAAATGCAGAATTCATCAGAAAGTTCAGGGGAACTACATACCATATTACAGTAGTAAACAATAACAATACTGGAAATGTCGTTCTTACACTTAAGGATGAGAAAAAAGCAAGGGTAAACGGAACAGTTGTTACTGCAAATACAAATGCTAAAGATGTATATCTCACAGCAACTGTAGGCTGATAACTGCCTAATCATTCAAAAAAAGCACAGGACTGAATTATCAGTACTGTGCTTTTTAGTATTTGCAAAAGAATGCGAATATATTATAATGTTACTATGATAAAAAATTTTATAAACATTTCACTTACTTTATTTTTATTTTATGCGTCATTATCATTTATTTCATGTGAAAAACTACAAAGCAAAACTAAAGAAAATGCAGATGAGATAGTCGAAGCTGCATCTGTTACAGAAGAAATAAAGTACAATCCAGAAGATGGTTTAATCTGCATTTTGTTTGGAGAAGACTTTACTGCAGAACCTTTTTATAATGAAGCAATTGCTAAATTAACAGAAAAATATGGACTTTCAGAAGAAGGTGGCATAATATTTCCTGTCAAATACCCTGATGATGTAAAATCCAGAATCTCAAATCTATATGATATAATCACAGAACACAAAATCAGGGGTATAATCCTTTTAGGAGCACCAGAAGGTACACATAAAGCCCTGTATAGGCTACGTTCAAATAGCAGTGAAGAAGGAAAAGTTCTTTATTCCAATGCAATATTTTCATTAATGCCTCAAGATGACATCCTAGGACAAGAATCTACATGTGACTTTATTCTAGAATATGAACGTTCAACTTCAGATACAGACTTAGAACAGGAAATTTCAATAACTCCGCAACTAGCAGAAACAGCAGAGAACATAGTTATAAGAGCTGTAAGATATATTGAAGAAAATCCAGAACCTCTTTTACCTACAGCAGAATTAAGGGAACATGTTCAAGCTATCGTAGGAGCAAAAAAAGTCCGCAGGTACACAGACCCTGAAACAGGCTTACAGGCAATAAACCATTTCGTAATAGAGCAGTAAAAAAAGGAATTTTATGAACGCGCTGACTCAAGATGAAACATTGTTAATCGGCAGCACTCATGACATAGAGATTCTTGCACAAAAAGAAACAGCAAGCATACTTATTATATCAGATTCTCATGGAGCAAAAGAAAAATTAAAATCAATTCTAAAAGAGCGAGGATCCTACTCAGATGCATTAGTTTTCTGCGGAGATGGCATAGGAGACCTATTAAGCATTTTATTGCAGGCTGTCTACGATGACTCTGTAAAGCAGACAATTCCACCCGTCATTGCCATTGTTCAGGGAAATAACGATTCTGGATTTTATACATTAAGAAACAAAGACAATAAGATAAAGGTCCCTCTTACACAAATAATTACAGTCTGTGGACACAAAATTTTCGTAACGCACGGGCACAGATTTTGTCTTTATAACGGAACAAAACCTCTTGTAATGGCAGCCAAGGCTGAAAATGCAGAATTAGTTCTTTATGGGCATACTCACGTCGCACTTGGAGAAAAAAACTATGGCATACTAACATTAAATCCTGGTAGCTGTTCCAGACCACGAGACAGACAACTTCCATGCTTTGCAGTTTTAAATATCAAGAAAAATTCATCAAGTTTCGGATTTATGTTTTATGAAGTTTCTGGAGTAAAGGGACATCTATACGCCCCAGAATTTTCCGGCCTCTGGTAAAGGAAATCCCAGTTCTCCATGCCCTGGAAAAACAATAACATCCTCTGGGAGTTCTGAATGCAAACGATTTAAACTTTCCGCCATTTCAGAATCAGACCCCCCTGACAAATCAGTCCTTCCATAGGAACCGTAAAAAATTGTATCTCCAGACAAAAGAAACTTTTCTTGTGCATTGAACAAGCAACAACTCCCCTTTGTATGACCAGGCGTATGCATTACGTACCAACACGAAAACAAAACATCTCCTTCATTAATAAAATCAGAGGCTTCAGGAAGATTGCTTACAAAAGGAATAAAAGCTTCAAATCCCATATCAGTCAAATCTTTCGCATGAGTAAATCCGCTATCTTTTCCTAAAAAAATGGAATCAGAAGAATGAATATATATTGGGAGTGAAGGGAATTCGGAGCGTAAAGCAGGCAATCCTGCAACATGATCAAAATGACCGTGTGTCAAAACTGCTGCTACAGGCTCCAATTTATTTTTTTTTAGGAATTCTGTTATTTTATCTGAGTCATTGCTATAATCACAACATGCAGAATCTACAATAAACACACGTTTTCCTTCTATAGGAACTATATAAGTGTTAACTCCGAAAGGTCCAGTGTGTAATACAGATATAGAACAATTCCTGTCAAATTTCATCTGGTAATCTTTACATGCATGAAATTAATACGCTGCACCTGTACCAAAGTGAGACTTAACCTGACCGTCATCGGTAGTCTCGGAATAAGGTTTTTGGTCAGTTCCAGATTCACCGGAAGAAATCTTTGTCTGCTGCTGGGCAAATGCTGTCTGAGCTTCAGAAATCTTTGCAGACTCAGAAGTATCAACTACTCCATGAGATTCATTTGTAACATTCTCAGGAATAGTATTATCTACATCATCTACAACTGCATTCGAAACAGAAGATTCTACAGCATCTACTGCTGAATTTGAAGAATCATCCTTCTGCTTTGAATAGCTTACGCTCAATTTTCTTCCACGATAATCATATCCATTCAAAGAATTTATTACCTTTTCACAATCTTCTGTAAAAAGCTGGATAAAAGAATAGTTTGCAAGAACACGTATATCGCCAATCCTTTCCCTGTCTAATCCGCATACACTAACAAGCAAGCCCACTAAATCACGAGGATATACACGTCTATTGCGACCAATTCCAATAAATATTGTAGAAGAAACAGATTCATCAATCTGAACTCTAGGAGTACGTTCAGAACGTTCTGCATGTTCAGTACGCTCTGCTGATGCATTTTTACGTGAAGAAGAACGGTCAGAATTTCTATCTCTTGAAAATTTATCGAATTTTTCTGAACGATCATGTGAAAAACGTCCGCGCCCACTTGAAAGAACCTGTTTTACAAGATAAGCAGCAACATACTTTCTTTTTGAAAAAGGAACATTCTTTGCATAAAGCTTTTTTATAGCATCAAACAACTGAATATCTGGTTCACTTGCATTTTTTACATTTTCTACAGCATCTTTCAATAAAGATACAATTTGATCTTCGTTAGGATTATTATTATACATTCAAAAAACTCCTTAATAAAACTGGAGGTAAACAATCAGCCTTACAAACAACGTTTGAAAAACCGAGCCTCCTTAATCACTGTCTTTTAACAAATCCGCCAGATAACCAGACCCCAGCTTTGTAAATCCATTTTGGATTAATAGCGATTCCATGGCTTCTGTGATGACAGCATTAAAAATTAAAACCCATTGAATTCCACGGTTTTTCAGATCGTCAAGGCACTTACCTAAAAGTTCCTTACCGATACCAAGTCCTCGGTAATTCTGTACAACAAAAAAATCAGTTACTACAGCCGCTTTTTTTGAAGAGGACGAATAATAAGAAAAAAGCAGACATCCGGCAAATTCCTCTGACTGGGTATAACAGACAAAACCAGATTTCTGATTAAAATCAGCAAAAGATGACAGTCTTTGCCACAAAAAACCAACGGCATCACCCACTTCAGAAGGATACTGTTTTCTGTATTCTTCTTTTATCAACTCACATCCATGAGAAATACAATTCCTGTCCCTGCCAGAATCATATACATTAAAAATAAAATCACTGCGAACAAGTTCTTCTGTTTCATCAATGCATTCATCTTCAGAATACTCAAGCTGTTCTAGTCCCCAGGATTCACGGAGAGAGCCGTACCATTCATTTAAACGTCTTTTCATGCAGGCATGTTTAAAAAAATGCCACTTACGTTCAACTTCAGGATACGATTTTATTACATCTTTAAATTTTCTAAAAACCCCCCTTCCACCTGTTAAAACTCGCCTTAATTCTTCACGAGCTAACGGTGCATGCAAATTATTGGTAAACTCCTGCAATACAGAGTACCCGTCTCCACTTGACCATACAGGCAACGCATAAAAATTGACTTCATCAACATTTAAAGATTCTGCTGAAACGACAATTCCCTGTGATGCATCAACTGCACAGGACTTCTGCTGATCCTCCATAGCAAAAAGAATATCATCTACAAGTGAATCTGTAAGAGTGAAAGTCATAAAATGCCGTTAATTTAAGTCTGAACGCTTCGAAATAACTCTGCTTATAAGCCCATACTCAACAGACTCATTTGCATCCAGCCAGTAATCACGGTCAGTATCACGTGAAACCTTATCCAAGGGGGTACCTGTTTCAAAAGCTATAATATCATTCAATTTTGCTTTTGTCTTAGCAATTTCTGCTGCATGAATTTCAATGTCCGTAGCAACGCCTTTCATGCCACTTGACGGCTGATGAATAAGATAGTGACTGTGAGGAAGTCCCAGACGGCGTTCTTTTGGGGCTGCAAGCAATATAAGTGCGGCAGCACTGGCAATAAGTCCCATTCCTATAGTGTATACAGGTGCATTTACAAAGCGGATGGCATCAAAAATAGCGAAACCTGCATCAACATCTCCTCCTGGAGAATCTATATAAATATATATAGGCTTATCACTGTCTGCCTCAAGGATTAGAAGCTGGCGGACTATCTTTTCTGCATTTTCCTCATTGATTTCACCACTTAACAGAATCTGACGAGTTTTTAAAAATTTCTCAGCAAGAGGATCTGGTGCATCATTCTTCTTTTTTTCAGAATCCTCATCATCTTCACACATTATTTTCATAAATGAATTAGACATTTCTACTCCAACTAATAACTTAATTAATTTATTTTACTAAAAATTTAGTTTAAAGTCCACTTTAATCAAGAATGATTTGAACCATTCACAATATCCCCGTGAGTTTTTGCTTCCTCCCAGAAGCGCTCCATATCCAAAAGATGGTCTTCTGTCATGGATAAGGAATGCGACTTCATTTCTTTTTCCACATATTTAAAACGATAAGAAAATTTTTTATTAGCCCTAGAAAGTGCTACAGATGGATCTATTTTATAAAAGCGACTTAAATTAACAACCGATAAAAGCAAATCTCCTATTTCTTCCTCTAAATGATCAATATCATTAACACTAGCAGCTTCCTTGACTTCTAAAAATTCTTCCTTAACCTTTTCTTCAACACTTTTTACGTCTTTCCAATCAAAATGTTCTTTTGAAGCCTTTTTCAAATATTTATAAGCTTTAAGCAATGGAGGAAAACCTTCAGGAACCTCATCAAGAACAGAATCTTTTTTTCTTCCTTCTGCATCCTTTTTTATTGAATCCCATAATCCCAAAACAAATTCTTTATTTGAAAATACATGCGGATGACGACGTATTAACTTATCCGTAACTTCATTCAAGACATCAGCAATGGAAAAATCTCCATTCTGCTCGTACATATAAGCTGTAAGAAGAATATTAAAAAGAATGTCTCCTAATTCTTCGCGTACATTACAAAGATCTTTTCTTGAAACCGCATCCACAACCTCAAACACTTCTTCAATAAGACATGGAAGCATAGATTTAGGAGTCTGAGTCTTATCCCACGGGCATCCACCTGGAGACCTCAATAACTTTATTAAAAGCATAATTCGGTTACAGGCACCAGAAAAATCACTAGAATTCTCTTTCACAAGTTCTAGCATTTCTTCATGAGACATATGCTTCATCTTTTTGTTTCCGCCAACAACTTTTTCTTGCCCCATTCTGGCACCAGTTTATGAGGATCTAAAGAAATCAAGACCTTTGCAAGCAGTACTGCAACCTGAGGAAATACCTGAGACAGAATAATATCTTCATCAGATGTAAAATTACCAAGCACATAGTCAGCAACTCCTCCATTTGCAGGCTTGCCTACCCCCAGACGCAACCTCCAGAAATCAGCTGTTCCCAGAACAGCCTTTGCCGAACGCAATCCATTATGACCGCCCAGTCCACCAGACCATTTTAGACTGACAGTGCCTATAGGTAACTCTATTTCATCGTGAATAATAAGAATATCTTCCGGAGGTATCTTAAAAAAATGGGCAGCCTCTACAATTGCATCGCCACTAAGATTCATATAAGTTAAAGGCTTCATAAAGAAAAGCTTTTTAGGACAACCAGAAGGAACCGGTAAAGATCCATCAGAACGATGATTTATTAGACCCGAGTCACAAAGCCATGATACAAAGGTATCATAATCTACAGAAAAAAAATCTGACTTATATTTATTTGACCAGGAAATTTTTGAACTGACAGGAAGGCTCTTTTCAAAAAGCCATGCTGCATTATGGCGCGTATGAGCATATTCGTGCCCATAATTTCCTAAAAAGGCAACCAATTGAATCATCCTTCAAGAATCTCCACATCCTTAATAACTTCAAACATATCCTTAATTCCCTGCAATCTTTTTTTAATAGTATCTTTAAAATCAACACCGTCTTCAACCAAACGGTTCAAATTCAATAATGAACAATATTTTCCAGTACGCCTATCAGAGAGACATCCTTCAAGAATATTTATCAGATGCTGGCACATAACCGAAAATCGTTCATGCATGTCAACAACTTCTTGACTTACATTTTCCATAATTACATGAACCCTTTTTATAGAATTTGAAGTTTTTGTCGCAAGACTATGGAAAATTCTAAATTCTTCATAATAATCACCATCATCTCCAAATAAATTTTCTAAATTCTTCATTTCTTCATGAATCATAATAAAAGAATCTATAGACTCATTTAACTCATGAAGGTTTTCTTTTGAAGAAAATTCTCCTTTTATAGAAATTGTCTGAAGTGATTTATTATAAGAATTAAAGTATTTATGCATAAAGAAATATAACAATCCCATCGTAAGAGAATGAGAAAAAGAAAAACCTCCGCCCAGTTCTTCCCAAGGACGATTAGGAAACTGAGGAAAATCATCAAGGTCAAATAAATTATGCAATTTTACCTTAATCTGTTCCCTGCAGAAATCTTTTGTCCATGCAGAAAAACGGTCTTCGAATACTGAAAGCCATTTTTTCAAGAAAGAATCATACCATTTTACAGAAAAAGAATGCATCGGAACATTATAAAAAGCTTTATTTTTTATTATCTTTGCAATATCAGCAAGAGGAAGGTTATTTGCAAAATTAGCAATAACAGACAGACTTGAAACAGCCTCGTTTCTGAATGCATTCATGTCAATGTCATGACGACTTGCCAGCAGGCAGAAAAAATCTATAATGCGGTCATCCAAAGGAACGCTGTTACACATTATTTCAATAAGGTTATCTAAATCAGAACGAAGAAACACAAAAAGGCACTCATTATAACCGTTTTCTTCAGAAGTAAACATAGTCAGAATTCGGTCAATAGAAACATTAGAAAGCTGATGCAACCACTCAAGCATCTGAATGACATCATCCATGCATTTCTTGTCATCAGGGTCCATAGCAGCAAGATTACGCTTTAATTCATCCTTAAGCTTTATCTTTTCAGAATCAGGTATAGGCTTAGTCAGAGGAAATTTATAAGGATCTGACTTATCATAAACATTTTTTTCAAAATCAGAGGCTGCTTCATGGCATATAACAAAGTAATAGTCTCCTGCTTCGGCAGGATAATTATCCATGTAAGGTACAAAAAACTTAATGGCACTATTGAGCTGCCTAAGTTTTTCGTAAAACAAATTTCCAACGACCTTTCTGTCAAAAACAATCAGTCCTGGAAACAGAACCTCTATTCTTTTTGCATATCCTGAAAGCAAATGTTTATTTAGGACATCTTTTACAGAGGAATTTGTAAGACAAGCCCATATAAACATTATAACACGCTGAAAAACCGTCTGTTTTTTTAATGCTTCCTGAAATTCATATTCATAATCATCATCAAAACGAGCTAACTTCTCTGCCAGCATTTCATCTTTTTCAGGAGATTTGGACTTAACTTTTTCCAACATTTCGTGTCTTTCATCATCGCTTATGCTTTTTGAAAGAGCTTCAAAAACATCATTATCATCATGAGCAGCAGCTGCCATGTATATATCTCCTTGACATCACTTTTTTACCATATAATATATTCAATATTAGCAAATAGTTTTTATATTGTAAATGAAATTATAGTAAAAATATAAAAACCATGTTATATTCTTTGCAAATGAAAACAAACATAAAAGCAGTTATTTTCGATTTGGATGGAACCCTTTTAAATACCCTAGATGATCTAGCCGACAGCTGCAACATAATGCTTAAAAAATTCAATTTTCCACAAAGAACAATCGATGAAGTCAGACAGTTTGTAGGAAACGGTCTTGGAGTCCTTGTAGAAAAAGCGATTCCTGACGGAAAAAAAAATCCACTCTATGAACAAGCCCTAGATTGCATACGTAAAACTTATGCAACACATTCACAAGTTAAGACAAAACCGTACGACGGTATCATTAAACTCATTCAAGACCTGAATAAAAACGGAATTCACACAGGGATAGTCTCAAACAAGCCAGACGCACAGGTAAAAGAACTAGCAGAACGCTATTTTGCATCCTACATAAGCAGTAATACAGCGGTTGGCGAACAGGAAAGCAAAGGCATAAGAAGAAAGCCCGCTCCTGATTCCATCCTGTCAGTTATGAGCATTCTTAAAGTGCAGCCTGAACAAGCAGTCTACGCAGGAGATTCCGATGTAGACATTGCCACTGCAAGAAATGCAGGTATCCCTTGCATAAGCGTAACTTGGGGGTTTAGATCTAAAGAATTTCTGCTAAAAAACGGAGCCCAAATCCTGGCAGACAAACCTCAGGACCTACCGTCAATTATTGAAGGCGGTTGCCAAAGAAATATTCTCCCTTTTTAGATCCAGAACTGCTGTTCAGTGCAGTAAAAGAAATAGTTTTCCTATTACTGTCAGGAACATCCTTTAAAGTCCAGTCGGTACTGCTCAGTATAAAACCACTGAATATTCCTTCTTCAGGGAATGCAAAGATAACAGAATATCCGTCATCTGATAAAGCAACATGTCCTGTGTAAGCGCCACTAACAGTTCCACTTTCATCAATGTGCATAATCTCTGAAGCAGAGGCCTTGCCATCAATGCGAGGAACCCTACTTCTTCTGGTAACAATAACCTCATAATCACCAGCAATATCTGACATAGCATGTTTTTCCGGCTGCAAAGACTCTCCATAATATTCATTCATATTAAGGACAGGCCATCCGTCCTTGTTAAAATACATCTGCCGTATCTGGAGCGTAAATTCAGAAGAAGGCAGAAAAGTCGTACGGGAATGGCACGCAAACAGAATTCGTCCATCCTTATCACGTAATATAGACTGTCCTCCTGGAGATGAAAAGCCATATCCATCACCAAATTGGAAAGCTCCAATCATTTTTCCGCCAACAGCATGATATCCACTTGCAGATGCTGTCGTATCAAAAGACATGGAAATTCCTCCTGTATCAAGATAGGGTCCTTCAATTTTTTTGCTGCGTCCAACTCCGACCCTGTACTGAATGCTTAAATCTCCCATGGATACAAACAAGTAATAATATTCAGTGTCACTGTTATACATCAACTGAGCACCTTCATAAGCAGCACCCATTCCTCCAGCAATCCGAATTCCAAAATTTCCATCAATACTGTCCAAAGGAGCATCCATAACCTCGCCAGTTTTCTGATTTACAGGCTTAAAAGTCTTGGAATCTACATAGACTAAAGCTATCCCTCCTTTCCAAGATCCATAAGTAAGGGCATAACAGGTATTTTTACCAATTTTATATTCCTTAAGTTTTCCTGTAACTATATCAAAGACAAATTCAGGGTCAATAGTTCCAAAACCATGTTCCCAGTCACCGCCAGCAGAATTAGTACAATATTCATATCCAATCTGAGTATTCTGAGTTTCTTCAGTTGTCCATACATACCGGACTAGACTAGAGTTTTTATAAGTACCAGAATCATAGCGGGAAGCTGGTATAAAAGGACCTTCTGGCTTATCTGCAATTGCAAGAGTTATGCAGGCAGCCGGATGTACCGTTCCGTTTGACAGAGAAAGACAGTCTGTAATAATGCCATGAAACATATAGTACTTTCCATCTTGATATACAACAGTAGGAGCCCAACTGTTAGGATGCTTATTTGCAGAATACCATTTTGTGCTGTAAGCCGTTCCGTCATTTACGGTATAACCTACCCACTGCAGGAAATCATCATCCCATTCCATGTGCTTATATTTTAGGGAAACATCCTTTGGATTCCACAAAGCACTTTGCCGATGTTTTGCCCAGTGAATTCCGTCTGTAGACGAACGAATCTGAACTCCATCGGTCCAACCTGTAGAATATACATAATATTTTCCAGAAACAGGATCCTGAAAAAGCTTAGGATCATGGCATTTCCACGTAGCATGCGATGTCCGTTCATATTTTTGGCTTATAAAATTTTGGCCTGCAGCATCTTGCTTTACAGGAGTATATTCAGAAACTTCATCAGTCAAGCGATCCCTCTTCAAGGTCTTTTCAAAAACATCAGTAGGAAGAGGTTCTCTTAAAGCAGGCCCCTTATTTTTGGAACATGATGCAACAGTCAAAGAAAGTGCTGACAGAGCCGAAACTGCACACACAAAAGTACCTAAGGCTTTCTTCATAGGATATATCTCCATTTTTATTGATTTATATTAACAATACCTGATATTATCATACAACCACTATGGAGATTTTGCAATAAAATTTTATAGCAACAGCATAAAAATAGATATTTCAGATTAAAAACTTTACGTTCAATGCTCTTTCTTGTATTCATTCGGAGTTACAGAATAAAAATCCTTAAATGTTGCAGAAAACTTACTCTGACTTTCATATCCTACTGCTAGGGCAATTTCATTAATAGACATTTCCGAAGAACAAAGAAGTTCTGCAGCTTTTTCCATACGATGCTGCTTTATATGGGCAGCAATGGACATTCCGTAAACATCTTTAAATACAGTCTTTAAAGTTGTTGGATTCATGTAAAATTCATGTGCAAGTTCTTCTATAGTAATCCGTTTTGACAGATTTTGCGTAAGCTTTTCATGGACCTTTTTTATAGCCTCAACCTGATTTTCCAGATACTTGGAATTTTCATTTATCTGTTCATGATCTCCATCAAAAGCAGGACAAGATATTTCCATAAGCTTTTCCATCATATCATGAATAATTTTATTTTTTTCTGTTTTTGAAGCTCCATAAAAGACTTCTTTTCCATCCCGGTAACTATCTACCATTCCGGCATCTCTTAACACCTTAAGATGATGCGACACAGCAGGCATTGTCATGTCCATTAGCTGGGCAATGTCATTCACGCATTCCTGTGCATGACAGAGCAACCAAAAAATTTTTAGGCGGTTAGAATCGGAAAGTATAGAAAACATCTGAGCAACAGACTGAAACATACCATCTTCTGCAAGTTCTTTCTTTAAAAATTCTATCTTAAAATTTGAGTGCATATGTTTATTATAACATAAATTTTTTTTTCAATTCTCAAAAACCCTCTTTTTATTCCATTCAGAAATTATTTTATTCCAAAAAGCAATACTTTTCAAAAAAAACTTGCACTATCTATTAAACTCATGCTTAAATGTTAGTATAAGGAGCGAAACATGAAAAAGACATACAAAATTGAAGTTGACTGTGCAAACTGCGCTAACAAGATGGAAGAAGCAACAAAAAAAACGGAAGGTGTCCAGAATGCTACAGTAAATTTTATGACTCAGAAAATGGAAGTAGAGTTTACAGAAGGTTCTGATGATAAATCTGTAATGAAAGCAGTCCTAAAGGCCTGTAAAAAGGTTGAATCAGACTGCGAAATTGAATTATAGGATTTCTATGACAAAGAAACAGAAAAAAATGCTGCACCGCATTATTATTGCAGCGGCTGCATTACTTACACTTTCAATCATCTCAAAAATAAAGACTGCTGACGGCATGCCGTTAAGTAAAATGTTATTCGGAATACCTCACCTTATATTATATATAGCCGTATATATAATTATAGGCGGAGACATTCTAAAGAAAGCCATAAAAGGAATTTTTAACCGACAGGTATTTGATGAAAATTTCTTAATGACTGTAGCTACTATTGGAGCATTTACACTTGCAATCTATACAAAAAGCGGAGATTATGTCGAAGCTATAGCTGTAATGCTTTTTTATCAGATTGGAGAACTGTTCCAAGGCATAGCAGTTGGCAAAAGCCGTAAAAACATAAGTGCCCTCATGGACATACGCCCTGACTATGCAAACATAGAAAAAGACGGATCCTTGGAACAAGTAAGTCCAGATTCAGTACCAACAGGAAGCATAATCGTAATTCAGCCTGGAGAAAAAATTCCAATAGACGGCACTGTAATTGAAGGAAAATCTTCAATTGATACAAAAGCCCTTACAGGGGAAAGTGTACCTCAGACAGTATCTTCAGGTGATGATGTCATAAGCGGATGCATAAATATAACAGGACTAATAAAAATAAAGACGACAAAAGAATTCGGAGAATCAACAGTTTCAAAGATTCTTGAGTTGGTAGAAAATTCTACATCACGAAAATCAAAGTCAGAAAACTTTATTTCGAAGTTTGCAAAAGTATATACCCCTATCGTATGTTATGGAGCCCTCACCCTTGCAATCCTGCCACCATTAGTACGCATTATATTCATGAATTCAGAACCGTTATGGAGCAGTTGGATTTACCGTTCCCTTACATTTCTCGTAATAAGCTGTCCATGTGCACTGGTAATAAGCATTCCCCTTTCATTCTTTGCAGGAATAGGAGGAGCCAGCCACGAAGGCATTCTTGTAAAGGGATCTAACTATCTTGAAACGCTTTCAAAAGTAAAGACAATTGTTTTCGATAAGACAGGAACTCTTACAGAAGGTGTATTTGAAGTAGTTTCAATTCATCATTCACCTTTAGAAGCCAGTCAGCTTCTTGAATATGTTGCCCTAGCAGAATGCGCTTCTAATCATCCTATTAGTAAAAGCATCAAATATGCCTATAATAAAAAAATTGACCTTTCCAGAGTTACAGACATACAGGAACTGGGAGGAAAAGGAATAACTGCAGTCGTTGACGGCATGAAAATTGCCGCAGGAAACGAAAAGCTTATGCAGATGCTAAACATTCCTTACTGTAAATGCCATTCCGTAGGAACAATAGTCCATGCTGCCATAAATGGTGAATATGCAGGACATATAGTTATTTCCGACAGAATAAAAAATAATTCAAAGTCTGCGGTAAAAGCTCTAAAAAAAGCAGGTATAGAAAATACAGTAATGCTAACAGGAGATACTAGGACTGTTGCAGAAGCTGTAGCCAAGGAACTTGATATAGATATAATATTTAGCGAACTGCTTCCAGAAGATAAAGTAAAGGAAATAGAAAAACTTCTTAAACCAAACAAAGCTTTAGCATTTGTAGGTGATGGAGTAAATGATGCACCTGTACTTTCGCGTTCAGATATAGGAATTGCAATGGGAGCAAAAGGGAGTGACGCTGCAATTGAAGCTGCAGACATAGTACTTATGGATGACGATCCTGCAAAAATTTCAAAGGCAATAAATATATCAAAAAAATGCCTTGGAATTGTATATCAGAACATCGTATTTGCAATAGGAATAAAAGCCATATGCCTTATACTAGGAGCACTTGGACTAGCAAATATGTGGATTGCTATCTTTGCCGACGTAGGAGTAATGATTCTTGCAATATTAAATGCAATACGAGCCCTTAATGTAAAAAAACTATAGCTTTAATTCTTTAAGATTTCACTTGACAAGATTAACTTAACCATGTTAAGTTAATCTTGTTAAGAGATAATTATGAGAAAATCAAATCCAGAACTTGAAAAGGAAATCAGGACAAAAACTCTTGAGTTATTGCAGGAAAAAGAACCGTATGAAATAGGTATGAGAGACATAGCAACCCAATGCGGAGTAACAGCTACTTCAATTTACCTGTACTATAAAGACAAGGAAGATTTATTCAGAAAAATATCACTAGACAGCCTTTCTATTCTTTCTGAATACATGCAAAAAAGAATAGACAAAGCAAAATCTCCAAAGACAAAAATATCAGAAGCATTAAAAGCATTTAGAGACTGGTGCTTTGACAATCCAAAGACAGCATTGCTCTTTATGGGAAAGATAAGCGTAGACACAAATGCTGATAAAGAAACTTTAGAATCTTATTACACTTGCATTAGGACAGGTCAAAAACTTTTGGAAGACTGCATAGAAAAAAATATATTCAAAAGTAAAAATCCAAAACTGGATACAAACATTATAGTATACGGATTATGGGGATGCATCCAGTCCATTCTGCTAGAACGCTCTGACATAGAATTTTGGAATAAATCTATAAAATATACAGATAGATTTATTGAAATGGCATTAACTGCATTAGAATCATAATATAAGGAGAACAAAATGAAAAAAATAATTGCCGCAGTACTTTTTACCAGTTTTTGTGCAATAGCTTTTGCTGCAAAAGTTACTGTAAGAATAGAACCGGGAACAGCGTGGAAAAAACGTGCACCGCAATGTGCAGTTTGGATCGAAGACGAAAACCATGAATATTTAGGAACTGTTTTTGTAACTAAGTCTGCGTCAAAAAAAACATGGAAGTTTTCTCCAAAGCAAGGACGACCAGAATCATTGCCTGTATGGTATAACAGTACAAAAATAAGTCCAGATAAACCTGCCGACAAGACTTTCGATGCAGTAACGAGCGCAACTCCGAAAAAGAACATAATTAAAGAACAGACTTTTCCATTAAAAACAGGGAAGACTTACTTTGTCGTAGCAGAAGTAAATCAAAGTTTTGATTACAATGAACATTGGACTAAAAAGAATTCTGATGTAAACGGACAGCCATCTGTCATATATGCAGAACAGTTTACCTTTCAAGAAAAACATAATGAATTTTTACTGCATTTTACAGGTACAGGAAGCATTGACGGAAAATCTGGAATAATTAACAAAAGCAATGAACAGACTCTTTCAACTGCAAAAGAAATTATTTCAGAAATACAGGTATATGTTGAATGAATAAAAAACTTTTAATCTTACAAGCCTCGCCCCGTAAAGGAGGCAATGTTTACAGACTTGCACAGGAACTTGCAGATTCATATACAGAAAAAGGTTTTGAAACAGAAATGATAGATGTTACTTCACTACATTTTCATGACTGTGTTGCATGCATGAAATGCAGGTCTTCAGGAAAATGCATTTTTAACGATGATGCTGATGATACAGGAAGAAAAATTGAAGAAGCTGATATTATTGCAGTAGCTTCTCCTGTATGGTGGGGGAACATGCCAGGGCACCTAAAATCACTATTTGACAGGAATGTATTCCGCTTTATGAGAGAAGGAACTCATGGAATTCCCAAACCTATCTTAAAAGGCAAGAAAGGCATTCTTATTACAGCCTGCACTACCCCATTTCCATTTGATAGGATATGCGGTCAAACAACTGGATTAAAACGGGCAGTAAATGAAATATTCAAAAGTTCAGGCATAAAACTTGTAAAAGTCATATCAAAATCAGGAACAAAATCTAACATCGAAAAATAAATAAGGCTGCCCGTATAGAAGTAAAAAACTTATTAACAGGCAGCCTAACAGCTATCAAGAAAAGACTAGTTGTCAGCCTTTATTGCATTAGCAGCAGTACGTCCAGATACGAAGATTTCTACTATAGCGTTTCCACCAAGGCGATTACCTCCGTGAATGCCACCAGTAACTTCTCCTGCAGCATACAGTCCCTTAATAACATTTCCACTGCCATCAAGCACGTGCCTGTTGATGTCTACTGCAAGACCTCCCATTGTATGGTGGGTTGAAGGAGCCATGACACGAATCTTAAGCTTTACGCCGTCAAGGGTATATGAATTTACATCAAATGAACCGTCTGCTTTCTTGTCTGCCTTACCGATGAGTGCTGTCCAACCAGTTTTAGTTACAGGAAGAGTATCTTCCTTACCGGTCATGAGGGCATGATCATAGTCCTCAATTTCCTTGCGTACAACAGAAGCATCGAGAGACAGTCCAAGCTGCTTGAACAAATCTCCAAGCTGATCGACAGTACGAGTATACTGCCTCCAGTCTACGTCTGATTCCCAAGTTTCAGGAGTTTTTGGAGTTCCATAAGGATAAGGACCTGGAATAGCCTGATCACTGTTTGCAATCTCAAGGAATACACCCATTGTTCCGCCATGTTCAATTCCATTAGCCAGTTCTGCAAGGGAAAGTACGTCACGTTCGCTAGTTTCGTTTACAAAACGCTTTCCGGTTGTAGGATTTATGTAGATAGCATAGTTACCGCCACCGAAGGCAAGCTGTCCATTATCAATCCAAGAGATAGGCATAAGCTGAGTAAAGTCCAATCCTGTTGCAGACGCTCCAACCTTTTCACCCATAGAAATACCGTCACCCTGCAATGAAGAACGGTTTGTAGTCTGTGTATTATTTGTAATAGCACCGCTCTTCCAATAGTCATTGGTCTGAAGAACCTTAGCAATATTGGCAGCATAACCGCCTGTTGCAAGAACAACACCTTTCTTTGCATGTGCAGTAACCTGGGTTCCATCATACATAACGGCCTTTACGCCTGTTACGCGTCCACCTTCGCTGACAAGTTCCTTTGCATCTGTACGGAGCATAATCTTATTGCTCTTTGCTGTCGAACTTGTCTCAAGAATGGTCCTGCGAGGAGGAACAAAGTATGCACCCCACTGTGCAGTCTCATTCTTGCCATCACCGTCAGCATCAAATGTTGAACCGATAAACTGATTTTCTCGATGCCATAAAGCACCTATAAGAGTTGGCTGCTGATCTTCAACAAAAGCAGCCCCCTGCGATTCAAGCCAAGGCTTAAGATCCTGACCATCTTCAATAAACTGCTTTACAAGATCATAGTTTCCGTAAATCCACTTTGTATAGCTCTGGTTTGGACGAAGTCCTCCATAGTAAGTCTGGAAAATATGAAGGTTAAGAGTAGAAAACAAAGTTAACTGGGATTCGTTAATGCCCTTATCAAGCTTAGGCTGAGCCCATGCAAGGTAAGCCTTGATTTCTTTCTTAAGCTCACGAAGCGTAGGCAAATATTCTGCATGAACGCCATGCTTAGAAAGTTCTGCTGTATCACCGGCAACAAACCAGTCCTGAGCGTTTGAACCGTCAAAAGGCTTTTCATTCCAGTCAAGGATTTCCTTAAGAATAGTAATGTTTCCGTTAGCAGACTTTACTTTATTATATGTCTTTCCGTCAAATGGATATACTCCTGTAGTAGCATCTGGATTTGAAGGTTCCCAACAAAGATAAGGCATTACAGACTGGAACTGACCGCCAGAAACAATAGTATTACCACCAATTTCAGCATTCTTTTCAATTACAAGAACAGTATCTCCGTTCTGTGCAGCCTGAGCAGCTGCAGCAATACCTGCACCGCCAGCACCAACAACAACGACATCATAAGACTCTTCTATAGGAGCCTGAGCCTCATGCTTTACAGTATTCTTTTTAAAATCGTCAAGACTTGAAGCTCCTGCTTTTTTAGCAGCATCATTCAAGGCATTTCTTACAGCCAGGGACGTAAAGGTTGCACCAGATACAACATCAATGCCAGAACCGTTTGCTTCAATTGCATCCTTAAACATAATGCCATAAACAGGATCACCTACATGAGGAGTTTCTTTAGAAGATGAAACTTTTATATCAGTTATGCCACTGTCACTAAATGTAACATCAAGGACAACAGGTCCGTTCATTCCCTGTGCTGTGCCAGAATATGTTCCTGCCTTATATTTTACAGGAACGTTCTTGCGAGAAGAAACTTTTCCTTCAGTCTCTGTAACTCCAGCACTTGCAAGCGCTGCTTTTGCAGCATTTATAATCGCATCAGACGTAATTGTAGCACCAGATACAATATCAACATTAGTTGACTGAGATTTCACCATAGCAGCCGGAATATCTTTTATTGCAGCATCTGAAATGCCTGGCGTTTCTTCATGTTTTGTAACAGAAACAGACTTTATCTTAGAATTGCTCAGCCTTACAGTAACTTCAACTTCTCCGTTACGGCCTTCTGAAGTTCCCTTGTACGTTCCAGCCTTATATTTGCCAGAACCACCGCAAGAAACAAGACAGACTGATGCAATAGCAGCAAAAAAAGTCAATTGCATAGATTTTAATTTGATTTTTGTTCTATTCATAGAACCTCCTACTTTACACCCTATTATTATACACAATATTAAGCTTTTAGCAATTTATTATATTATCTGCAGTTTTTGCTTGTAAAAATGAGTTCTTAAGATTGGCACAGCATTAAATCGAATACTGCTAATACTTATGTCAGTAGTTATTAATCACTTATCAGATCTATTAAAAGCTGTCTTGCTAAATATTTTATAATTTCTATATTGGCACTATTACCAAATTGTTTATATGCTTGGTGTAAATCCTTATTTATAATAAATGAATCAGGAAAGCTTTGAAGCCTTGCTACTTCCCTAGGAGTCATCCTTCTTTTATACTTTCCGATAATTGGAGTCTGTACCATAGCAACTAAAGTCGGAAAATAATCAGCTTTTTTACATCTAATGCCAGATTGCCTTAACTGAATTGAAGTTTCCCAAACTGAATTATATTTTTCTCCAGCCTGCCATTCAAATTTTTTATCCCTAAGCTTAAAATCATTAACATTATACTCTGCCATCCACTTATCAATGAATTCTTTATTATCCAAGTACAACTTTCTATTCTTTTTGACATAGTCTTGCTTCCACTTAGGAAAATCAGAGTAATCATAGGTTCCGCCAAATTCAAACGTCCATACAGGAAACCCTAATACTTTGGGTTCTATATTTTTATGGAATTCATCCCAAGCCATCAAAGTTCGCTTTTCATAATCTGAAATTTCATAATCTTTAGCCTCTTCATCTGTCAATTCATCCAAAACTGAATATATTGATGTTTCAGGTGCTTCTTTTCTCGTTATTGTTTTAATATTTAAAAATATATCTTCACCTAAAAACAGATCTCCGTCCTTTTTATAAAATAAACCGGTATTTGCTTTTTTTAATTGAGACTTATGCATGCCAAGGATAAAAACCCTCTCTCTAAGTTGCGGTATGCCTAAATAATTAGGACTCATAACAATGGGTTTTTCCGTTAAAATATAACCTAACTCAATTAAAGTATTTTTTATAACTTTCCATGTGTTACCATTATCATGCCCTAATAAATTTTTAACATTTTCTAAGATTATATATTTTGTTGCATGATATTTTAAAATTCTTGCAATCTCAAAGAATAATGTCCCTCTTGTATCTTCAAATCCCTTTTTATGTCCTGCTGTCGAAAACGCCTGACATGGGAATCCTCCGCATAAAACGTCATGTTCAGGAATATCCTTTTCATTTACGTCTCTAATATTACAATTAGAGTCCATCTTATAATTTTCATAATATGTTTCTATTGCATATTTATCAATGTCACTGGCAAAAACACACTCTCCACCCAAAGCCTCAAGAGCCTGATGGAAAGCTCCTATTCCTGAAAATAAATCTATAAATTTAAATCTGAATTTTTCCTGCATATTTTCCGTTTAAACATACTATCTTGATATACGATTTTATATTATACTCAATATTAAATTTTAATCAATTTATTTATACGTAACTTTTTGCTTGCTAATTGTTTATACTATATAATATCAATATAGAATAATTTATCTATAACAAGGGGATTTATATGAAAAAACTTTACAAAACGCTGGTTATGACTGCCCTGCTTGCACAGGCTCTTATTTTTACAACCTTTGCTCAAAAGGCCGCCAGTGAAAAAGACGTAACAGGAACATGGGCAGGAACAGATAAAGGCCAATCAGTTACTATTATTCTAAATGAAGATAAGAGCGTAGGAGGTTCTTTTTATAAAAATTTTACAGATAATGGCGTAAAAGTAATATGGAGTCTATCTGAAGAAAAACTTGAAAAAAAATATGCCGATGCTACAGGTCTTGCATCAGCTTCCGTAGTAACAATAAGAATAATAGACTCCAGAATAGCAGGAGGAGAAGGATTGCTCATGTATGTAGTAACACCTGAAAATGGAAAATTTATAATGCTTCCTTACGGTGCAAAAATAAATAATGAATCTGTCGTAGGTGAAAATGCAACCGCGATATATGCAGCAAAAATGAAAAAGAGGAATTAATTCAATTTCTTTATTAAGGAAGCCTTCCAGAAATCTGGAAGGCTATACTCAACAAAAAACAAAATGCTTTAAAAGCAAGTTATCTTTAAATTTTATGCCTGATAACAATCCTGATGTAAATTACATGCAATAAATTCGTAGTACTTTTTCATTTCCGTCTATAAAATTTACATAGGCATATATACTTACATACATTTGTTATAAGATTTTATTTCGAAATTCTTATAACAGATTTTACGATGTTCCCCTTATCTGTTACACTCTGGTCCATTGCTTCTTGAACGTGATCAAAATCAAATTCGTTTGTTACGATTCCTTTTAAATTTACTTTGCCATCAGCAACTGCTTTTATTGCCAACGGGTAAATATGGCGATAACGAAATACTGTTTTAATAGTCAACTCTTTATCAAGAATCTTACTTACAGGCAAATTCATTTCACCAGATTTTGAATAACCAACTAAAACTAAATTTGATACTTTCTTTATTACATCTACAGCCTGTCTGGTAGTAATTTCTGTTCCTGCACATTCGATGGCAATATCAAAGCCTCTGCCTCCAGTAATATTTTTTGAAACTTCATAAATATCTTGTTCTCTAGAATTTATAACACCTGTAGCACCAAGTTCCATAGCTTTATCAAGGCACTTTTTCATAATATCAACTACATAAACATCTGTAACCCCTTGAGCCTTTAAGGCCATCATGGATAAAAGTCCTATACAGCCAGTTCCAAATACTACTGCTGTTTGACCAAGATAAGCCTTACCTTGAATTGCTGCATGAAAACCAACAGCAAGAGGTTCTATAAGAGCACCTTCCATCGTAGACATTTTTTCTGGCAGTTTAAAACACAAGTCAGCTTCATAAGCAACATATTCCTGAAATACACCTTCTATAGGAGGAGTAGCAAAAAAAACTACATCTGGACAAAGGTTATACCTTCCTGTTTTACAAAATTCACAATGCCCACAGGTTTTTCCAGGTTCGAGAGCAACCTTATCCCCGACTTTTAAATTTTTCACATTGGCACCAACTTCTACGACAACACCACCTAGTTTAATAATCCATGTGCATGGGATATGATTTCAATTTCTGATAATAATATGAAAAAGATATGTAACGAAAAATATGATGTTTTCATATTCGGTACTCTAGCTCAACGTTCTGATACAAATCGAAAAACACTGTACAGTCTATTGAAAAACCTTCAAGTAAAAAACGTTTTCTTTGACGTTAATCTCCGGAAAAATTTTTATTCAAAAGAAATAATTGAAAATTCCCTAACGTTTGCTGATATACTGAAAATGAATGACGAAGAGATTCCCATTATTGCAGATTTGCTTGGATATTCAAAATGTAATGATGAGTTTATTTATGAATTGATTAAAAATTATAAACTAAAAGGAATTATTACAACTTTAGGAAAAAAAGGATCTGCAGCATTTTTAGTTGCACTTGTAAAAGGAAAAAGCATTGAAGAATGCTTAAATTACGGTTCAAAACTTGCAGAGTTTGTCGTTTCTAAAAATGGTGCACTTCCTATATATGATAATGAAATAAAACAAACTTTAATTTAAATACTTTTAGAAGTTTTGCAATAATCATTTTGACAGAAAATATTAGACTTTAACATACGCTTATTTTACCGTATTCATAATTGGAAATCTGAATATGGCGAAATAAGCATAATAACCAGATTATATCATTCATTTTTTACATCTCAAAGATTTTAATATAAGAATTTGCAAAATAAAATTCTATAAAATTATTAGGGTCTAATAAAGAAACTGTGCTATAATATTAAAGAAACTCCTATATGATTCTATTCTATAAAAAGGATTTGTATTGATATGGAAGAAAAAAAATTTTCAGCAATAATCGAAAGTCTTACAGATATTCAAGATTTTTTAACTCTCAAACTAGATAGCAATAACATTGACATGAAAATTTCTACTAAAATTGCAGTCTGCACAGACGAAATAGTAAGCAATATAGTCTATTATAGCGAATCTGAATATATTTTAGTTAACTACGACAATTCTGACAATGCAGTAACTATAACATTTACAGACAATGGAAAAGCTTTTAATCCTTTAGTCGATTCAATGGAACCTGACATTACTGCAAAGGCAGAAGAAAGAAAGATAGGCGGATTAGGCATCTTTATGGTA
Source organism: Treponema sp. (assembly GCA_024699235.1). GTDB lineage: Bacteria > Spirochaetota > Spirochaetia > Treponematales > Treponemataceae > Treponema_D. Next base: position 3,968 of record JAILPY010000058.1, on the reverse strand, counting down.
AAAAAAATGACTGATTCCATAAAATATAACAGAGAATCAGATTGCAATGTTCTAACTATCAGCTTTAACTGTAACAGTTTATAACGAAATACATTTAAACTGCAGCATTTTCCTAAGAACATATAATTTTTTTCCGATACAGTAAATATGCGCAAAATTTCCTCAAAAGCAATACTTGCTCTAATTTTATGCACCTTTATTGTGCAGAACAGTTTCTCAAAGACAAAACCACTATACAAGTTATCAGATAAAAAACCTGAAAAAAAGGAAGATAAAATAGAATCTCCAATCCTCGCTGGAACTGACAAAGGATTAATCAAGATCCATTCAAACGGACTTACAGACATTTTATGGAATGAAGGCTCTGTAAATAATATCATAAAAACCCAGACAAAGTGGTATTTTCTAACATCCTGCGGAATTTTCTACTCTAATGACCTAGTAACTTTTTACGAATGTAACAAAGGACTTCCTTCTCTTGTAATAAAGACATACGAACAAGGTGAAAAACGCTTAATTAATGAAGTTCCTCTTTTAAAAGACTTATGCGTAGATCCATTTGACGAAAACATTCTTGTAACAGCAACAAAAGATGCTGTATTCCTGACAAGAGACGGAGGTTCAACTTGGAAATCCATAGGTTCAATGAGCAGAGCCACAGCTGGCATGAAGGCTGTAGCGTGCGCACACATGCCTGTATATAATAATAATGGAGAGCAAACAGGAACAGAACTTGTAGTATTTATGTCGCATCCTATTTACGGTTTCAGTTATTACAGGGCAGATGCAGCAAAACCTACCTGGATAGACGTTAGTGCAGGATTTTCAGCAATGCCAAGCTTGACACAGCCAGATGAAGTAAGTGATATCCTTCCTGTAATTATAAAAAACGCAACAGGCAATGTATATGTAGACATATACATTGCAAATACATTCCTGCCAAATTTATACCGCTTTGATTGGAAGAAAAAAGCAGCAGTCAAGATTTACAGCGGAACTCAAGCATCAGACACAATAGACGGATTATGTCAAAGTAACGGAAAAATTGTGTTTACTACAGTAGGTTCAGTATCCTCAATAGAACTTGACTCAAAAAAAATCACACCTCTCCCTGAAAAAGAATATTCAGAATTAACTGATGCACTGGAAAAAACATATTCCAGCGTATATGCAGCATACATCCCAGAAGACAGGTCTGGACTTGGAACTCCTTTACAGCTGAGCGAATTGTGGCTTTTAAAGCCAGATACAATGGCAAACAGTTACTGTCACACAGCAACAGATAAAAAGGCTGTATACATATCTGCATATCAAGTACGAAATCAAACAGGCATTGATAAGTACAAGAAAATTATTGCAAATAATAATCTGAATGCACTAGTTGTAGATATGAAAGATGACTATGGACTTTTGCGTTTTGAGCCTAATAATGAGCTGCTAAAACAAAAAGGAACCGTAACCCAATACAAGATTGACCTTGACCATTTTGTTGAAGAATTCAAAAAAGACAACACATATTTAATAGGAAGAATTGTTGTATTCAAAGATAAAAGACTTGCTTCCTATGCGGGTGGAAAATATGCAGTATGGGACAGGGAAAATAAAAAGGCATGGATGGGTATTCGAGGAACAGAAGACATTCTTGATGATGAAGGAAATGTAACTGAAACAAAAACTCTATACTATGATGAAAACTGGGTTGATCCTTACAGTGAAGAAGTTTGGGAATACAACGTAGAAATTGCAAAGGAACTTATTGCACGAGGATTTGACGAGATTCAGTTCGATTACATAAGATTCCCTACAGACGGAACAAATCTTTACAATGCCTCTTTCCGCTGGAAAGATGAAGGCATGGATAAAGAAGCCGCATTGATCTCATTTCTATCTTATGCCCGTAAAAATATAAATGCACCTATAGGAATTGACATTTATGGAGCAAACGGCTGGTACAGAAGCGGAACAAGAACAGGACAGGATGTAGAGTTGCTTAGCAATTATGTAGATGTAATATGTCCAATGTTCTACCCTTCCCACTTTGAACAAGACTTCCTTGAATATAATCCAGTCGTAGAACGTCCATACAGAATTTACTTCTTTGGAACTTACCGCAATACTATTATTGGAAGAAACAAAATTATTGTACGTCCATGGGTTCAGGCATTCTATATGGGAGTACGTTATGACCGAAAATATTACGACAAAAACTATGTCCTTCGTGAAATATACGGCGTGAGGGACAGTGTAAACAGAGGCTATATGTATTGGAATAACTCTGGCGGAAATTATGAGGATATAAGTCCTGATATAGGAGACAGCGTTTCACCATGGGTAGAAAATGAGGCTGACCTTCAGGAACGGCTGCCTGCTTTTAGTTCAGGAAAAAAAGTAAATGCAGAAGAAGCTTTTCTTCAAAAATTAAATGCAGAAAAAGAACACCGGAAAGCCATGATTTCAATTCTTGACTCATTGTGGGAAAAAGAATATGAATACAAAGAAAAAACTCGTTCAGAGCCATCTCAAAACATAAGCATCCATCTGCTGAATGTAGGCCACCTGAGACCTTTACACAAATGACAAACATAGGCTATACACCAGAAGAACCTATTGCCGCAATAGCTACAGCCTTAGCTCCTGGAGCCATAGGAATTGTAAGGACAACAGGTAATAACTGCATTAATCTTATATCTGAAGTATTCTCAAGGCCAAATGCCATTAAAAATGCAAGAGCAAATACCCTTATTTATGGATGGATGCAGGAGAAAAATACAAAAATACGTATAGATGAAGTAATGGTAGGAATATATAAAGCTCCTAAATCATTCACAGGTGAAGACATGGTTGAAATATACTGTCATGGAGGAGTATCTGTAGTTACTGCAGTTTTATCTCTATTACTCAAAAATGGTTTCAGGCAAGCTGAACGAGGAGAATTTACATTCAGGGCTTATATAAATGGAAAAACAGACTTAACAAAGGCCGAAGCCGTTAAAGAAATTATAGACAGTAAAACGGACATTTCAAGAGGGAGGGCTGCCGGAAGACTTGCAGGTAATCTATTTACTGAAATAGACAACATAAAAAAACTTATAGTAGATACACTTGCTGCCATCGAAGTTGAAATAGAATATCCAGAAGATGAAGAAACGATTGCAGACAGTTTTGATGCATCCCAACTTAAAACAGCCCAAGAAAGACTTTTTTCATTAGTAAAGTCTTGGAAAAGTGAAAAGTTATATCAGGATGGTGCAAGAGTTATTCTATGTGGCAAAACTAATGCAGGAAAATCAAGTCTGTTTAATGCATTGCTAAAAGAAGAACGTGCCATAGTTAGTGATATAGAAGGAACTACAAGAGACTGGCTTGAAAGTTGGGTTTCATTTGAAGGCATTCCTGTCCGTCTGTTTGATACGGCAGGACTCAGATCTACTACAGATACTATAGAAGCAGAAGGCGTTGAACGAACAAGAGATTTAACGGCAGATGCCGACATAATACTATATCTTGTAGACTCTTACATCGGACTGACAGTTGATGATATAAATTTCATTTCCAGTAATAAAAAAACTCCAATAATACTAGTTTGGAACAAATCTGATAAAAGTCAGGAAAATTCTAGTGCTACAGTTCCTGATGAAAGCTATAAAAAGGATATTCGTGCAGAAATTAAACTTTCTGCAAAAAAAGGAAACGGAATAGGTTCCCTGATAAGTACTGCAAAAAACATATTATGCGGAGGTCAGGAATCTGACCGAGATGCTGCCGGATTAGGATCGCAAAGACAAAGAGATTCTGTACAAGAAGCTCTAGAACGCATACAGCATGCCCTTTTTATAGCACAGGATGGAAGTTTAGGCCTTGACGCTGTAGTGCAAGACCTTGAAGACAGCCTTGACAGTCTTGGAGAAGTAACAGGAGAGGTTACTCCAGATGACGTACTAGGCTCTGTCTTTGCAAATTTCTGTGTT
>JAILPY010000037.1 GCA_024699235.1 Treponema sp. | reverse complement strand
GGTTTAATAACTTCACTAAAGATTCTATCTTTTCCGGGATATTTGTTTTCAAAAAGTGTGCGAAGGTTTGTTGCTGCTGTCATTTATTTGCTCCCTTATCTGTAGATTGTATTATTTCCCAATGTCCGCCCTTGTCTGCACCGACACGACGGATTATGTTTTTTTCTTTAAGCTTTGCAAAAAGTCGTTCTGCCTGGCGTTTACTTATATCCAGCTTCTCAGATGCTTCATGAGCCGTCAGGTTTGCATTTGCTTTTATAAGTGTAAAGATTCGTTCTTCATTTACACCGACATTTACACCGACATTTACACCGACATTTACACCGACATCTGATAGGTCAATTTTCTGTGAACTTTCTCTGTTTTCTATGAGTTTTTCTTTATTTATTCCGCCATTTTCAAGCAAAACCGTTGTCTTAAAAACATCGCCCTCTTCTAAAATAGGTTCAGTGCTGGAATAGATTTTTGTGAACTTGTACAGGTTGCGTACACCCGAACCGAGTGTATCTGCCATTCCAAGTTCCATAAAAAACTTTGCGATGAGAGGATTCTTTGGGTAAGGCGTAAAATTTTCGGGAGTGAGCCGCCCGAATTTTGTGGAGCGGTTCCAGTTTTCGGTATAAAGGCTGCCTTTTGTGATAATCAGCTTTGCAGGATATGCACTTGAATACTCGCGGTGAACAAGCGTATTCACGACAACCTCGCGGGCAATCTTGTCGCGCACGCTAGTCGAAAGATTGTCAACCAAGAAAAAACGGTCGTCCGTATGCTTTTGGACAAACTCCATCAGCCTCTCGTAGCTTTCTATAAGATTTGTCTCTACAATCAGTCGGTCATCATAACGGTCTGGGTTCTTATCGCGGAAAATTGCATCCGTTTTATATGCAGGAAGACATGACTGAATTGCAGTGTCCTTTCCAAACAAAAGTATTGCCGCAAGATTAAAGCCTTTTTTTCCAGTTATAAGATTATCTTCGTAAAGCCCTGCACTTTTGAAGATATCCATTGCATCCATGTCTTTCCACGGATGAAGGGTGTTCTTAATCTGTACAAGCTGTTTAACTTTTGGAATCAAATCAAGCCGCAAGTGGTCGAGCGTCGCATATGGAAGAAGCATCCGCTCATAAAAATCATGAGACTTTCTGTTGTAAAGATTCGCCACTAAATCGACAGATTTTGTTATGTCCTGGTCAGCATCGCCATTCCGGTCAAAAACTTTGCCGTCACAAAACTCAACATCAGAATTAACAGGCACGTACACCCAAAGAATCGTTTTTCCCTCGTAGTCATATTCTTCAAGATTCAGGAAGAGCGATGGACGAATTTTATTAGGATTGTTTAGTATATTTATAAAATCCGTTTTGATTTTTTTAACGGCGGCCTGTTCAACGCCCAGAACATTTCCAGAATCGTCAACTCCAAGCAGAATAAAACCGCCGTAACGGTTGGAAAACGAGCAGACTGTCTCAAAAACCGAAGTCGGCAAAGCATTCTTGCATTTTTTGAATTCAACAGTAAATCCTTCACCGTCTTTAAGGAGTTTTTCCAGTTTTCTATTTGTCAAAATACTGCTGTCTGTCATTTTTAATCCTTTTATTTAGCTATGAACTCAATTGCTAATTTTGTACTTACATCTTCATCATGGACTCTTGTAAATTTGTACAGATACTCTACATCACTTTCAATTTTAATGTTGCCAAGGCCATCATTTGTAAAATCCATATTTATGATCTTGTTTATCAATGAATGATTTCCGTCTTCTATGGAGTTACAAATTTCATCCAGTTTGTCAAAAGTATCATCATTCAAATTTTCTATGTTGTAGAGAGCCTTGATTTTTTTTCTGGCTGTTGCCTTTTCTTTCTCTCCTGTTCGGATTTTACTTTTCATAGAAAGTTGGGCATTCTGTTTGTCACTGGCATAGCAATTTAATATTGAAACCTTATATTTTTCATTCAGTTCAAAATCTGTTTCTATTTCTTCGTTATGCGACAAAGGTTTTAGGGTTTCAAAAAATTCCAGCTGACCAACTTTTTTCGCACTTCCAGTTTCTTTTCCAATGTAAAGATTTGACTGAATTAAATTGTTTGACTTATCCAATTCATGCAAGCTTGCAAAAGCAAGATGTTCATTATTTTCAATAGTTGAAACTACCTTATCAGTAATCTTTTTTAATGCTTCATATTCATTCGGTTTTTCGGATTTAAAATCTCTCAATTCTGCAATAAACGGCATGATTGGAGTTTCTGTATCTTCCAGTTCTTCATGTTTCACTTTGTCAAAGTGCTTAACTTCTTCTTCTGTTGAATAAATCTGGCTGTCTTCACCGAACAGTTCATGGAAAGCTTGGAGTTTTACATACGTTCTATTTTTCAGGTTAATCTGATTGTCACCTAAAGTAGAAGGATAGAAATTATAGTTCCAGATTTTCTTAGCTTCTGTACCAATACGGTTTATGCGTCCAAGTCTCTGCATGAGTCTGGTTGCGTTCCAAGGTGAATCGTAATTCAAAATTGAATTTGCCCTGTGCAGGTTTACACCTTCTGCAAGAACATCAGTTGTAATTAAAATCTGATAATCGTCTTTTTTTGTTCCCTTGTAGTTTGCGTCAAAGTTTGCGGCAATAATTTCTTTCATGTCATCTCTATTGGCCGCAGTTATTGAAAGTACATTGCAATCTGGAATTGGCCTTTCGTCCAATTTTTGAACCAAAGCTTTTTGTGTCGAAATACATTCTGTAAAGATTACAAGTTTCTTTGTTTTGTTTCTTGTAGGATTCATGAAATCTGATGCGGTCCTGTAGATAAATGTGCTCATTTTTGGATCAGAAGTTTGTACATCCCATTTAGAGCAAAGGTCATCAATAAGCCTTAAATCATTTTTTAAGAGCTCAATATAC
>JAILPY010000196.1 GCA_024699235.1 Treponema sp. | reverse complement strand
TAGATTTTCCTGCTTTTCGCATATTACGCATTACTTCAAAAAGACTCTTTGTTTCCTGAGGAGTAAGAACTGCTGTTGGTTCATCAAGAATTAAGATGTCAGCACCTTTATATAAAACTTTTATTATTTCAACTGTCTGCTTTTGAGAAACTGACATATTGTAAACCTTTTGGTCTAAATCGAGCTTAAAACCGTAGGCATCGCAGATTTTTTTTATTCTTTCCTTAATTGCTTTCATATCAATGAATGTTCCTGTTTCTGTTCCAAGAATAATATTTTCTGCTGCAGTAAACACATTTACAAGCTTATAATGCTGGTGAACCATTCCGATATGATAAGAGTAGGCATCTTTTGGAGATAAAATCTGAACCTTGCTGCCATCTAAAAAAATTTCACCTTCATCAGGACGATAAAGTCCGGCAATCATATTCATTAATGTTGTCTTACCGCTTCCGTTTTCTCCTAAAATACTGAGGATTTCATGTTTTCTTACGTTCAAATTTATCTTATTATTGGCAATAACTTTTCCAAATCGTTTTGTAATATTCTTCAGTTCAATCGCAAAATTTTCTTCTCTCTTTTCTTCATGCATATTCAAAACCTTCCTTTGCAATCTTTCTTACTGTATTCAAAAAAACTCGACAGAAGTTTGCTTCAACTGTCGAGTTTTTGATTTTACTAGTATCGAACCTAGCGTTCTACAATTCCATCAATTCTTAAGTCAAAGGCAGGTGCTGCAAAACCGTTTTGTTCGTTGAAAGCCCCTTCTTTTACATATGCGGAATATTTAGCATAATCTCCACCTGCTGCAATTAAAGATTCAATTGTTTTTCCGCCAATCTTGAATGCAGATGTATCAAAAACTTTTATTTTACCAGATTTAATTGCTGCAATTGCAGCTTCTGTTTTTGCCTGTGCGTCACTAGTTGCAACCTTTGGATTAATCTTTGTGATGTAAACTGCATCTTCTTCATATCCTTTTGACCAGTCTACGTCGAAAGATTTACCAGTTATAACAGCTTTTGCAGAAAGTGTGTAGAAGGCACCCCAGTTCAATGCTGCTGAAGTAAGAGCTGCGTTTGGTGCAACAGCAGTCATATCTACATTGTAACCGACACATGGAACTTTTTTGCTCTCACATGCAGAAGGGGCTCCCGTTGTATCAGCATGCTGTGAAATCAGAACGCAGTTTGAAGCAATTAAAGCTTCTGCGGTTTCCTTTTCAAGTGTCATATCTGCCCAAGAGTTTGTATAGCGGACTTCCATAACTGCTGAAGGGCAAACTGAACGTGCACCTAGATAGAATGCTGTATAGCCAGAAACAACTTCTGCATATGGATAAGCTCCAATGTATCCGATTTTTGCTTCACCTGCTTTGATTTTTCTTGAAGAAATCATTTCGTTTAGTTTTAGACCGGCTACAATACCAGAAACATAGCGTGACTGATAGACAGAAGGCATAAAGTTGTGCATGTTCTTAAGTCCACTCTTTGCAGCCTGATAACCAGTAGCGTGTGCAAAAGTGATTTTTGGATATTCTTTTGCAGCCTGAATGATATATGATTCATGGCCAAAAGAAGTTCCGATGATGTAAGTGCATCCTAGCTCTGCAAGGTCAATAGCAGCGTCATAGCATTTTTCATCTTCAGGAATGCATTTCTTTTCGATGACCTGGGAATCAGACAAACCGAGCGTTTTCTTCATCTCAGCAATACCTTTCATATGAGCTTCTGTATAACCCTCATTTTCATCACCAATGTAGATTACACCGACCTTAAAAGAAGGTGTCTTTGACTTCTTTGCTTTTTTTGCTTTTGCAGAAACTGTTGCAGTTAGTGCCAAAAGTACAATCAATGTAAATAAAACCCTTTTCATATCAGGCCTCCCTGTAAGTCAACACGGCAGCGCTACCGTAATTTTTAGAATAAATGGTACCTGAGCAAAAAAAAGGCGTTGCGAAAATTTTCGCAACGCCTTTGTTACTTGTCTTTGAATATTTTTAATTTATTTTTTCTTTTGTGTCAATAAAGTTTAAAAAAAAAATTTCAAATTAATACAAAAAATCTCCACTTTTACCTCCTTGTTTTGAACATAAATGAATTTCAGAAATTTCCATCCGTTTATTAATTGCCTTGCACATATCATAAACTGTTAAAAGTGCAACCGAAACCCCCATTAAGGCTTCCATCTCTACTCCAGTTTTGCCAGAGCATTTTACGGTGCAGAACGCATGAATCTCAGATTTTTGTCGGTCAAGTTCGAATTCAATTTGGGAATTTGTCAGATTCAGAACATGGCACATAGGAATTAAATCACTTGTTCTTTTTGATCCCATAATTCCTGCCACCTGAGAAACCGTCAGTACGTCACCCTTTTTAATTTTTTTGCCGTCTATGGCATCCATAACTTCTTTACCAACTTTTATTTTTCCAGTTGCTGTTGCACTTCTTTTTGTAATGTCTTTTTCCGAAACATCAACCATTACGGCATTGCCTTTATCATCAAAATGTGTAAATTCCATTTCTTTTATTTCCCTGCCTCCAAATATTTTTTCTGTTTTTCCAAATCCTTTAACTTTACCATTTTCAATGAGCAGAACTTCTTCACAAAACCTTTTAATTTCTTTTTTATCATGACTGACTAAAATAACAATTCCTTCAAAATCCTGTATTTTTTTGAACAAATCTTGTTGAAGTTTTTCTTTTAAAAATGAATCTAGAGCGGAAAACGGCTCGTCCAATAAAATTACATTTGGACTTACACTAAGCATTCTGGCAAAAGCAACTCTTTGCTGCTGTCCTCCCGAAAGCTGATTTGGAAGATGTTTTTCAAGCCCAGCCAACTCAAACTGTGTAATGAGCTTTTTTAATAGTCTTTGTTTTTCTGTATGGTTCCATTTTGCAGCACATAAAATATTCTGTTCCACCGTCATGTTTGGAAAAAGTGCATAGTTTTGAAAAAGATATCCAACTTTGCGTTTTTGAGTCTTAACGTTTATTTTTTTGTCTGAATCAAAATAAGTTAATCCGTTTATTTTTATAAGTCCTTTGTCAGGAGTATTTATTCCAGCAATTAATTTTAGGGTAAGTGATTTTCCGCTTCCGCTTGAGCCGAATATTCCGATACACCTTGCAGAACTTTTAAAATCTACATCCAGAGAAAAATTATCAAATCTTTGAGAAACTGAGACTTCTATTTCCAAGTTTTTTCCCTCGCTGCTTTTTCAAGTCCTAGCAGGTTCATAAAAAGAATAATGACAAAAGAAATAAGCATAATAATTAAAACCCATATTCCAGCAGTTTTATAATCTCCATCCTGAATAACCATTGCAATTTTTTGCGAGATAGTGCCGGTTTTTCCAGGAATATTTCCTGCCAGCATGGAAGTTGCGCCATATTCACCAAGAGCGCGTGTAAAAGTGAGGATGGTCCCGCTTAAAAGTCCAGGTTTGCAGTTGGGCAGAATTATTTCTAAGAAGATTTTTATATCAGGCATGCCTAATGTTCTGGCAGCGTAAATCAGATTAACGTCAAGCTGTTCGAAAGCTGCTCGCGCATTTTTATACATAAGAGGGAATGAAATAACTGTTGCCGCAATTATGCAGCCAAGCCAGGTCTGTACTACTTTTATGTCAAGATGAAAAAATATAAAACTTCCAAAAGGGCGTCGTAAACTGAAAATTAAAAGCAGGACGAAACCCGCTACTGTAGGAGGAAGTACCATTGGCATAGTAAGAATTCCATCCACAACGGCTTTTACCCGTTTGTCGCAGTACATGAGGCTTGCGGCTGTCCAAATTCCCAAGAAAAAAGAAATCAGGGTAGCGACAAATCCTGTTTTTAACGAGATAAAAAGCGGATTCCAGTTTAGATGTCGTAAAATTTCAATCAAAAATCGACCTCAAAGTAATAGGATTTGAAAAAGTCTTTTGACTTTACTACATAATCTAGAAAGTCCTTTGCCGCTAAAACTTGTGCTTCAGTAGCTTCAGAATTTTTAACCTGCGATATTGGATAGATTATATTACCTGTAAGATCTTGAGGCACAAACTGGAGTATTCTAAGTTTGTCTTCGTATCCGTAAAAGTCTGAATAATAAACGGCTCCCACCTCACAAGAACCTTCTGCAACTGCATTCAGTACCTTACTTACGTTTGACTGCTCGCTGATTTCAACATTTCCAAGTGCTTTTGAAACTTCCTCTGTAGTGATTTTTGAACCATCATTTTCTGGTTTAATTTTTCCAAGCTTGATTAATGCGTTGCGCGTATATTTCCCAGCTGGAACTGAATGTGCCGCCAGTGCGAGGTTCTTTGCTTCCTCAAGATTTTCAAGGGAGGTAACACTTGTTTTTGAATCTTTTAGGGCAACAAGAATAAGCTGATTGTTCAAAACGTTCTTTCGGCTGCCTTCTATCAATAGTCCTGCTTTTTCCAAGGAATTCATCTGATTTTGTGCCGCAGAGAAGAATATGTCACAGCTATAGCCTTCCAATATTTGTGTCATCAATTTTCCGGAGCTGTCAGCGTTAAAAGTGATTTTTACTTCCGGATGTACCTCTCTATAATCTGCAGCAAGTTGTGTCATAACCCTGTTTAAACTCGCAGCAATAAATACCTGAATTTCGACTTCATTTTTTTTTGCTTTCCTTGAACAGCCTAAAAAACTTAAAATCAATATTGCAGACAAGCAGGTAAGAATTATTATATTTTTTTTCATAGAGCTCTCTCATTTTTTATTTCAGAACCGCATTCTTTAGCAGTTCCTCTTAGTATTCCAAGTCCATGTTCTAGTGCGGGCAGAATAAAATCTAGATCCTCTTTACATGCTTTTGGACTTCCAGGCAGGTTTACAATAAGAGTTTTATTTCTGATTCCGGCCGTCTGTCGTGAAAGCATTGCCCGTGGTGTGATGTTTAGAGAATGCATTATAATTGCCTCTGAAATTCCCGGAGCCATTCTGTCGCACACGGCTATTGTTGCTTCTGGCGTAAGGTCTCGTTCACTAAAACCTGTTCCGCCTGTAGTAAAAATTACATTTACCTGCCGCTGGTCGCTAAGGCGGATAAGTTCCTTTTCAAGCTGAGGACGCCCGTCCGGCAAAAGTAGACTTTCTTCCACTGCATAGTTTCTTTCTTTAAGAAGATTTCTTATAAGAGGACCGCTTGTATCTTTTCGCAAGCCTGCAGCACCCTTATCACTCAAAGTAATTACAGCTGCTGTAAAAGGCCTGTCAGAATCTAATGGCAACAGTTCAATATCATCTTCAGGCTTTATGATTCCACCTTTTATGACTTTTGCAAAAATGCCTTGTTTTGGCATAATGCATGAGCCTGTCTGCTTATAAATTGCACAGTGGGAATGACATTCTTTTCCAATCTGTGTGACTTCAAGAATAGCGTCTTCGCATTTCAGTCGAGTTCCAACAGGAAGGGTTATTAAATCAAAACCGCTGACTACAAGATTTTCGCCGAAAGCTCCAAAATCAACTTTGGCTCCTTGAGTTCGAAAGTCTTCAATTTTTTCAAGCGAAAGAAGGCTTACTTGACGATGCCAGTTTCCTGCATGGGCATCTCCCTTTATTCCAAAATTTTCTATAAATTCAACATGCGAAACAGGAGTTTTCAAGGTTCCCTTTTTTTCACTGATGCAGGTTGCAATTATTTTTCCCATAAAGTTTTATCCTCCAATCTGAGCCATCAGTCTTTTTTCTGTAATCATTTTAGGCTCCTCAAAATGATGTGTATGAGGCTTATTAAAACATGCAAAAATAAGGTATTTTTTCAGTTCTCTCTCAATTTCTTCTTGAGAAGATAATTTAAAACACGGCATTAAATCTACATAACCTTCATAACAAAGGCATAATTTGATTTGACCAAGACTTGTAAGGCGCAGGCGGTTACATTCAGAACAGAAACTTTTATTTACAGCACTTATAAATCCAATTTCAGATTTAAAGCCAGGAAGCTTAACATAATGTGCAGGTCCGTTTCCAAGACGGTTTGATATCTTTCGTGACGGCCCAAATGTATTTTCAATCTTTTTCAATAGTTGATAATTATTGATCCCTTCACTTATTTTTCCACATCCGATTGGCATAAGTTCTATAAAGCGAATCGGAAGACTTTTATCACGGACAAAGTTCAATAAATCATACCAGTCCTCTTTATTTACGTTTTTTTGAAGGATGCAGTTTAGTTTTGTGTTTACGCCCATATCAAGACAAGACTGAATAGACTGCAAAACTGCGGCAATTCCGTCAAAGCCAGTAATTTTTTCAAAAGTTGATGGATTTAATGTGTCTAAGCTTATATTAATTCCATCAACTTTAGCCTTAATTAAATCAGTAAGAAAGTTGTTAAGCAGTATTCCGTTAGTCGTCATAGTGACTTGTTTTACACCAGGAATTTCTTTAATCATTTTTACCAGTGAACAGACATTTTTTCGAACTAAAGGTTCTCCGCCTGTAATTTTGAATTTTGTAATTCCGAGTGATACTGCGGCTTTGCAAATATGAACAATCTGCTCATAAGTCATAATGCTTTCCATCGGAAGTTTTTTAATACCGTCAGTAATACAATATTTACAGCATAAGTTACATCTGTCTGTAACTGAGATTCTTAAATAATCAATTGTGCGACCAAAACAATCTTGCATCAGAAAAGAACCTCTAAAAGTATGTCCGCTGTTCCTCCGCAAACCATACCGTCTTTGTAAGCATCTAGATTTGTCATTTCAAAATGAAGGATCTTGGGCTTTGTGACTGCAGACTGTAACATAAAGACTGCTTCTTTGATTGTATTTGATTCCATTTCTCCACCGCCAATTGTTCCTGCTATGCTGCCGTCATTAAAAACAATCATTTTGCAGCCTTCCTGGCGCGGGCAGGAACCTGAACGGCTGACAATTGTGGCCAGAATCTCAGGCTTATTATTTTTAGGAGATAAAAGATTTTCCAGCAATTTTTTAGGAATGCCAAAAGATCCCCGAACTTTATTTTTTACCTGAATTATCTGAGCCATAATGGAAACTGCAATTTCTTCGGGAGTTTCGGCATTTATATTAAGTCCGACTGGGGAATAAACTGAGTCTACAAGATCTGAATCAAAACCTTCCTGCTTTAGGGCTTCAAAAACAATCTGTGCATGTTTTTTACTTCCTATCATTCCACAATATGCATGCATTCTTTTTAGAACTTCTGCAACGCATTTTTTATCATAAATATGCCCAGGAGTCAAAATTACAAAAAATGAATCTTTACTGCCAGCAATTTCTTTGAATGATTCTTCATAATTACCCAGTAAAACTTCATCTGCTCCGGCAATCCATGCATTTTCTGCAAATTCCTCGCGATCTTCAAGGACATAAACTTTCATTCCAAGTGTTTTTGCAAGTTTTATGACTGAAATCGCACAGTGTCCTCCGCCGCAAACATAAAGTTTTTTCTCATTTTCAAATATTTCTGTAAAAACACTTGTACCGTCTATAACAGACTTGCCGCTTTTTGGATTCTCAAGTAGGAAAGAAAGGTGATTCTTGAAGAAATCATTTTTATCTTCAGAAAAATAAACCGCGTCTCCGTCGGCAACAAGCATCTTACAGCCCAAAGAGTTTCCATCTAACACAGTAAACATAATGTTTTTCTTTTTCAAATCAATTTGCTTATAAAAATCTTTCATTTTTACCTGCCAAATCCACAGTTTGGGAAATTGCAATGCTCACAGTTTAAGCAAAGTCCACCTTCCCCAAGAGAATCTATTTCATCTTTTGCAATCAAATCGTCAGCCATAATGCGTGGTAAAATCAAATCAAAAATTGTGCGTTTTGCATACATTACACATCCCGGAAGTCCTACAATCGGGATTTTTTTCTTTCCGTAATAAGAGAGCATAAACATTGCACCTGGCAGAACAGGCGCTCCGTAAGAAACAGCGTCACTGGCAACTGTCTTTATAGCAAGAGGAGTTTTATCATCAGGGTCTACGCTCATTCCTCCTGTACAGACTATAAAATCAGCTCCATCTTCAAGAAGTTGTTTTATGCACTCAATTTCAAGGTTACAGTCGTCGCTGGAAAGTTTGTGCCCTATGACTTCGGTGTCGTATTCTTTAAGTTTTTCTAAAATTACAGGTGTAAAAGTATCTTTTATTCTGCCGTAAAAAACTTCATTTCCTGTTGTTACTATTCCAACTTTTTTATGGACGAATGGCTTTAAACTGAAGATTTTTCCCCCAGATGAAACTTTCTTGGCTTTTTCCATTTTTTCTTTTTCAATAACTAAAGGAATGATTCTGGTTCCGGCAATCTTGTCATTTTTTTTGACAGGAAAATCTCCGTGGCGGCTTGAAATAATCATCTGCCCTAAAGAATTTACGGCTTTAAGTTTTTTTCTGTCGATTTTTAAAAGCCCATTGCAATCAGCAATCAGTTCGATTTTTCCTTCTTTTACTTCAGATGGATGCATATTTTCATTTTTGCAAAGATCATAAAGAATCTGAGCGGCATCATTTTCGTGGAGCATATTTTCATTGTTTTCCCAAATGTAGATATGATCTTTTCCCACGCTCAAAAGAACAGGAATGTCTTCTTCTGTGATAACATGTCCTTTTCTGAATACAGGACCTTTTTTTACATCTTTTATAATCTGAGTGATATCGTGACACAAAACCTGACCGATAGCATCTTCTGTTTTCATAAGTTTCATAAAAACTCCAGCAAAAATGACAAAAAAAAGACGCCACGAAAATTTAAATTTTCGTGGCGTCTTTGCCTTAACTAATATCTTTTAATGGATTTTATAATTTTTGTCAATTATATGAAAAATTAGATTTGATTGTATTAAACTCTTCCATTGTGTCAGCATCGTAGAGAATTGCTTCGTCTGTAACATTTACATACACAGGAATTTCTTTGCAGGAGGCTAACGCTCCTTTTAATCCACCTTCACCAGTGAAGGCAAGAATTGTGGGAATCAGGGGACTTCCTATTAAAATTGGATGGCCTTTTTTCATGTTTATGGACGGAAAAATCAGATTTCCTTCTGCCTCCATCAAAAGCCTTACTGTTTCAGCATGAAAAAAAGGGATGTCCACTGGTGTAAAAAACACCTTGTCGCTGCAATTCTTCAAGAAATCAAGTCCGAGTTTTGCAGAATCAAACATCTGGGTAGTTTCATACAAATCATTTCTGATAAAAGTGACTTTGTAATTTTTTAGCCTAGTTTCAAGTTCATCACTCTTATAGCCTGTTACCATTACAATATCTGTAATGCCTGCTTCGAGAAAATTATTTATTACGCGTTCAGCCATAGTCATGCTGCCTACATTCATCAGCTGTTTAAACTGCTTCATGCGGGTAGACATGCCGGCTGCAACAATTACGGCACCAAATTTCATATAAGCTTATTTGCGGTAAGCTGTGCCTTCCAGCGGAAGCTTTGTTCTAAATATTCCATCCCGCTTGTAGTAGGCATTTTGCAAAGCTGGGCTGGTAGGAATCAGAGGAATTTCTCCAACTCCTTTTGCACCGTATGCTTTTTCGCTTGGATTTCTTTCTATAAGTTTGACTTCCAGTTCCGGAATGTCACTTGCACGCCAGAGTCCCATTGATCCGTAATTTGCATGCACGGTTCCATCTGACATTTTAAGGTCTTCGGTGGTACCATATCCAAGTCCCATAATTACACCGCCTTCAATCTGTCCTTCAACATTTGCAGGATTTACTGCATGCCCTACATCGTGAGCAGCGATTACCTTTGCAACTTTTCCGTCATCATCAAGAATTACAACCTGAGTTGCATAGCCATAAGCTACATGACTTACTGGATTTGGTTTATCACTTCCCATCGGGTCTGTTTTTGCGTGATATTCTTCGTAGAATTCCTGACCGGCTAATTCTTCCAGACTTTTGGTCTTTAATGCTTGCACAAGTTTGAGTGAAACAAGACGAGTTGCTTCGCCGGTTATAGTTGTCTGTCGGGATGCAGTGGAAGTGCCAGAATCTGGTGTAACGTCTGTATCTGGTGTATGTACAATAACATTTGAAGCAGGAATTTTGGTTGCCTCACAGCATATTGCACGCATTGTAGAAGCAATTCCCTGTCCCATGCAGGCTGCACTCGTACGTAGAGAAACTGTCCCATCTTTCATAACAGCAAGTTTTACGCGCCCAATATCAGGCACTCCAACTCCAACACCGGCATTTTTAATGGCACAAGCTATTCCGGCATTTTTGTAATTTGCATAAAACTCATCTTTTACGGCTTCCAGTGTCTGAACGATGGCAGTACTTTCATCTGCAATCTGACCGTTTGGCATGACATCTCCTGGACGCAGGGCGTTCAAATAGCGGATTTGATATGAATCTATGCCAGCTTTTTCTGCAAGAAGGTTAATCTGACATTCTGTTGCAAACATTGTTTGAACTACACCAAAACCACGGAAGGCGCCGCATGGAATGTTATTTGTGTAAACTGCAGTTCCAACAATGTCAATATTCTGATAGTTATAAGGACCTGCAGCATGAGTACAGGCTCTCTGAAGAACTGGTCCTCCAAGACTTGCATAAGCCCCTGTATCTGCAAGAAGCCGGAGCTTCATAGCGGTAAGTTTTCCGTTTTTATCACAGCCTGTAGTCATTTCAATTTTCATTGGATGACGTTTTACGTGATATTTCAGACTTTCTTCACGGGTAAATTGAACCTGGACAGGAACTTTTGCAAGGTATGCAAGTAAAGCTGCGTGGTGCTGAACAGACATATCCTCCTTACCGCCAAAACCACCACCCACATATGCACTGATAATTCTAAGTTTTTCACCTGGTATGCCCAAAAGTCTGCTTATTTCCCTGTGGTCATCATAAACTGACTGTCCGCCGGTATAAACAGTAAGATGCTCACCTTCGGGTACGGCAAGAGCTGCTTCCGGTTCCAAAAAAGCGTGCTCCTGAAATGGTGTTTCGTAAGTATTTGTTACAACATAAGCTGACTCTGCCAAAACCCTATCTGTATCGCCTCTGTTTACTTTTTCAATGCGGTAAATGTTTCCTTCATTCGAATCTTCAGGGTGAATTTTATAATCCTTCAAGGAAAGGGACTCTTCCGCACTAAACACAGGCCTTCGCTCTTCGTAGTCAACCTCAATTAAATTTTCGATTTCTTTCAATGCCTTTTTAGTGCGAGCAGCAACAAGGGCAACTGCATCGCCAAAATAACGGGTTTCTTCGCCTACTGCTATAAGGGCCGGCCAGTCTAGGGTAAGGTGTCCTAAAACTCTTTCGCCAGGAATGTC
>JAILPY010000059.1 GCA_024699235.1 Treponema sp. | reverse complement strand
TTTTTATTCGATCCATATACACTAGATGAAGAAGCAAAGACCAGATGTTCAACAGGATTATGACGGCATGCCTCGATTATGTTGTAAAAACCTATTATATTGCTCTTTATATATGCATCAGGATTTGTAATAGAATATCTTACTCCAGCCTGAGCTGCAAGATTTACAACTACAGAAGGAGAATGCTTCTTAAAAATTTCCTGCACAGCAACAGCATCGGAAATGTCAGCCTTTACGAATACAAATTTTTTTCCATACGATGAAAGCATAGAAAGACGTTCTTGTTTTAGAGAAACATCATAATAATCAGTAATGCAGTCCAGCCCGATTACAGAAACATCTTTTATAGAATCCAGAAGTTTTTTACAAAGATAACTTCCTATAAAGCCTGCAGCACCAGTTACAAGAATAGTTTTGCCGTTAAGATTTACCGTTTTCATAAGGAATTATTATAACAAAGTAATGGAGAAGTTAGAAGTACATTTATTTACACTAGTATTGAAAACAGCAAAAAATTGTATTATCATCATTACTCATGAATATAGGCAACGCTTTATACTTAATTATAATATATCCTTTATATCAAATTATAGAATTAATTTATAGATTGTTTTTTGAACTGTGCACCAATGAAGGAATTTCCATCATTGGTGTAAGTATTGGGGTAACAGTACTCTGCCTTCCTTTATATGCCGTTGCAGAAAAATGGCAGCAGAAGGAACGTAACATACAGGAAAAGATGAAATCTTCCGTAGACAGAATAAAGAAAGCGTTTAAGGGTGATGAGCAGTACATGATGATTACTGCATTCTATAAAGAAAATCACTATCATCCAATGATGGCACTTAGAAGTTCATTTGGACTTTTAATACAGATACCCTTTTTTATGGCGGCATACTCATACCTTTCAAACTCAACTGAAATAGCAGAGAAATCTTTCTTATTCATAAAGAACCTTTCCGTTCCAGACAGTCTGTTTTCAATAAATGGATTCAGCATAAACGTACTTCCAATAGCAATGACAGCAATAAATATCATTGCAGGCATTGTCTATACGAAAGGATTCAGTCTAAAAGAAAAAGTTCCTATATATGGCATGGCTCTAATTTTCCTTATCATTCTTTATGCTTCTCCAGCAGGCCTAGTACTTTACTGGACAATGAACAACATTTTCTCACTTGTAAAAAATATATTTTACAAGCTAAAGAATCCAATAAAAGCTTTTTATAGTTTAGTCGTACTAGCATTGATTATAACTGACTTATATTTATTAAAGGCAAATATAGAACATTCTACTCCAGTAATAATAGCCTCTGGCTTTATTATTGCTATTCCTCTGCTAAAATACATTCTATCGGTAATAATAAGAAATCAGCTCGATTTTCTCAGTAAAGAAAAAAAAGTCAGGAATAGTTTTTTTGCATTGTCATCATTAGGTCTGTTCCTGCTTGCAGGACTTGTAATACCATCACTTCTTATCTCGTCATCACCATCCGAATACTCCTACATAGATTCATACATATCTCCTTTCTTTTTTCTTTATAATACAGCATTTCAAGCATTTGGGCTTTTCGTATTTTGGCCATCATGCGTTTATTTTCTGTTTGGAAAAAAAACTCAATCTTACATAGCAATATTTTTTGCCATACTATTTTTTTTAGGCACATTAAATACATTTGCCTTCCAAGGAAACTATGGAATAATTTCTCCTGAATTAGAATTCTCTGAACACAGAAGTTTTTTTCCTTCTGTCTCAGAATTTATGGCAAATACCCTTGCAATACTTGCCATAGTTTTTGCAATATTTGTTTTATTATGTAAAAAATTTCATCATATATTAAAAAGTGTGCTAATAATATCTTGCATGGTTATGGCACTTACTGTAGTTGTAAACAGTATCACCATTCAAAAAGGATTTAAAATTACTCCTAAAAAGACAACTCAGCTATCAAACACAGAACCAATAATTCATTTGAGTAAAACTGAAAAAAATGTAATAGTATTCATGCTAGACAGAGCCGCAGGATACTTAATTCCAGACCTTATGGACGAACTTCCTGACTTAAAAAATCATTTTACAGGATTTACGTTCTATCCCAATACGGTGTCATTTGCAAGCTGGACAATTCAGGGAGCTCCATGTCTATATGGTGGATATGAATATACTCCATGGGAAATGAATCATAAACGAGACATTACAATGGTTGAGAAACACAACCAGTCTCTCAGCCTTATGCCTTTCATATTTGAAAAGCATGGATATAAATGTGACGTTATTGATCCTCCATACCCAAATTATGATACGCCTCCAATTTACGGGATGTTCAATGGGCACGATAGCATTTCCGCAAAATCTGCGCAGGGAAAATATGACGATATATGGTATAAAGAAAATAATTACCCTCAGCTTCCTATAAAAAGCACCCTTATAAAACGAAACATGCTTTTATTCAGCATATTTAAGTTAAGTCCTCTCATAATACGTCCTGTAATTCACTACAAAGACTGGTGGCAAGAAGATGATTCAACATCGGCTCTGATAGGTAATACAGATTTTATCAGATGTTATTCTGTCCTTGATTTTCTGCCAGAACTTACTGATATATCAAGTGAAAATGAAAATTTTATACTCATAGATAACGAAGCAACTCATGACACAGGTTTTTGTCAAGCCCCAGAATACAAACCTAAAGAAATAATTACAAATTATGGATCTAGCAAATGGTCAGATGATAGGGGATATCACGGCCTAGCAGCCAGCATGAGCAGAATTTCAGAATGGCTTGATTATTTAAAAGAGAATGAAGTTTATGACAATACAAGAATCATTTTGATTGCTGATCATGGTTCAGGACAAAAATCACCTTTATTTGAAAATTCAAGCATGCCTAGAACATATGAATGGTTTAATCCTCTGCTAATGGTAAAAGATTTCCATGCCAGCAAAGAATTTCATTCAGATTTAAAATTTATGACACAGGCCGATACACCTGCAATAGCTATGAAAGGAATAATAAAAGAACCTATAAATCCTTTTACAGGAAAACTTATAAAAGAACTTTCTACTGAGGAAAAAAATAGAGAGTGCATAATATCTTTAAGCAAAGCAAATGCTGTAAGAACTTCAGTAAATAATGGATTCAGAATAAGAGATGATGAATGGTATGCAGTTCATGATAACATTTTTGAAAAGCAAAACTGGTCAAAGTTAAATGTTATTAATGGTGAAAAAAAATAACTTGAACAACATTTCGATTGTATAAAGGCTTCTATTTTTATATAATAATATACCATGTTTAGAAAACCTGTTATATTATTATTTTTTTTATTATCCCTATTTTCTCAATTATTCGGAGAACCTGTATTAAATACGACTGCTGAGGAAGATTTTAAAATATCATATCCAACAGGGATAAGTTCAATAATAATGCCAAGTCTTGTAATAGGATCTTGGAATAGGTGGGTTTCAAAATCTGACTGGGCACAAGTTACATGGGATGATGCCTCACATTTTTATGAACATAGCTGGGTATGGGATACTGACTGGTACTGGACAAATTTCGTCTTACATCCTTACCAGGGAAGCCTTTATTACATGGGAGCCAGGAATTCAAATTTCAGTGCATTAGGCTCTACAGCAATAGCATTCCTTGGTTCTGGAGCATGGGAATACTTTTTTGAGACAAACGCTCCCTCTAAAAACGATATGATATATACTACCCTAGGAGGATTTGCTATAGGAGAAATGCTGTACAGACTTTCTATAGAAGGCAGCAACTTATGGAAACCTTTAGGATATATCTTAAATCCAATGCGCCTATATACAGACTTTACAACAGGGCATAAACCTGTCGGAACTTATGGAAACATACAGGACCTTTCACTAAGATCTTATGTCAATGCATCGTATGGATTTACAACACCTCAAAAAGATTATAACAAAATCGAAGAAACGTATCCAGGATTCTTTGGCATTGAATTAAATGTTGACTACGGAGATCCGTACACTCATGATTCAAATTCACCATACAGTCAATTTCAATTGCAATTCGGAGGTGGAATCGGCTCTCCTTCAGGAAAAGGTTTTAAAGAAGCCGAGGAAAAAATTGGATATAACATTCACCTATTTAGCAGTGGAATGTTATGGGCAAGAGAATTGAATACAGGATATAACACTGATACTTCAATAGGTTTTGTTCTTGATTATGATTTTATATGGCAAAATTTCTTTAATTTTACATCATTAGCCCCAGGTTTTGCTGTAAATCATAAGATTAATTTTGATAAAAGTAATATGGCATTCCAATTACATACAGATTTCCTTTTATTAGGAACAACTGATTTTTTCTATTTCCGAAGAAATTATGTAAAGCCTGATACTTTTTACTGTCCATACAGTTATACATTAGGAGCAGAAATTGTTGGTAAATGGAAATGGCTTTTTGAAAAAGGTTCTGTCATAGACTTTACATTACGTTCATATTTTATGTATGACTTTTATAATCAATTACAGCAAAAGGCTTCTGTCGGATGGGAATTTATAAACTATGCAACTTTGACATATGAGTTACCGGTATCTCGAAGAGTATATCTTGGACTTGAAAACACATTGTATATGAAAAATTCTTTATACAAAGATTATCCGAATGTATTTTCCTTTATGTACGGGGCAGGATTTTATACTAAAATACGATTTACAAATTAGAATTTATAGGATTAATATGAAATATGTTTATGTACTAGTATCATCACCATCTGACCTATATTATGAACAAGCCGTAATGTCAGTCTATTCCCTTCGCAAGCACATGGCAAATGCTGATATAGAAGTTCTTGTAGACAACAAAACTTTTGAAAGCTTTACAGGGAAAAGGACTGCCCTAAAAAAATACGCCACAAATATAATATCTATAGATTTTGAAGATTATGTAAAAAACGTTGAAAGATCAAGGCTAATTAAAACATCAATTCCTGAATACATAAAAGGAGATTTTCTTTACATAGATTGTGATACAATAATTGCAAGAAGCCTTGAAGATTTAGAATCAATTCCATTCACTACAGCAGGAGTTCTGGATGGACACTGCATGCTTAACGAACATATGCACCAAAAATATTTTCTTGAACGCGACAAAAAACTCGGTTTTCATGCTACAAAAATACAAGGATATAATCTAAACGGAGGTATTGTATTTGCAAGAGAATCAGAGGAAAGTCGGAAACTATTTAAAAAATGGAACGAACTATGGAAGTACTCAGCTTTTAAAAAGCACGATTTGCATGATCAGAGTGCTTTAAACGAGGCGAACTACCAAACTGGACTAAAAATGCAGTTATTGCCAGGAGAATGGAACTGCCAGCCATCACAAGGAGGACTTGCATACCTTAAGGATGCAAGAATAATACACTATTTTTCTTCAGAATTTAGCGGAAAGTCTTATATACCATACTACAAACTGGCAGATAAACAGTTACAGATGAGATTAAAAGAAACTAATGATATCCCTGATGACATAAAACACATGATTGAAGAACCTTTATTACAATTTAATCATGTTCATCTCATAAATGATGCCAGAATCATAAGCATAATGCAATCACCGTTAATATTCACCCTAGCAGACATGAAACAACACGTACCATTGCTTTTTAACACATTAGAAAACCTTGCAGGATTTGCAAG
>JAILPY010000181.1 GCA_024699235.1 Treponema sp. | reverse complement strand
TTCTATATGCGAGTAATGGGGGATAATTAATATGCTGTACTGATTTATTTGACGAAAGAGACCTATCCCCGATAGATAGATAGATAGATAGATAGATAGATAGATAGATAGATAGATAGATAGATAGATAGATAGATAGATAGTATGGGTATTTTTCTTCTATGTCAAGTTTCTTTCTATAAACTTTTATATCTGTCTGCAACTTTTTTCCCTCACGAGTTTTTCTTAATCTAATATATAAAAGCATTTCTGTCAAGCAGGATGCTTCTATTCCGAGCCAGTAAACAGCGCTGAATAAAAAAGGCAGCTAAAATGCTGCCCTTTATAACATCGTAAAGCCTAACCTATTCTTTCTGCATAGGCATGATGATGTGGAAATAGTCAGAAGCAGGCTCAGGCCTCATCGTCACTGCCTTCATGTCTTCTGTAAATTCAAAAGTAATGCGGTCGCTGTCAATGACCTTCAAAGGCTCTTCTATATAGCGTACGTTAAATGCAATTACCATATCATCTGCTGCGTATTCGCAAGGAATTTCCTCGTCTGCACTGCCCATTTCTGACTGCTGCGAAGTAATGCGGAGAACGCCCTGGCTGATGTTAAAGTAAATTCGGCCGGACTTTTTGTCTACCATAAGGACAACGCGCTTCAAAGCATTAACAAGGTCGCTCTTTTCAATCTGGAAAGAGAACTGCTGCTGCTCTGGAATTACGCGCTTGTAGTTAGGGAACTGGCCTTCAATAAGCACAGAACCAAACTTATAGTTGCCAAACTTAAAGAAAACCATCTTGTCTACAATTGCAAGGGCAATGTTTCCTTCTTCTGGAGCATGCTTAAGTATAATAGAAAGGATTTTAGGATGAACGATTGCCGTAGGAAAGTCATTAACGCCAGCAAGGATCTGCTTCTTTGCAATGCTAAGGCGGCGGCCGTCTGTAGCTACCAGGTTAAGGTTTTCGCCTTCCTTTTCAAAGAAAATGCCGTTCATAAAGTAACGGGTCTCGTCTTCGCTTACGGCAAAGATAGTTTCGGCAATCATGTGCTTGATTTCTTTTGAAGCAACCTCAAAATAAGGAGCATCGTCAGAAATCTGAACGTCAGGGAACTTTTCCTGGGACATGCTCTTCATCTGGAATTTGATTTTCTTATCTACAGGCTTAATGGTTACTATTATAGACTGCTCATCATTGGCCTCTGAAGTCTGGTTGAATTCAATTTCACCGCTTGGAAGGGAATTAAGGATGCCCATGAATTTGTCGCAATACACGGTAGTAATGCCTTCTTCCATAACCTGAACAGGTATTTGAGTCTCAAAGTTTACCTTGAAGTCAGTGGCCTTTATGATGATGGTATTGTTTTGGGCGGCCAGAGATACGTTAGACAGAATTGAACCAGGATTCTTTGACGAAATGATTTCCTGTGCAATAGCAATTTCATGAATCATAGCGTCCCTATCAAAAGTAAACTTCATATATATGTCTCCTAATTTTAGTAAATGCAAAACTTTTTAAAGTCTAAGCACTATATTTTACACAAGATTCAACTATTGTACAAGATAATTCCGTTATGTATAGAGATAAAGATAAAGAACATTCACCGGCACCAGTCAGAGATATTAAGGTCTATCCTGGAATACATACAGTCAAAAAAAGAAACCTTTAAGGTACTTATGGGTAAATACGGCGGCACAAATTTTGAACAGAACATGCTTTTGCATTTTGGCGAAAAGATTTTCCACAAGGACTATTTTGACAGAGACTCAGTACTAAAAAAGTCATATCAGTACATATATGCAGCAAGGGGAAGCTTTGCCATGATTTCCAGATGGATTACGGACGAACACGAAATAGACCTGGATACAATGACAGAATGGATTACCGAAGTAAACGTTCCGCTGATAAGCATGTAACAAACATACAGCCTAAAACGAATGAATGAAAATATCCTAGAAATATAGTATAATGGGACTAATCAACCTAATTTTAATGTAGAACTAGATGAAGATGTTTTCACAAGACTTAAGATAAATGATACAAATGGCCATGTAACTTTTAAGCAATGGACGACTAATGAAGAGTTAGAAAAACTTGTTTTTGAATCTATAACAGAAGTCCTGCCTGATAATATTGATGATATTGAGCATTTTAATCTTTCGTTGGGTTCTACAGAAAAAATCAAAGGATATCAATATTTTAATAAAGGATGTGCTGTCAAAGCTGAAGAATGGCAGCTGCTTGCTCCTGTTAGAAATATGCCACATGGTGTAATTAATCTTAATCACATTATTCAACAAAAATATAGAAAAGATTTCCTTGACCTTGCAAATAATTCTTACCATATACCAAAGCGCATGGGACCTGAAAGTATTGTATATGGAGATAAAGTTATTTGTATTAAAAACGAACCTAGAGAAGCGTATCCTAAAAGTAAAGAAAATTTAAACATGGTTGCAAATGGTGAAATTGGAATTGCCATGGCAAACTGGAATAAAACTCAATTTTTGAATGTTGAATATGCTTCGCAACCTGGAATAACTTACGGATATTCTAAACGTGATTTTGGTGAAGAATCAGAAGCTATACTGGAACTTGCATATGCTTTAACTGTACATAAAGCCCAAGGTTCTGAATTTGGAACTGTTATTTTGGTATTAAATGAACCATGTTTATTACTTTCAAAAGAATTGCTTTATACAGCAATTACTCGACAAGTTAATAAACTTGTTATTCTTTATAACAAAGATGCTAGCAATCTTAGAGATTATTCGAATTCTAAATATCCTGAAATTGCAAAGTGATTTACTAGACTTTTCCATGTTCCTAGCATTGTAAAAGTAGATGATAGATATTATGCCGAAAATCTTGTTTACAAAACTGAAAAAGGAGAAATGGTTAGATCAAAATCTGAAGTTATAATCGCAAATATGCTTTATGAAAATCATATACCTTACACTTATGAAAAAGAATTAATTGTAGGCGGATTTAAGAAGATTCCTGATTTTACTATTGAAGATGAAGAAAGTGGTGATATTTGGTATTGGGAACATTGCGGTATGATGAATGATGAGAACTACAGAAAACGCTGGGATGCCAAAGAAAAACTTTACGCTGCTAACGGAATTGTTGTAGGAAAGAATCTAATTGTAACAAAAGAATATGGCAATGGATTAGATTCTACTGAGATTAAAAAGATTATTGAGAAGTATTTGAACTAAGGATAATACTGATGAAATTTGCAATCTATGGTTTCTATTTTGATAGAGAATTCTCATTCAATGGAATTAAGTTTACTCCAATTGGCGAACTGTCATATCAAGAAAGGAAAAAGATTGCAAATGATCGGAGTCGCCATAATTTAACAGGATATATTGAAACACAAGTATCAGATTCTGAGTCATTTATCTTTTCAATGCAGGGCAAACGCATTATAGATTCTGCAAAGCGTAAAGCAGACATTTTTCGTTTTTTGAGCAGAGGGTCTGCTTGTTGCCTATTGTGAGATTCTTCTTTTTTGTTCAGTTTTTACCTGTCCGAAGCAGATTTCCATCGAGCTTGCGAATGCAGAAACTACATGCGCGGCTTTGAGAAACTTATCTACGAAATGACGGAGGCATTGTTCAATAATCTTACTGAACTTGGAAAAGCGCACATAAAAGGAAAGGAAGTCAGCCAGAAAACAGCCGTTACAGGCGTTTCAGTACCGTTTCATACAGGAGCCATAAAATACTACAGCGATAAGGGGCTTACGATTTTCTAGGAAGGCAGCTTAATGAATGAAAACATTAAAAGCTTTTTTATTGGCAGCAGAACGAACAAATAAAGAACTTGCAGGAACAGTTGAACGAGGTCAGTCAATCTTACAAGAAATCAGAAAACAAAAAGCTGATTGAAATGATACTGGTGGGTGTGGGCTGCTTTTTGGTCGGTGGTGCTACGGTCGGAACAGTCGACTGGCTTTCTGAAAAATAAAGCCTATCGCCACAAGAATAGCGATAGGCTCTTGAGCAACCGTATCATTTTGATTGTTCCGATTCTTTGTCATCACCTTTGTGAGGCTGACTCAAAAGCTGATGAACTGCATCAATCCAAGTATCTTTGTCAACATCAGAAAGAAATCGCTTCAAGTTCGGATAAAACTCTATGGTATCCAGATAAGGATTAACCAAAGAATACCCTAAGTCTTCTCCAATAGTCTTGTCTTTCATGAAGTCTAAAAATTCAGAATAAACAGCAGGGTCAGCAGAGCCTATGTCGTCCCAAAGATACGGATTCATCTCACTTAAAAAATGACCTAAATCTTCGTCTTCTTTGTGGTCTTCCCATCGTTCATCCAATAACAAAAAAATCAGTGAAAATAATTCAAAATTATTCATCTTTTGCTCCCTTTGTGAGGCTGATTTAAAAGACATTTTGCTGATTCTAACCAATAGTCTTTATCAATAGCAGAAAAGAACTTCTTAATCGTTGGAAAAGAGGTGATAGTCTCAAGATACTCATTTACTAAACTGTA
>JAILPY010000138.1 GCA_024699235.1 Treponema sp. | reverse complement strand
ACATTTTCTGTATATACTTTTAAAGTACTTCCTAATCTGACATTATAACTATTTGGATTAAGTTGTTTCTTATCAAACGGTGAAATACAAATATTTCCTTTTTCTATTTCTTCTAAAATTTTACTTCCTGTTAACATTTTTACCTTCCTAAAAAAGCAGGCCAGTGCGCCTGTCGTCATAACAATTGCTTAAACGGTGGCGCGGCTTGACCGCGACATGCGCTTTGAAGCTTTGTTAGGCGAAAATATTTCTTTCTAAATTATAAATCTTCTTTCTCATAAAGAAATTTATATTTTTCAGAAGCAACGCTTCTTTTTTTTGTAAACAGTATTAAGCGACGGATGTCGCGTACAATCGCTACATTGCTTTACCCTAAAATTCAATTCATTTTTTAATCGAGCTCGACTCGATTAAAAAATCTTATCTTTATTATCATGCTGTCCCATTAGAAGCATTCTATGCTTTTCTGTTATCTATAATATACTTAAATAAATCTGGTAACGGCAAACTATATACTTTTTGGATGTCAACTCCATAAGTTTTTTTTACTTTATTAATTATACTTTGTTCATATTTATATCTTTCTTCTTCATCATAGTAAGAAAGATGATCTAAACAAGTTTCGTCTGAAAAAAATCCGTTATAAAAATCCATTGCGAGAATTTTATCAAAAAAGTCAACAGCAAAACTTTCATATTCTAGCAGTCGATCAGTAGAAGCAAATTCAAGTTCTTTTTTCTCCCATGGTTTTGGTAAAATAGTATTGTTACTTTTATATATTTCAAAACTTTCCTTAAGTTTCAAAAACGCTTCTTTATAATTTGTTCCATGTCCCACCATGCCAGCCCAAAACAATATACGAACACAATACCTTATATTATCTTGTTGAGCATTTTTATTTTTGTAATAAAACAGGGGATAGTCAATTAAATTAAAATTTACTTGTTTGTTTCGATTTCTAAATGTAAATGGAATCATTAAGTTCTTAATATTCATATCTCTAATTAATTGCGCCCCAGTGCGGGCGTCCACATAACAAATATTCCCCGTATCCACAGTAAACGGCTTGCACAGCAAAAATGTCAGTATAAACTGATACGCAAATACCATAATAGCATGGTTTATGCTTTGCCGCAATATTTTACACGGATACACGTAAAATCAAAGACTGTCCAAGGGACTCAGCACTCCGCCGGCGCCACGGTTCAAGACATGCGTGCAAATCATGGTGGTACTCACGTCGCTGTGCCCAAGAAGCTCATGAAATGTGCGGATATCGTAGCCTAATTCGAGAAGGTGGGTCGTAAATGAGTGGTGGAAGGTGTGGCAGATTGCGTTTTTTACGGCACGCTGAACAAAAGATTCATGAATTCAAAAAATCCCATGCAGCTTGCACATCACACTTTTTTATCGGATATTCAGGCAGTGACAATTAAAAGCAATTTTGAAGCGTTTTCAGTCAATCTATAAATCACGGTGCAAGAGAAAATTGACAGGACTGCCGTCACGGCAAACATTCCACTCCCTTGCCTGTCACAGGTTAAACACTCTGCAAGGATTCAAAGCCTAAAAAAACACCGTACCCCCTGCAGAGGATACGGTGCATAAGTTTAAAATATCAGGACTTCTTCTTATAATTTAAATAAGCGGAAGAAAGAGCTGAATACATCCACATAAAAGTTGCCGCCTAATTTCCTTATGAATTCAAAAGGCATTCCTGGAGCGCCAAAGAAAGGCCTCAGCGTCCATGCCAGCTGAGTTCCTACAAAAGCATATAAGATCAGCCAGAAAAAGAGAATCTTGTTTCTTGCTCCGTGGGCAGCTGACGAATCATCTGAAGAGCCAGAATTCTTTAAGTCAACAGCAATAATCATTTTGTAGAAAAAGCTCACTCCTACAATGCCCGATACGGAAAAGAAAAGGACATTCAACAGCTTAAAGAAAGTATAGTTCTTGCTTGTAAGAAGGAAAAACAGAGTGACCGGAGCAAAAGCAAGCAGTATTATTCCCATTACGCAAATGGAAGTGAGCATATATGCAATGCATTTTGAAAGTGTCGTTTTTGCTCCAAAGAGACTGTAAAATATAAAGAAAGTTGGAAAGCAAATCCCTGTTGTTGCAAGATACAGCAGGGGCAGCTTTACCATAGAAGATACAGACTGCATTATGCTGTTAGAAAGTCCCATAATAAACCCATAAATTGCAAAGGAACACATTCCTATTGCAAGAAGGCTTACTACTTTCTTCCTAATGCCAATGCTGTCTGTAATTTCATCTATAAACTTGCTTCTGTTCTGAAGCAGCTCCATAAGGACATTCATAATCCTATCAATTCCCTACTGTAAGATTGCACCCTTATCTGCAGAAGAAACAAGCTTTGCATAGCGTGCAAGATATCCTGTCGTTACCTTTGGAGCAGGAGCCTTCCATGCAGCCTTACGCTTTGCAAGCTCTTCATCGCTTACTTCCAGATGAATCTTATAATTGTTTATGTCAAGAGTTATCTTATCGCCTTCCTGAACAAGTGCAATTGGTCCGCCAACAGCTGCTTCTGGAGAACAGTGGCCCAAAGAAGCGCCGCGCGTTGCACCGGAAAAGCGACCGTCCGTAATCAAGGCAACCTGCTTATCAAGTCCCTGGCCTGCAAGGGCTGCTGTAACGGCCAGCATTTCACGCATTCCAGGTCCCCCCTTAGGGCCTTCATAACGGATTACTACTACATCGCCAGCCTTAATCTGCTGCTTTTGAACGGCTTCCATAGCCTCGCTTTCATCATTAAAGACTCTTGCAGGGCCTGTATGAAGCATCAGTTCCTTGGCACAGGCAGAACGCTTTACAACAGTTCCGTTTGGAGCAAGGTTTCCAAACAGGATTGCAATGCCGCCATTGTCGCTGAATGGATTTTCTATAGGACGAAGGATTTCAGGATTACGGTTCCTAACGCCCTTTATGTTTTCTGCAATAGTCTTTCCTGTAACAGTCATAAGGCTAGTATTAATAAGATTCTTTTTTGCAAGCTCTGCAAGGACTGCCTGGACGCCGCCAGCGTCATTAAGCTCACACATAAAGGTATGGCCGGCAGGAGCAAGGTGGCAAAGGTTTGGAGTCCTGTTAGAAATTTCATTTACTTCATGAAGATCTATCTCAATGCCAGCTTCATGGGCAATAGCAGGCAAGTGAAGCATTGTATTGCTAGAACAGCCCAATGCCATGTCTGCAGCAAGCCCGTTGCGGAAATTTTCTGCAGTCATCATCTGGCGTGCAGTAATGCCCTTATTGTACATATTCATTACGGCCATGCCAGCATGCTTTGCCAATGCAATTCGTTCGCCAGTTACGGCAGGAATGGTTCCGTTGCCAGGCAGGCCAAGTCCAAGGACTTCTGTAAGGCAGTTCATTGAGTTTGCAGTAAACATTCCAGAACATGCGCCGCATCCAGGGCAGGCACTGTGTTCCATTTCCTTCAGCTGCTCTTCATTGATTTTGCCTACGGCAAGGCCGCCGACAGCTTCAAACATATCAGTCAGTGAAAGGTTCTTGCCGGAATAAGGATTTGATGCATCATTGCCAGGAAGATGGCCAGGCATCATAGGGCCGCCGCTTACAAAGACGGTAGGCAAGTCAAGGCGTGCTGCAGCCATAAGCATGCCAGGAACAATCTTGTCGCAGTTAGGAATCATAACAAGGGCGTCAAACTGGTGAGCCTTTGCGACGCACTCAACAGAATCAGCGATAAGTTCTCGCGTTACCAGAGAATACTTCATTCCTTCGTGTCCCATGGCAATGCCGTCACAGACACCGATTGCAGGGAACTCAATAGGAGTTCCTCCAGCCATGCGAACGCCAGCTTTAACAGCCTCGCTTATTCTGTCCAATTCAATGTGACCCGGAATAAGCTCATTTTTAGCACAAATAATGCCTACTAAAGGCTGATTCAATTCTTCATCAGTGTAACCTGAAGCATAAAACAAAGATCTGTGAGGAGCGCGTGCGGCTCCTTTTGTTGCATTATCGCTTTTTTTTGCCATTAGACTGTACCTCGAACAAAAATAATGTATTTATTCTAGTCAAGAACGTAGCTAAAGTCAATGAATTTAATATAGGTAAAGACCCTTTAGTATAAATTAACAGCAACTTTGCAAGATGCAAAGAGTACACTACGCAAGATGCAAAGAATACACTACGCAAGATGCAAAGAGTACACTACACAAGTCGCAAAGAGTACACTACACAAGATGCAAAGAGTACACTACACAAGTCGCAAAGAGTACACTACACAAGTCGCAAAGAGTACACTACACAAGATGCAAAGAGTACACTACACAAGTCGCAAAGTGGACGCG
>JAILPY010000056.1 GCA_024699235.1 Treponema sp. | reverse complement strand
TATAATAGTTTAAAAATATCTGTCTGTAAAGTATTCATTTGAAAGGCAATGACAGGCATCCCTAACATTAAACATTTACTTTGCTAGATGTGTAGTGCACTCTTTGCAGGACGTGTAGTGCACTCTTTGCAAGATGTGCAGTGTACTCTTTGCAGGACGTGTAGTGTACTCTTTGCAGGACGTGTAGTGCACTCTTTGCAAGATGAAAAGTTATAATTGCCGCAGAACTTAGTTAAAAAATGCACCCGAGTAAAAGAACGACAAGACTTTCATATTAATACTAAAAAGGAATCAGAAAAAAACGAAGAAAATTTTATTTTTTTTCATAAATCATGTTGACACAAAATTCAATTTGAGGTAAAGTCATTCATGTCGATTACATGGTGCCTGTAGTTCAGTGGTAGAATCCCAGATTGTGGATCTGGTTGTCGTGGGTTCGAAACCCACCAGGCACCCAGCACGAACTACAGCAGACGGTAGCTAGTGAATTGCGTTCGTAGCTCAACTGGATAGAGCAACGGACTTCGAATCCGTAGGTTGCACGTTCGAGCCGTGTCGGACGCATTTTCTTATTCGGGCGATTAGCTCAGCTGGTAGAGCAACAGACTCTTAATCTGTGGGTCGGGAGTTCGATCCTCCCATCGCTCATAGCGGATATTGAAACACTCCGTTTCGCCTGTCAGGCACTTTCAGAATGCGAGGGTGGTGAAATTGGCAGACACGCCAGACTTAGGATCTGGTGCCATAGGCGTGAGGGTTCAAGTCCCTTCTCTCGCAATACTTTCTTTGCATTTTACCATACAGACAACATGAGGCAGATGTTGTAAAAAATGTGAACAAAGTTCCTTGCGGAAATAGCTCAGTGGTAGAGCGCCACCTTGCCAAGGTGGATGTCGCGGGTCCGACTCCCGTTTTCCGCTCTTAAAAAAACGCAATTTATGCGGAAATAGCTCAGTGGTAGAGCGCCACCTTGCCAAGGTGGATGTCGCGGGTCCGACTCCCGTTTTCCGCTCTAAAGATAAGCGATTTAGAATTATTCTGAATCGCTTTTTTTTTGATATTTTATTTTTCAAGGGGCTTCCAAGTGAACGTAACAAAGGAAATCACAAAAATAGAAAATTCAGCAGTAAAACTGACTGCAACCGTAGCAAAAGAGGATGTAGCTGCCGGTTACAAAACAAATCTTGCAAAGTATGCAAAGAACATTCAGATTCCTGGATTCAGAAAAGGTCATGTACCTGTATCTGTTCTTGAAACAAAATATGGTGAAAGCCTTAAAGCAGAAATACTGGGAGATTTAATTGATCAGGCCCTTAATGAGATTTTCAGTCAGGAAGACGTAAAGGACTATCGCCCCCTCCCTTATGCACAGCCTCGCCTTGAGCAGGATAAGCTTCCAGAATTTGACGTAACAAAGGACCTTGTATTTACAGTCGTATACGACGTATTCCCTAATGTAGAAGTAAAGAATTTTGATGGAATTACTATAAAGGAACCTCAGGTTACAGTTGGCGATACAGAACTCAACAACGAACTTAAGGCCATTCAGGAACGCAATGCAGTTGTCATCGACAAAAAAGACGACGATGCTGTAGAAAAAGACAATATCGTTACCATCGATTACAAAGAGCTTGACGATTCTGGCAATGCAAAGCCTGATTCTGAAAGACAGGACTTTGTATTCACAGTAGGCAGCGGACAGAATATTTATAAGATTGATGACGACATCCTTGGCATGAAGAAAGGTGAAACAAAGGAAATCACAAAGACTTATGCAAAAGATGATGAAAACGCAGATTTGGCAGGACAGACTAAAAAGATCAGCGTTACAGTTAAGCAGATAAAGATCCGTAACCTTCCAGCCCTTGATGATGACCTTGCACAGGATGTAAACGAAAAATACAAGACTCTTGATGACTTGAAAAAAGACATTTCTAGGAACCTTGAACTTGCTAAGTCAAGAAAGCTTTCTGAATTAAAGAGCCAGAGCCTTCTTTCTCAGCTGGTTGAAAAGAATCCTTTTGACTTGCCAAAATCAATGGTACAGGCAGAAAATGACAGCCGCTGGAACATGATTGCACAGCAGTTTAAGACAACGCCTGAACAGCTCGACAAGATGGTTGCTTCAAGCGGACAGTCAAAGGACGCTATGCTCAAGCAGTGGGCGGGAGATACAGAAAAGGCGCTTAAGAGCCGTATCATCGTAGATGCACTGCTCCGTGCAAACAACATCTCTGTAACACCAGAAGAAATTGAAGAAGAATACAAGAAGATTGCTAATGACAGTGGAATTACTGTTGAAGAAGTAAAGGATCACTACAAGGATCCTAGGGCAAAGGAATATCTTATTGACGATGCAAAGGAAAACAAGCTTTATGACCAGCTTTACAAAAAGGTAAAGGTTCAGAAAGGCGACAAGGTTTCTTTTGAAGAACTCTTTAAGCTCGGTCAGGAAAACTAAGTTATTCCCTAGTCAGACATAAACGGAATGTTGCACACTTGCCACATTCCGTTTTTTTGTTTACATTATATGCAGTGGAGTTATGAATGAATGAATATATGAATGCACTCGTTCCTCATATTATAGAACGAAGTGGCAACGGCGAAAGAATGTACGATTTGTATTCCCGTCTTTTAAGAGACCGTATTATTTTTGTTGACGGAGAAATACGTGACGAGAATGCAGATTTAGTTGTTGCACAGCTGCTGTACCTGGAAAGCGAAAACCCTGATAAGGATATAAACATGTACATAAACAGTCCTGGAGGTTCTGTTACTGCAGGCCTTGCTATATATGATACAATGCAATATGTAAAGTGTGACGTACAGACTATATGCATGGGACAGGCAGCAAGCATGGGTGCAATTCTCCTTGCAGGAGGAACTGTAGGAAAAAGATATGCACTTCCATCAAGCAGAGTCATGATTCATCAGCCTTGGGGAGGAGCTCAAGGCCAGGAAAGTGACATTGCAATTCAGGCTAAGGAAATAATCCGATTAAAAAAGCTTTCCATAAAATATTTTTCTGAACAGACAGGTAAAAGTGAAGAAGATGTAGCAAAAGACATGGAAAGAGACTTTTATATGTCTGCAGAAGAAGCAAAGTCATACGGAATCATTGATCATATAATGGTAAGTGCTAAAAAGGGAGAAAAATAAGCATGCGAGGATTTGGAAAAAGCGAACAGCAGTTCTGTGCTTTCTGCGGTCGTCCTGCAGATGGAAGCAGACGTGTTGTAAAATCACCTACTTCTGACGTTTATATTTGTGAAAACTGCGTAGCTGCCTGCCAGACCGTACTAAATGATGAAAGGCATTCAATTACGCCAATCAACATGGAAGACGTTCCTTCTCCAAAGGAATTTAAGGAATATCTTGACCAATATGTAGTAGGTCAGGATTATGCAAAAAAAGTTCTTTCAGTTGCCGTATATAATCATTACAAGCAGCTTTCTATAAAAGCTTCTGGCCAGTCAAAAGGCGACATCAAGCTTGAAAAGTCAAATGTCCTTTTATTAGGTCCTACAGGAAGCGGAAAGACTCTTCTTGCAAAGACTTTGGCACAGAAACTTAAGGTGCCTTTTGCAATTGCAGATGCAACAACCCTTACAGAAGCCGGATACGTCGGTGAAGATGTTGAAAATGTACTTTTAAAGCTTATTAATGCAGCAGACGGTGATGTCAGCGCTGCTGAACGCGGAATCATTTTCATTGATGAAATAGATAAAATAGGACGCAAAGGCGAAAACACTTCCATTACGCGAGATGTAAGCGGAGAAGGCGTACAGCAGGCACTCCTTAAAATTCTTGAAGGAACACATGCTTCAGTTCCGCCACAGGGAGGAAGAAAGCATCCTAATCAGGAAATGATAGACATAGACACAACAAACATACTTTTCGTCTGCGGAGGCGCATTTGTTGGCCTGGACAAGATTATAGAACAGAGACTTTCTTCATCTTCAATAGGCTTTGGCGCAACAGGAACTCATCGAAGTGAAGAATCAAGCATGGAACTTCTAAGTCAGGTTACTTCAGATGACCTTGTAAAGTTTGGAATCATTCCAGAACTTATAGGACGCCTTCCTATTACATGTGCCTTAAAAGAACTTGACAGAGATGATTTGCTCCGCATTCTTACAGAACCAAAGAATGCAATTACAAAGCAGTTTGAAGCAAGCTTTGCAATTGATGACGTAGAGCTTTCTTTCGATGATGACGCTATTGCAGAAATTGCAGACATAGCAATTAAGAGCAAGACAGGAGCAAGAGGCCTGCGCTCAATCGTAGAAAAAGTACTGTTAGACATTATGTTTGAAATACCAAGCGTAAAAGGCAAGAAAAAACTTGTCATAACAAAAGACATTGTAAATCAGAAAGTAATACCAACTGCAGAATCTCTTTTAATAGATCAGAAGACTGCATGAATCTGATATAGTCAATAATAAAAACGGCCCTGTAAATATATTTACAGGGCCGTTTTTATTATTGACTATATCAGATTCATGCAGTCTTCTGATC
>JAILPY010000012.1 GCA_024699235.1 Treponema sp. | reverse complement strand
GTTCAGAAAAAACTGCTTAAGCCTGGAGAAAAGCCTGAAGCTTCGTTCATGCTGAACGGTGAAAAGCTGATTGCTGCTTATGAGATGTGCAACAAGCACGGTCTTTGGAAAAAAGAAATGTAATTTCAGGTATTTTATTTAGGAGAATGACACATGAGTAAATATTCAGGAACACAGACAGAAAAGAATCTTCAGGCTGCATTTGCAGGAGAAAGCCAGGCTCGCAACAAGTATACATACTTTGCTTCTGTTGCAAAGAAAGAAGGCTTTGAGCAGATTGCAGAGATTTTCCTTCACACTGCTGACAATGAAAAAGAACATGCAAAGATGTGGTTTAAGGAACTTGACGGCATAGGCGATACAAAGGCAAACCTTGGTGCTGCTGCAGACGGTGAGAACTATGAATGGACTGACATGTACGAAGGCTTTGCAAAGACTGCTGACGAAGAAGGCTTTAAGGCTCTTGCTGCAAAATTCCGTGCAGTAGCAAAGATTGAAAAGCGTCATGAAGAGCGCTACCGCAAGCTTTTGCAGAATGTAGAAACCGCTCAGGTTTTTGAAAGGAGCGAAGTTAAGGTATGGGAATGCCGCAACTGCGGTCATATCGTTGTAGGAACAAAGGCTCCAGAAGTTTGTCCTGTATGTGCACATCCAAAGGCTTACTTCCAGATTACAGACGTAAGCTTTGAATAATTGACAGGGGAAAGGTTAAGATGCAGGTTTCTGATGCAGTAAAATATGTTGGCGTAAATGACCATAAGATAGATTTGTTTGAGGGACAGTTTGCTGTTCCTCTTGGCATGGCTTATAATTCATATTTGATTATGGATGAAAAGGTTGCCGTAATGGATAGCGTTGATGCTTCTTTTGGCGATGAATGGCTTGGAAACATAACGGCTCTTCTGAACGGTAAGACGCCTGACTATCTGGTAGTCCAGCATATGGAGATGGATCATTCTGCAAGCATTCAGAAATTTGCACAGGCCTTTCCTTCTGCAAGAATCGTTTCGTCAAAGATGGCTTTTGCAATGATGAAAAGCTATTTTGGAGACGATTTTTCTGACCGACAGGTTGTGGCTGCCGATGGTTCTTCTTTGGAACTTGGCTCCCACACCCTGCATTTTATTGCAGCACCTAATGTTCACTGGCCTGAAGTAATTATGACTTACGAAAGTTCTGAAAAAATCTTATTTACTGCAGATGCTTTTGGGAAGTTTGGTGCTAATGATGTAGAAGATCCTGAAGGCTGGGCATGCGAAGCCCGCCGCTATTATTTTGGCATTGTCGGAAAATTCGGGCCGAATGTGCAGGCTGTGCTAAAAAAGATTTCGGCTCTTGAAATTAATAAAATCTGTTCCCTGCATGGTCCTGTATTGGATTCTGACATTGCATCATATTTGAATTACTATAGCATTTGGTCATCTTACGGTGTTGAATCCGAAGGTGTAATGATTGCATACACTTCTGTTTACGGCAATACTAAAAAGGCAGTAGAAAAGCTTGCTGAAATATTAAAGGCAAAGGGCTGTCCTAAGGTTGTTGTTGCTGATCTGGCCCGTGAAGATGTTTATGAAAACGTAGAAAATGCATTCCGTTATGGAAAGCTTATTCTTGCTTCTACTACTTATAACGGAAATGTTTTTCCTGCAATGCGTGAATTTATTGAGCATCTTACAGAGCGCAACTATCAGAACAGAAAGATTGGCTTTGTAGAAAACGGCAGCTGGGCACCGTCTGCCGCAAAGGCAATGAAAGCCTTGTTTGATAAAGGCTTGGCAGAAGGCTGCAAAAATCTTTCGTTTGCAGAACAGAAAGTTTCAATAAAGATTTCAATGACAGATAAGAATACTGGTGAAATGGAAAAGCTTGCAGAAGAGATGCTGTAAAGAAAAAGGCTGTCTTTTTAGACAGCCCTGTTTATTTTAAATTGATTTTCGTGTAATAAAGCTGTTGCTTTCAAGTATCTTAAAGTACTGGACAAGACGTGGAATAAGGGGTTCTGCCTTTTCCGCGAACTTTTCATGAACTTTTTCGGAAATCAAATTGACATTCTGTGTGCCGTCAATCTGTTTCCATATAAAGTTTCCGAATTCTTCAAGATGAATCTTAGACACTTTCGGCTTTCCGAAAAAGCGCTGCATCAGCCTGTTAAAAACGCCTTTGTTTTCGACAAAAATAGTAATTTCACCGCTTTCCGATTCTTCATATCGGAAAGCAGGGTTGTGTTCGAAAACTAAATCAAGATAATTTTCGGACTTTTTATGTTTAGTCATTGCTGCCAGATTTTGATGGAAGTCCAAATTTTAAGATAAGGCCAACCAGAATAAGGGCTGCAACAATACCGCCTATTGCACCTGTGCTGAAAGGAAGTGCAAGTGAAAGGCCTGCAACTGCAAATACTGCAAGAAGAATTCCGACGATGCCTTCTCCGGCAATTAAGCCTGAGCAGAAAAGAACGCCGTTTGAGCTTTCTGATGTAGCAGCCTTGTTCTTCTTTTCAATGAACCAGCGGAGAAGTCCTCCAAGCATAATTGCAGAACCTAGTTCTAGAGGCAGGTAAATGCCGATTGCAACTGCAAGTGATGGAAGTCCAAGAATTTCAATTACGACAGCAGAGAATACTCCGATGAATACAAATGTCCAAGGAAGGTTTCCGTTAAGAACTCCTTCTGTAACAATCTTCATCAAAGTTGCCTGTGGAGCTGCCAGCTGTTCAGAGCCAAAGCCCCAAGCTTTGTTCAAAAGAATGAGAACTCCGCCGATAGAGATAGCAGAAATAACGCCGCCAATAAGTTCTCCAACCTGCTGCTTTCTTGGAGTTGCACCAAGAAGGTATCCTGTCTTTAAGTCCTGAGACATGTCTCCTGCAAGACATGCAACGATACATACTATTGAACCGATTGTTATTGTGCTGATGTATCCAGAAGCTCCGCTGTTGCCTGTTGCCTTAAGGATGATTGAAACGAAAATAAGGGCTGCAATTGTCATTCCAGAAACTGGGTTATTGCTTGAACCAACAAGTCCAACCATCTTTGAAGATACTGTTGCGAAGAAGAATCCAAAGATAACAATAAGGACTGCACTTAAAAGACCTGCAGGAATAGGAGGAAGGAGCCAGATTGCTAAAATTGTAATGATAATTCCTATGATTACAAATTTGAAGCTTAAGTCATTTTCTGTTCTGTCTGAAGAAGCAGCAGAAGAATTCTTTAATCCGCTGATTGCACTTGAGAATGTTCTGATAATCAAAGGAAGTGATTTTATAAGGCTGATGATTCCAGCTGCTGCAAGTGCACCTGCACCGATATAACGTACATAGCTAGACCAGATTGCTCCAGCACCGCCGTTAGCATATAACTCTGAAACGGGAGCTGATGCAGGGAAGAGTATGCTGTCTCCGCCAAAGCTTACAATCATAGGGATAAATACGAACCAAGCGAGAACGCCGCCAGCAAACATCATGCCTGCAATTTTTGGGCCGCAGATATAACCGACTCCGATTACAGCTGGATAAACTTCCATTGAAAATTCTGTCTTTAATGACTTTATAGGAGCTGCAATTACGCCTGAAATGAAACCGAATCCATCTGTAATGAATTTTAATAAAGCGCCAATTCCCATTCCTGTAAAGACAGCTTTTGTTCCTTTGCCTTTAGATTCTCCAGAAAGAAGGACTTCTGCACAAGCCTGTGCTTCTGGGTAAGGAAGCTTACCGTGTTCCTGTACAATGATAGAGTTGCGGAGTGGAATCATGAAAAGAACGCCAAGTACTGCAGCACATACTGTAATCAGTGTGATTGTTATGATGCTTGGTGTTGAAATGATGCCTTCGCGCGCCCACAGGAAAAGTGCTGGCATTGTAAAGATTGCACCGGCAGCAACACTTTCACCGGCAGAGCCGATGGTCTGTACCATGTTGCTTTCAAGAATCGAGTTGCGCTTTAAGATTACGCGCGTAACTCCCATAGCAATGACGGCTGCAGGTATTGATGCTGAAACTGTCATGCCAACTCGCAGTCCGAGATATGCGTTTGCAGCACCGAATACTATTGCGAGTAAAATGCCTGTAATAACAGACGTAAGGGTGAATTCCGGAGTAATTGATTCTGCCGGAATATAGGGTTTAAAAGAATTTTTGTCCATTCGGTCAGTATAGCCAAAAATCAAAAAATAGTATCGTATATTGTTAAGAAATTTAAAATAAAATGCAAATTTTATGTGATTATTATTAAAGTGCTTTATTGACAGTAAAGTATTTTTATTATTCTTTAACTTATTGTAAAAATCTGGTATTGACAAAATCATGATTGATAATTAAATTATTGATAATTGGATTATCAATAATGACTTCAGATAAAACTATAGATCCAAAGCTTTTGGAAAGTGCAAAAAAGGAATTTCTCGAAAAAGGGTATTTGAATGCATCCCTCAAGGCTATTTGCGAAGGCGCAGGAATTACTACAGGCGCTCTTTACAAGCGTTATAAGGGTAAGGAAGATTTGTTTTCGGCTCTTGTTGAATCTGCAATTTCAGACATTCATGATGTTATGGTAAAAAAGGGTTCTGTAAAGCTTTCTGAGCAGACTGACCAGTTTATTTATGACAGCTGGCAGATGAAAGAAGACGTAATGCTCTGGTGGTACGACTTTCTGTATCAGAGACGGGATGCCTTCTGTCTTTTGCTAAGTTCGGCAAACGGTACAAAGTATGCAGACTTTGTAAATGTGTGGGTTGAAGAAATGACAGACTATTCATACAAATTTTATAAAGAGGCTTATAGCCGAGGACTTGCGTCTAATAAAATCTCAAAGAAAAGCCTGCATGTTATGCTCAGTGCATATTGGACAATAATTTACGAACCTTTTGCCCATAATTTTGACTGGTCTGAAATTAAGAAATTTAATGAATCTATCTGCAAGTTTATTAACTGGAACGAAGCCCTTGGACTTCATTTGAAAAAATAATAAGAAGATAAATTTTTTTGTCCATAAAGTTAGTATATATTAACAAAAGGTAGGGTTATATATGATTGGTATTATTTTAAAGTATACGGGAAAGTATAAGAAATACACTTTACTGTCCATGATAATGATGTTTGTGGCAATGATTTTTTATACAATTCCGTTTGTGTTTGTCTATCAGATAATTGAAGGCCTTGTTTCCAATGTATTGCAAAATGCAGCTCCGCTTTCTTTTAATCAGGTTGCAGTCCGGATTGCAGGGGTTTTTATATGTCTTGCAATGCATGCCTTTTTGTATGTAAAGGGATTAGGGGTCTCTCATTTTTCTGCTTATCAAACTTTAAAGCAGATAAGGCTTACCGTTCAGGCAGCATTGGAGAAAAAGCCTTTGGGAATAATACAGGATTATGGTTCTGGCAAAATAAAGAAGCTTTTCTGTGAAGATATTGAATCTGTAGAGCTTATTCTTGCTCATTTTATTCCAGAAGGCTTTGCTAACCTGTTTACGCCGATTATTGTCATTATAGCGATGCTCATAATAGACTGGAGGATGGGATTATTGTGCATTGCCACCCTTCCGATAGGCATGTTTGCAATGAGCATGATGTTTAAGGCTGGAATGAGGAAGATGAATGCATATTATAAATCGGCCGCAGTAATGAATAATACGATTATTGAGTATATAAATGGCATGGAGGTTGTTAAGGTTTTTAACAGGGACGGGGAATCTTACAGGCGCTTTGAAAACGATGTAAACTCTTACCGTGATTTTACTCTTGACTGGTATAAAGAATGCTGGCCGTGGATGGCAATATATTCTGCATTAATTCCTTGTACTGTCCTTTTGGCATTGCCTGTAGGTTCTCTTATGGTGATGCATGGAGCAACGACGCTTTCAAAACTTATTTTGATTCTGTGTCTTTCAAGCAGTGTTGGAGGCCCTCTTTTAAAGGCAATGAGCTTTATGGGCAAGATTCCTCAAGTTGCCAAAAAGGTTTCTGAAATTGAGGCCATTACGCACGAAAAAGATTTGATTCAGGGTGGACAGAACTTTAAGGGAAAGGATTATTCTATTGATTTTGAGAATGTTACATTTGCTTACAAAGAAAAAAATGTCCTTAAAAATGTTTCGCTTCACATTCCTCAGGGGGGAATGACAGCTCTTGTTGGTGAAAGCGGCGGCGGAAAGTCTACTCTGGCAAAGCTGCTTGTCCATTTTTATGATGTCAAGGAAGGCCACATTAAGATTGGCGGACAGGACATTACTGACATGAGCATAGAAGCCTTGAACAGTCAGATTTCTTATGTTGCCCAGGAACAGTTTCTTTTTAATACAACCATTAAAGAAAATATACGCCTTGGAAAGCTTGATGCTACAGACGAAGAGATTATGCAGGCGGCAGAAAAGGCTCAGTGCAAGGACTTTCTTGAGCGCCTTCCGAATGGACTTGATACTCCTGCCGGAGACGGGGGGAAAATGCTCAGTGGCGGTGAGCGTCAGAGGATAAGCCTTGCCCGTGCAATTTTAAAAAATGCACCTATTGTAGTTTTTGATGAGGCGACTGCATTCATGGATCCTGAAAACGAAGAAAAAATGAATGATGCAATTGCAGAAGTTATAAAAGGAAAGACTGTCATTGTAATTGCTCACCGCCTGCATTCAATTGTCAATGCAGATAATATCTGCGTCATAAAGGGCGGAAATCTCATTGCTTCCGGTACGCAGTCAAAGCTCCTTGCAGAAAGTCCTGAATATAGAGCCTTATGGGATGCTGCACAGGGAACTGATGAGTGGGCTGTAACTGGTAATGATAAGGAGGGTGAAAGTGC
The DNA here is from genome assembly GCA_024699235.1 of Treponema sp. Taxonomy (GTDB): domain Bacteria; phylum Spirochaetota; class Spirochaetia; order Treponematales; family Treponemataceae; genus Treponema_D. Next base: position 6,045 of record JAILPY010000012.1, on the reverse strand, counting down.
TTAAGCTAATTAAACTGATTTTAGATTTTTCAGGCAAATATAAGCCAAGGATTCTTGCAGCCTTTGTGTTTGCATTCATTAAGTCTATGCTTATAAAAATGCCTATATGTCTTGGCGTTTATGCAATAATGAGATTCCTTGAGGGAAGCTTTACATTTAATGACTTTATTTTTATGGCAGTTGCAATGCTTTTGAGCGTTGTCTTTCAGTGCATACTGCAGAATATTGCGGACCGCCTGCAGTCTGCTGCAGGATATATTCTTTTTGCAGAAAAAAGAAACAGCCTTGCTGCTCATCTCCGTAAGATGCCTATGGGTTATTTTACTGAAGGCAATTTGGGAAGGATTAGCTCAATACTGTCAAACGACATGGTCTTTATAGAAGAAAACTGTATGCAGGACCTTGCAAACCTGATGAGTGAAATCTTCTCTCAGGTAATCATGATAGCATTCCTTTTTGTTATGAATGTGTGGCTAGGCCTTGTAGGCCTTGCTGCGTTAATCCTTTTGGTTTTTGCAGGAAACCTTTCTGTTGCAAGCGGATTAAAGGATGCAAAGGTAAGGCAGGAAGAAGCTCAGAAACTTACAGAATCTGCCTTGGATTTTTCAGAGGGCATAGGAATTATAAAGACATATAACCTTTTTGGCGATAAATCTAAGGATTTTAAGGATAGGATAGAATCTTCCTGCAAGACGAGCATTGCGTTTGAAGAAAATCAGTCTTGCCTGCAGCTTTTGCTGAATGTTTTCTTTGCAATCGGTACTACAGGAATTCTTGTCGCTGGCCTATATCTGTTTTCAATTCATCAGATATCGCTTATATATCTCTTGGGCATGATGATTTTTGTCTTTGATTTTCTTATTCCTGCAAAAGTACTGTACGGCCAAAACAGTCGCCTTACGGTAATGAAAAATTGTATGGACAGGATAAAAAGCCTTTTTAATGAAACTGAACTTCAGGATTCTGGAACTGAACATCTTGATGCTTCTGCTGGTAATGGCACAGATGAAATCAGTTTTGAGAACGTAAGCTTTGGATATGGTACAAAGGAAGTATTGCATAATGTAAGCTTTGGCTTGCAGAAAAACAAGATGCTTGCACTTGTAGGTTCCAGCGGAAGCGGAAAGACGACCATTGCAAATCTTATAGCCAGATTCTGGGATTGTAATGAGGGCAGTGTGAAGATTCGGGGAAAGGATATAAGGTCCATACCTCTTTCTGAACTTATGAATAATATCAGCATGGTCTTCCAGAGGGTATATCTTTTTCAGGACACAATTTACAACAATATCTGCATAGGCCGTCCTGATGCAACGAAGGAGGAGGTCTATGACGCTGCCAGAAAGGCTGGATGCTATGATTTTATCATGGCCTTGCCGGATGGCTTTAATACTGTAATAGGAGAAGGAGGGGCGACGTTAAGCGGTGGCGAAAAGCAGCGCATCTCCATTAGCCGCTGCATATTGAAAGATGCCCCTATAGTAATTCTTGATGAAGCAACTGCAAGCGTTGATGCTGAAAATGAAAGGCTTATCCAGAATGCCATAAGTGAATTATGTAAGGGCAAGACTCTTATTGTAATTGCCCATAGGCTGAATACCATACGCAATGCGGATAAAATTCTTGTCATAGACGGCGGTAAGATTGCAGAGGCAGGAACTCATTCCCAGTTAATGAAAAATGACGGCATGTACAAAAAGTTTATGACAATACGCCAGAATTCTAAGGGATGGAACCGGGCATAATTTAATATAAAATAAATATTACATGTAACTACAAATGTAAGAATATTGTTTCTAAGTAGAGAACACCCTTCTTTTTAAAGAAGGGTGTTCATTTAAAAGAGGTTTAGCTTATGAAACAATTAAAGAAATTTTTGGCTTTTGTAGCTGCATTTCTATTGTCTTCTGCACTGACTGTTTATGCAGAAAAGACTCCTATTGAAGATTTATATCAGTACAAATTAGACAATGGGCTTTTCCTTTTTGTGGCGGAAAATCATTCTGTACCGCTTGTTTACATTGAAATAGCTGTAAGGGCAGGTGCTACAACACAGACTCCTGAAAATGCAGGGCTTTTTCATCTGTATGAGCACATGATGTTCAAGGGTAATGAACTGTATAAAAATTCTGCAGCTGTTCAGCGTGCCGTAAAGGATATGGGCGTTTCAAAATGGAATGCCTATACAGAAATTGACTGCGTGCATTATTACTTTACGCTGCCTTCTGACCAGTTGGAAAACGGTATGGCTTTCTGGAATGCTGCAATCCGCGCTCCTTTGATGGATGAACAGGAACTTGAAAACGAAAAGAAAGTTGTACTTACAGAAATTCAGGGTGAGACTAAGGATGAAAGCTCTTATCTTCCTTACTATGTTGAAAAGTTAATGTTCCCGGAAGCACCTTACCGTCTTGATGTTTCCGGTTCTGTTGATGTAGTAAAGAATGCTACTGTGGCACAGATGAGGGACCTGCAGAGTAAGTATTACATTCCTGCTAATTCTGCATTGTTTATTGGCGGCGACGTTACGCCAGAAGAAGCTTACGATCTGACAAAGAAAATATTTGGAACCTGGAGCAACAACGGCAACAGCGCTCCTTCCCTTCAGGGTCAGCTTTCTATGAGTCCGCTTGAAAAAAGGGTTAAGTCTGCCTTTGTTCGTGAATCTGATTCTTTGATAGGGGATGTTTCTATTGTATTCCGTGCTCCAGACTTGGAATATAATGAAAAGGATTCTTATATAGCAGCATATATTGCATCCTTGCTGGATGAAGACCAGGAAGACTTTAAGCAGGCAATGCTTGCTCAGAAACGATATAATTTTACTAATGCTGGCGCAATAGATGTGTCTTATGCAGCAAGAAGGTCTGGCAGTCTTTTTTCAATTTCCTGCACAACAGAAATAACTGATGACTTTTTATTTGATGAAATAATAAAAAAGCAGATACCTACAGTCGTAAGCAAAAAATATGCCTTTTCTCCTGAAAAGAAGGAACTCATAATAAATAAGATGAAGGCTTCTAGGCTGAAGAACACTCAGTCGGCAGAAGGCCTTTTGTCATCATTAAGAAGTTACTGGGCAAGTTCCTCTGCTGATTATTACTTTAACTATTATGATAATATCCGCAAGATTACAAGGGAAGATGCTGTTGATTGGGTAAAGAGATATATTACTGGAAGCAATCCTCTTGTGGTTTACATGACAACAACAGGAACGTTCGAATATGTAAAGGCATTAATGGAAGCTAATGGACTTTCGACACGAGGCTTTACTATTGAAAAATGGCTTTCTGATTATGAAATCATAAAAGAAAAGCGTTCAATGTGGTGGAAGGACAAGAAGTTTGCTCCAGATCCTGCAAAGATTGCAAAGGAAACTGCAACCCCTCAGAAAACTAAAATTTATGTTCCAACTCAGGATTTAGCAGCATCAAAGAAATACATGGTATGGGAACCTCCTAAGTATGAGATAAGGAAACTTAAGAACAATATACCTGTATACTTCCTTTATGATGAAAAGAAAAAGGTAAATTATGTTCATATTGGAGTAAGGGGCGGGTATACATACCTTGATTCTGCTGATTATTCAGGGCTTGAAGAGGTTATGTTTGAATCTATGACTTTGTGGTCTCGCGTTTATAACCAGGAAACCAGGCGCAGGACTCTTGCAGAAACCCGTTCTTCTATATATGCAACTACTTATCGTGACGGAAGCGTATATTCCCTTGGTACTACTGATGCATTCCTTGGAGAAACCCTTCCTTTATATCTGGATGGCTTTATGCATCCTTCTTTTAAATCTGGATTTTATACTGCACTGCAGAATTGTGCTCAGAATGATATTGTTCCTGCAAAAACAAAGCCTATTTCCTTTTTGGACAGCAAGATTTCTGAGCAGGTTACAAAGGGCCATCCTTATGAAAAGCAGAGCTGCCTAACATCTGCTTCTGTAGATTTTCTTTCTACTAAGAAAGGGGAAAAAAAATGGGCAGATGGCCTTTCGACTTTATATAATGACATAGTACGTCCTGCCAACATCTTTGTAGTAATTTCAGGTAATGTTGATGCTGATAAGATGATGACAGAACTTGAAAAAACGCTTGGAACGATTGCTGAAAAAACTAGCAAGACAAGCAAAGAAAAGAAGGCAAACAAAAAGAAAAACAGGGATAATGAAGCCCTTCAGGCAGAGCTCGCAGGAGTTGTTGGCCCTTATGTCATTTCTGGCGATAATGAAGTATTTACTCTTGAGTCTGTTGCAAAGGGAAGCGGCCACGCCATTCGCATTGTTTCTGCCCCTGCAGAAAACAGTGATGACTATTTGCCAATGCTTCTTGCAGCTGACATGTATAATGACCTGCTGTTTAATGTAGTACGCGAACATTACGGCGTATGCTATACTCCTAATGCTTACATTTCCGGAAGAAAGGCAGCTCTTGGCGTTGAAAGCCTTTACAGGATGTCTGACCTTGAAAAATTTGTTCCGAGAGTAAATGAGGCTCGAGGATATATGGAGCAGGGAAAGCTGATAGACAGTACTGGTAAAGACGGCAAGTATGAATTTTCTTCTATAGATAAGAGGCTTCAGAGCTATAAGAATGCACAGATTATTGCAACTTACAGTCCTCAGGCAACCGTACAGGGTATGGGAGCAAGCATTGTCTATAATCTGCTTGCATACGGAGAGCCATTCCGTTTCCGCAAGATTGTTTCTCAGATTCATGACGCTACGGCATCCCAGGTCCTTGATGTATTCAAAAAGTACTGGGTTAATGCTCCTGGCAAATGGTATGTAGTTGTCAACGAAGATGACGAAGATAACGTAAAGTTTGATTAAATTATAATAGGGCTGTTTGGAAATAAGGTGAGTGCCAAAGTTTTCGAACAGCCTTTATAGGCTGGTAAACTTGTGAAATATAAACTTGTATTCAAAAGACGTGCTTTTCTTTGTATTTTAGCTATTGCTTTTGCTGCTGCTGCAGTCTTTCTGTTTTTTGGCGATAAGGTTTTTGACGGCAACAGGCAGTCTGTTCCCTACAGTCAGTTTTATGCTCTTGTAGAGCAGAATAAAATTGAATCTGTTACCTTAAAGACTGACAGCATTGTCTATTCTTTAGACGGAACTGATTATGCAACTCAGAATCCGGAATCCCCTTTACTAAAGGAATTCCTTTTGCGTCATGATGTACAGGTAAAAGAAGAAGCTGACAGCACGGAAATTATTTCGCTTATGCTGGACATAATTTTTTATCTGTTCTTTTTCGGCATAATCACTGTTGCATTCCGCAAGTTTATTTCTCCTAATACTTTTAAGGTTGTTCATAATACCGGCAAGACTTTTAAGGATATTGTCGGTATGGAACGCCTTAAGTCAGATATGAAGCAGGTTATGGACATGATGCAGAATCCAGAGCCTTACCGAAAAAAAGGCATGAGGATGCCAAAGGGAATTCTGCTTGAAGGCGAACCTGGCAACGGCAAGACTCTTTTTGCAAAGGCACTTGCAGGCGAAGCAAAAGTAAACTTTATTCCTGCTAAGGCAACGGATTTTGAAAGCATGTTCATGGCCATTGGCCCGATGAAGGTAAAGCTTCTGTTTAGAAAGGCTCGGCGTAAGGCTCCTTGCATTGTATTTATAGATGAATTTGACGGAATTGGTACAAAACGCAATTATTCTGGTTCTGCAATTGAAACTGAAAATACTAGGATTGTTACGGCTCTTTTGAACGAACTGGATGGCTTTGAGGCTGCCGAAGGCGTTCTTGTTGTAGCTGCAACAAACAGCATATCCGCTCTTGACCCTGCTCTTATAAGGCCTGGACGCTTTGATGCTCGTGTGGCGGTGCCTTATCCTGACGATGAATCTCGAAGGCGGCTGGTTGAAATGTATGCTCAGGGGAAAAGTTTTTCTTCAGGATGCTCGCCTGAAACTCTAGCAAAAAAGTTTAAGGGCTTTTCTTGTGCCAAGATTGAGTCTGTCATAAACAAGGCTTGCATGATTTCGGCACAAAGAGATGCAGCTGGCGGTGAAGTAACCCTTTCTGA
>JAILPY010000204.1 GCA_024699235.1 Treponema sp. | reverse complement strand
GATTTCTATGTAAAAGGAATATCTGTATGCATCAGGGATGCCTTTATCTGAAATTTCAAATCCAAAACTCTTCGAAAAGTCCTTAAAAGGATTCGTATCAATGCCTTTTATTTTATTATATGCTCTTATGATTGTTTTTTTGTCTTCTGCAGAAAGCATGCTTCTCGTTTTATCTGTAAGGATTTTTCCATCTTCGTACAGATTGCTTTTTTTGAGGACTGAATAGATTATTCCTGTTTGGCTGCGGATTGGAACGTCCATTAGGTTTAATGGAGTTAGTCCTGCTATTAGGGCAATGACCGCAAGAACTGGACATATATGCAGTAAAAAGCGTCCTTTTTGCATTAAGGAGAACACAAGAAAGATAATCGAGAGCATTATGTAAAGGATGCTTGCGTATCTGTTCATTGAAATTCCATGAGCTTTTACGCGGTCAATCGTTATTATTGTTTGGACTATTATGAGAGGAGTAATTGCAAAAGGCGTTATGCTGTAAAATATCTTAGCCAGCTTTGTGTCAAAATATCTGAGTGTCAGGCTTAATATTAAAAAAAGGGCTGTGGCATAACTGCAGAACAGGTTCATGTCTCTCATTGGAAAGGATTTTGTTACCGCACATTTTATTAAATATATGTACAGTACTGCCATAAAAATTGCATAAAGCGGTACTAGTACTGATGAAAATAATACGCCTAGAAAGCGCGGTATTGAAATGTCTACGTGATGCTTTGAAACATTGACTATGAAATAGTCTGTGAATATTGCTATCCAGCAGAAGCTTAAAAGGGATGGCAGTATCCAGTCCATAAAATCCTGATCGAATAGAGAGTCTATGGCCATTATGATTATGGCTAGTGCTACAGAAATGGCAGAAACGATAATTACGGCCTGAAATAGGGAAGTTATTATGTTTGGGATTATTTCATTTTTGTTCTGCGTATTTTTTAGGGCAAAAGGACTTATTGCAAGCAATGCTGTAAGCGTTGATGCATAGATTAAAAAGAACCTGTCTTTTTGGAGGTTTAGGCAGAAAAAATACCAGGCAAAGCAGAATGTAATGCATAAAACTTGTATGGCTGTCTGTAAATATTTTTTTCGGCTTTGTTCTGCAAATAACTGGGCAGGAAAAGAAAGTACGGCACACCATATTGATGAGCAGGCAAAGGCTTTTAGCGTCCTCTCCAAGTCTTCATAATTTCCGTCTATGTTATCAGTTATGGTTAATATTGAAGCGCATGCAGCAGTACAGAATGTAAGTAAAAATACCGCCGGAAAACGTTTTAATGCGGAAAGGATAGAACCCGAAAGATTGTAGAATAATTTCATTTTGCCTTTGATATCTCCTGGTCAAGTTTTAAAAGGGCATCATAATCTTTTATGCCTGGAGCTGATTCAATTCCGCTTGAAATGTCTATAAGTTCAGGTTGAAAAGCTTCGATGACGTCTGCAACATTCTGAGGATTTATGCCGCCGGCAAGCCAGAGCTTCATTTTTTTTGCTACTTGCTGGACTAGCTGAGCGTTTATCTGTTTGCCGGTCCCGCCTAATTCATTTCCAGATTTTGCATCAATAAGAATCCTAGGCTCACCTTTTTTCCTTAATTCTGCAATTTTATCTATATCGTCCTGAGTGCTTATATTGACGACTGCATAGTGAGGAATCTGCTTTATGTCATTTCTCTGGAAAAACTGTTCAGCAGCAGTCTGGCCATGCAGCTGGATTATGTCGAGAATTCCTTCTTTTACAAGTGCTATTGCTTCTTTGCCTTCATTGCTGTCACATTCTGTAATGACGCCTACAAGTCTCGGCTTTTGATCTGTATCAAAATTTGGCTCGCAGGTTTCTGGAATTTCTTCCGCTTCCTGGTCAAAATGTTCGTCAAGTATTGTCCGTACCTGCCGTACTGTAGAAGCGCTTACATTTCTTTTGCTTTTTCCGCTGAAAATAAAGCCTAGGAAATCTGGAGCGACTAGAGTTGCTGCAAGGGCATCGTCTGCAGTTGTTAGCCCGCAGATTTTTACCAGGGGCCTTTTTATCCCCCTTGCAGTCCTTTCATGAAGGGTCTGTGAGTATTCAAGCCAGAACTGAGAATGCTCTGTCTTTGAGGCATTTACAAAGTTGCTTACAAGAGCGCTGGCTTCTGAAGGCTTTCTTGCGGCAGCTTCTCCTAAAAGCATTCCTGTAAAGCCTAGGCTTCCTGCAAAATCTGCAGACATTGGGGTTCGGACTCCGCTTTCAAATATAATGCGTGCATCTTTGCCCAGTATTGCCTGTATGTCTGACATAAGTCCTGCAGGGGTAAGGAGGTCTATGCTGAAATCCTTTAAGTCACGGGCATTTACTCCGCAGACTATATATTTTTTGCTGACTTTTTTTGCTATAAATTCAAGTTTTTTAAGGTCATCCTTTAGCCTGAGCTCGATGAATGCTGTAATTCCAAGTTCTTCACACTTAGATGCCATTGAAAGCATTGTATCTTTGTCAAGAATTCGTGCTATTAAAAGTACGGCATCGGCTCCGCACTGGTAGGCAATGTCTATTTCTTCAGCAGCAAGAAGGAAGTCTTTCCTTAATATGGCTATTTTTTTTGCATCTGGATGAGCGTTTGCATAGTCGTCAACGGCTTTGCAGACTGTAATTAAATCCTGTAGGGAACCTTTAAAGTAGTTTGTTTCGGTAAGTACTGATATTGCGCTTGTTCCTGCTTCTGCGTATGCAGTGGCTGTATCTGCAGCATTTAACTGAGGTGCTATGTCTCCTTTGCTTGGAGAAGCCCTTTTTATTTCTAGGACAACGCCTTTTTCTGCTATAAATGGAACGGGCCTTCCTCTTGTACGCTGTAGAGGTATTTCAAACCCAAAGGCATAGCCTTTTTCCTGTATGTCTGCTTTTCTCTTTTCTATAATTTCATCTAAAATATTACTTGCCATTAGGCATAAGCATATATCATTTTATATAAAAGATAAATGGGGAAAATTTATAAGAATTTTTATGTACTAGAACAATTTTTTATGTATATGGTATAATAAGCGCATAAATCTATTGTAATAATTCTATTTTAAGGAAATAAAACATGAAGTTTGTAAGTACAAGAGATGAAAAAAATATTGTAAGCTTTAGTCAGGCTTTGTTAAAATGTATGCCTGCGGACGGTGGCTTGTACGTTCCCTATGAATGTGAAGATCTTCGTAAATGGATTTTGTATGCAGATGAGAAAACTTCATTTGCAAATCTTGCCGGAACATTGACTTCTGCATTAATAAATAAAGAATTTAGTCCTATTATATGTGAGGCTATTGCAACAAGAGCCTTTTATTTTGAGCCTGTAGTGCGTCAGCTGGACGACAATCTGTTTATTATGGAACTGTATCACGGCCCTACGGGAACATTTAAGGATTTTGGAGTTTCATACCTCTCTGCTGCCCTAGAGACAGTACTTCAGATGAATTCCCAGAAGTCAATATTGCTGGATGCTACCACAGGAGAGTTGGGTGCATGTATGGCACAGGCCTTGAAGGGCAAAAAGCTTGTAAAAAGCGTTTTGCTTGCTCCTAAAGGTAAATTCCGTGGCATGGATGAAGATTGCTTTGTATGGAACGGAGGAAATGTATATCCTGTTGAAGTTGATGGAACTGAAAAGGATTGCCATGATCTTATAAGAAAAGTATTCAGCAACACTGAGCTTGTAGAAAAGTACCATCTGACTGTTGCAAATACTGCTAATATAGGACGTCTGCTGCCTCAGGCATTTTTTTATACTTTTGCCTTTTCGCGCATAAAGAAAAATGTATGCGGTGACATTTTCTATGCCCTGCCAGTAGGCAATTATGGAAATCTCGTTTCGGGGCTGTACAGCTGGAAGCTTGCTTTGCCTGTAAATGGATTTATAGTTCCTGTTTCTGAAAATTTACGTTTTGATGCAGAAGGAAAGGTTATGGTAATGGACAGCTTTGTTCCTTTGGAAGAAAGGAGTAAGGCTGATCCTGCAGATCCTTCGAACCTTGAGCGTATGGAGCATATATTTAAGGCAAATTCTCTTTTGTTAAGAAGCTTTGTATATCCTTCTGATGTGTCTGAAAAAGATGTTTCAGATGCATGTAAGGAACTTTTTACTAAGTATAAAGTCTATGCGGACAGAGAAACAAGCCAGGCCTATGCTGCTTCAAAGCTAAAGAAAGGGGCTTTTGATGATGACGGTGCTGTAGTTCTTGTAGCCCGTAATTCTCCGTCTGCAGATGAAACCTTCATTCAGCATTGCATCGGAGAAACATCAGAACGCGATGAGTCTGTAATAAAGGCGTTCAAACCGGTTTATGTTAATAAACCGGTTATTGCGCCTGATGATTTAGACTGCCTTATTTCTATTTTGAATTCTTTGAATCTGTTTTAGATTTTCTTGCAGTTCTTTTTTCTGTCATAGTTGAATCTGCCTTCTTGGAAGAAGTCTTCTTAGAAGATGCCTTCCTTTTGGCAGGTGCCTTTTTGACAGGCGTAAAGACTGCAATAAAGTCTTCGCATTTGTAATTTGCATTTTCCTGTGCGGTTTTAAGAGTTCTATACAGCTTGTATATGTTTTCTCTCATAATGCGAGGACTGTACATTGAAACAGATGCGAGTATGTACCACAAAGTAGATTCCATCTGTTCTTTGTTGAACCATCTTGTTCCGTTAAAGTCATTTGCACCTGTAAGAAGGCGAGAATTATCTCCGTAAGTAAGATTTTTTGCTACTTCGTAGGTTGACTTTAAGTAACTGGATGTTCCGAAATTCAGGCTTCTTATAGGCATTACGCTGAACAGTTTAAGGAAGGTGTCCTTTATGTTTTGCTCTCCCATTCCTGCTTTCATAATGTATTCTGTCAGTTTTCTGCTGTAACCCCATTTCAGGCAGCAATTCATGCCGGCCGTAGAAACCATTGCAAATCCTGAAAGAATTTCTGCTGAATATTCATGGGCTATAAGTCCTTCATAAATATCGTTATCAAATGTTGTTTTTGTGGTTGATTTAGAATTACGATACCTTGTTGTTGAAGAATCTGATATTGCTTTTTCAGCTCCCTGTGCTGCGGCTGCTGATGCTGCAAGGAATTCTATCTGCTTGCAGAATGCTGCATACCTCTGTTTTGGAGTTGCTTCTATTGACTTTTGAATATTACGCATTTCTTTCTGAGTTGTCTTTCGCTTTGAAGATTCCTCTGCAAAAATTTCTTTATTTGCATATTCTTCAGAGACGAATTTTTCTTCCATCGTGTAATATTCAATAGCCTGTGCTTTTATGCTTGCAAGAAATTTGTCAATTTTCGGCAATTCTATTTTTTGAGCGCTAAGAACTGGTATTGGCGTAAACAGCGTATGAATTGTCGTAAAGAATTCTGGCGTTGCAAATTTTTCTAGGGCTGCATACAGATCTTTGTATCTGTATTCCTGCCATGCTATTTCAAGGTCTGGGACTCCCTTTCCGTTCAAAAGTTCGTGCAGCTTTGAATATTTGCCTTCTGCTGTATCAGAAACTTGCTGGACGTCAATGTAAACCTGATATTCAAATCCATTGAGTGCAACAAACATTCCCTGATTAATTATGTCATCGCTTTTTCTGATGTACCAGAGTCCGCTTCTGTGTTCCTTGAAGATGCAGAAATGGTCATGTCCTGGAGTAAGCAGGAGGCCTTCGGCAAGCGATTTAGATTGCATTATTACATCGTTTTCACCGCTTCCTGTCTTTACTGCATATTCACAGGACTGCTTGATCCATCCGTCTGCCCGTTCATACTTATTATTATAGAATACGACAGTCCGCTCTTTTCCTACGCCGTTAGAATATGCAAAGATGTTCTCATTTACGCTTCCGTTGCTCCATACATCATAGAACAGGAAGTTTTCTATCTGTGCAAAAAGATAGCGCTTATGCAAGAGTGGGAAAATGTCATGCCAGTGACGGTTTACAAGTCCTTCATCTGGATATTCGTCTCTGTATGCCCTTGTATATTCCATGCCATATTTTTCTTCAAAGCCTTCAATCTGTCCGTGTCCAAACATTGGAAGTCCTGGCATTGTTATCATAAGCGTACAGACTCCAAAGTATTTGTCACCCCTTCCAAACTGAGCTACGGCCGTTTCTTCATCTGGGTTGTTCATGAAGTTTACGAAACGCTTTAAAATCTGAGGGTCAAATTTAATTGTGTTTTTTACAGTGTCGCGATACTTTTGGTTTTCCTCTTTTTTAAGCATATTCATGAATGCAGAGTTGTATACGCGGTGCATTCCAAGAGTTCTTGTAAAATAGCCTTCCATCATCCAGAATGCTTCTGCGAGGAGCAGCGTGTCAGGCATATCCTTTGCACATCTGTCTACGACTTCACGCCAGAATTCATTCGGTATGCGGTTTTCAAAGTCTTCTGATGAAAGTGCATAATGGCTGCGGCTTGCAATGTCCCCTCCGTGTCCTGGTTCTGGATACCAAAGCCTTCTGATATGTTTCTTTGCAAGTACCATGGCAGCATCAAACCTTATTATAGGAAAGTTTGCAGCAACTTTCATGATCTGCTGTATTACGGCTTCCCTTGCAGCAGGATTAAGGAAGTCTATCTGTGCTGTGTCGTTCCAAGGCATTCCCGTTCCATCGTTTCCATGGTAAATGTAAGTAGTGTCACCTGTATAATTGTCTACGCGCTTAAAGCATACAGCACAGTCACTCTTTGAATAGTAGTGGTCTTCAAGATAAACTGATACCCTTCCGTCCTGACACAGGTCTTCTCCACTGAATGAATATCCTGGGAAAGGGCAGTCTTTTGTAGTAATAAAATAATCAGGATGCTCTATGACCCATTTGCCGTCCATTCCGGTGTGGTTTGGTACCATGTCGCTTGCAAGCCTTATGCCTCGGCTCCAGCATCTTCTTCTGAGATTGTCTAAGGCATCCCAGCCGCCAAGGTTGTCTGCAATTTCATAGTCAAACAGGCTGTATGCAGAAGCAGCAGCTTCAGGATTTCCGTTAATCTGCTTGATTCTTTTGCTGGCATAACTTCTCTGCCATAGGCCTATAAGCCAGAGTCCTGTGAATCCCTCGTTCCTTAATATGTCAAGTTCTTCGTCAGGAATCTGATCAAGTCGGGTAATGTCCCTTTTGTATTTTTTAGAGAGCTGGAACAGCCATACAAGTACGGTTTTTGCCATAAGGACTACTTTTGGCATCCAGTCTCGGTCAGGACTGAAGCGTTCGTACTCCTGCATGAGGTTTTCGTACGAATATGACGACATTTCTACTTCACCGCCATTTGTAGGATGCCATGCAGCTTTTTCTTCTTCCGTAATTGTATCCATGCTTTCAAGAAGCCTTCTTAAAAGCCAGTCTCCAAGCAAATCCGCCCAGTATTGCCTTATATAGTCAAGCTGTCCCTTCAAAGACGTTGGAGAAGCAATTACTGGTTCCTTGAGCATGTTTATAAGGTCATGATTCTTTGGGCCAAAGACTGGCTGTGTTAAAAAATATGCCTTTATCTGGTTCCATGTCTTAATGTATAGGGGATTTGTCTTGAGCTTTGTATCATCAAACAGAATTTGAAACGAGTGAAAGGCAGGGTTTTCATTTGCAAGGTGAAGCATTACCATTTCTTCAAGCACTTGCTCTCTGTTGCTGCGTTCTGTCTTTGTTCCTTCATCAAAGCATGTCTTTGAAAGGTATTCAGGATTTGTCATCTTTCCCTGATATACTGCAGTTGGAGGAAACTCTTCCATGAATTGCAAAAGAAGCTTATTTATGCTGTCTTTTCCAAAGTATGAATCTAAGTCGCTTAAAAGATTTTTAAAGGCATCTGAAGATCTGTCTCTCCTAAAAAGCATGCAGACGTAATGGAAGATTTCATCTATTAATCCCATTGCGTTCAGGCTTCCTGCAGAAATTCTCTTTTCTTTTTCGCCCCTCTTATCAAATAAATCGTTAAGCTTTGTCTGAAACTTCTGTACGGCCTTAAAGTCTGCGAATATTACATTTCCGCTGGAGGAATAAAGCTTTTGGTCAAATTTGCAGAGATCCCTTACATTTCTGCTTATATGAAATTCGTTGTAAGATACGTCCATGTATTACTCTCCCTAATCTGCCTTTTTATCATGAATGGCAGCTATTTCTTTTATTTTTTCTACTAGAGTATTGTCTTTTGCAAGTTCCTCTATAGAAACCGGCATTCTGTATGTCCAGTTAAATTCGTTTACGGATCCAGGAACGTTTATGCGCTCGTCATCTGCATTCTGCATGTAATATTTCTGCTGCAGGAACAGGTAATCCTGAAGTGGGTTTATGAACCAGGAACTGTTAGTCTGTGCAGAAGTCTTGAGGCAGAACGATGCTGTTGATTCAGAAAATTCTTCATCTTTAGAAGGTCTGCTGTCAGTGTCTTTAATCATGTTCAGATAAGCTTCGACAGACTGCTTTTCATTATTCCACCATTGGCGAAGTGTTGAGCTGTCGTGTACTGATGTAGTTGAAACGCTTAATTCCGGGTATTCTGCAAAAGGAACATAAGGCTGTCCGTCTTTTTCCCATATTCTGTTCCATCGTACAACTTTAAGGGACATTATGGAGAGTTGCCTTAGGACTTCTGGCATGCACTCTAAATTTACACCTAAGTCTTCTGCACAAGGAATCATTTTTGTTTCAGAACATATAGGTGTCAGTACTTTGAGGGCTTGATTTTTCCATAACTTATTTTCTTCTGCAGAAAGATTATCGAAAAGTTCTCTCAGTTTATTCTGCTCTTCTGAGTTTAGAGACTGCCATGCCGTTGACTGTGAATATGAGTATACCGGGGTATAATTATCCTGCCCGGCATCAATTAATGCCCTGTCCCTCCATTTTGAAGCCAGAGCCTCTTTTACGGAAGCGTCTTTGTTGCTGTCGTCAGAAAAATGCTGGCCGTATATGCAGGAGTCAGAAGTAATTTCATTTTTGAAATTCCATAATTCTTCTGTTCCTACGCGATTGCAGATTTTCTGCAGCATTGAAACTGCTTCTTCATGATTCCATGTTATGTCTTCGATAAGTTTTGTCGGTATATGAGGCTTTGAGAGCCAGTTTATTCTTCCTGTATCAAATCCTTTTTCTTCCAGCTGCTTCTTTGTAATGTATCCGCAAGGAGATGTATGTCCTAGGAATGCAGTGCTTTCTTTTTCGCTTACTGACCATATCCTGAAAAATCCAAGTATATGATCAATGCGGAATGCATCGTAATAAGAAGCTGCTGTCTTTACTCTGTTCTTCCACCATGAAAAGTTATCTTTTGCAATGTTATCCCAGCTGTATGTAGGGAATCCCCAGTTCTGTCCCAGGGGAGTGTCTCCGCTAGGTGGAGAACCGGCCCTTTGTTCTTGGTTAAAGTATTCAGGCCATGCCCAGCAGTCTGCACTGTCTTCATTCATAAGGATAGGAATGTCTCCTTTTAGGGTAATGCCAAGAGACCTGACGTATTCGGCTGCTTCTTTAAATTGTTGAGAAGCCCTTAACTGGCACCATACAAAAAAGTTGTGGCTTGTAAGCAATGCCCTGTTGTTCCATCTCTGTTCAATTTGCTTCATTGTAAATTTCTGGAGGTTTTCGTCCCACTGTTTCCAGGAAGCCTGCATTGCAGAATCTTTTAAATCCTTAAAGACTGCATAGTATGGAATCCATGAATTTTCATGTGCAAAGCGATCTAACTCAAGTTCAAGCTTTGAGGATGTTTCTTTTCCTGCAGCGTTTTTCCGTTCCTTTTTTTCTATATAGTCGTACAGTATGTGCAGGAGATTCGTTTTTTCTGTCAGAAGCTTTTCATATTGAAATCTCTTTGTATATTTGAATTCCTTATTGAATTCTCTGTATGCTGCAGCAAATTTTCTGCTGCCCTTATAGGCTGTGCTAAATTCTGGTAAGGCATTAATACGTATGTATAATGGATGCAGCGCAAAGGCTGAAAGCCCTGAATATGGGGACGACTGCATTCCTGTGTCATTTACAGGAAGAAGCTGTATTACACTGAAAGAGCATAGCTTGCAGAAATCTGCAAAATCTTTCAAAGCCAAAAAATCACCTACGGCCTCACAATCTTTTGTGTATAAAGCTGATAGGGGGATAACAACACCTGTTCTTCTATTCATAATCACAACACCTTTATTGTAGCATAGAATTTTAAGAAAGAAAGAAATTTTTTAAGAAATGAGTGATTTTTTTACAAAATAAGTTTATTTTAAATAATCTCATGGTTGATGTTGACATCTGCAATGTAAATTCTTAAAATACTGCTATTATGGAAAGACTTTCACTTATAGAACGATATAAAGATATGTTTAAGCAGCTTGCATCAATGTCTCACGCTGCAGCAAAGATTGACGAAACTAATGTGTATCAGCCTGGTAATCCTGATACGCGTCGTTTGATGGATCAGCTTGTTCATGAAAACCTTCTGCCTGAAAGTCATTTGGGAGGCATCTCAAATTTTGAAAGTTTCTATGATCAGATACTTTCTGGAAAAAGCGGACTGATTCTTATGGAACATTATTCCAATACAGATTTGCCTGTATTGTGTTATATGCTTGAACATTCTGGAAACAGCAAGCTCTCAGAGCTTTCAAAGCGTATTGTTGCAATAGCAGGCATGAAGCTGAATGAAGACAGTCCTGTTGTCCGCTCTTTTGCAGAAAGCTTTTCTCGTGTGGTTATATATCCGACAAGAAGCCTGTCTAAAAATGAAGAGAATGCAGAAAACGAAGAAAAGGCAAAGGAAGAAGAACTTCGTGCCAGAAAGATAAATCTTGCAGCAATGCATGCAATGGACGACTGCAAGAAGAGGGGCGAGGCTATTTTAGTTTTCCCTTCTGGAACGCGCTATAGGCCTGGGCATCCGGAAACGAAAAAAGGCCTGCGTGAAATAGACAGTTATCTCCGTTTGTTTGATGTTGTTATTTTGGTAAGCATAAACGGACTTATGCTCGAATTGCAGAATGAAAACATGCTTGATGATTTGATTGCACCTGCAAAGATGATCTGCTCTGCAAGTCCTGTCATTGAATGTAAGCCTTTTAGAAAAGAATATATGGCATCTCTTCCTGAAGGAGAAGAAGATCCAAAGCAGAAGATGATAGATCATGTTATGGATCTGCTTCAGGAACAGCATGATAAGTATGAGAAGGAATTAAATTCTCTGTAATTTATTTCTTTTTTCTTTTTTCTTCTTTTTCTTCTTTGAGAAACTCTATAAGTGCGTCTAGCATTTCGCGCTTATAGTGTACGTCAACGTTCTTTTCCATTTCCTGCATTATAATCTTACGGCTTAATGCCTTTCTGTACGGGCGGTCTGTATTAAGCGCATCAAAAATATCTGCACAGCTTATTATCATTGCTTCTTCTGGATATTCGCCTTCTTTTTTATGATGATACCCTGAGCCGTCTAGCGTTTCATGGTGATACCGTACGTAATCCTTCACGTCTTTAAAGAATGGATTTACAGAAAGAATGCGGTATCCTATTTCTGTGTGGCTTTTAATGGCATTGTATTCGTCATCGTTTAGCTTTCCAGGCTTGTTTATTATTGCATCTGCAATTCCTATTTTGCCAATGTCGTGCAGCATTGCAGCATAACGGATGTAATGAAGCTTGTCTTCCGGATATCCCATTTTTTTTGCGATTGCAAGAGAGTATTTTGTGACTCTTTCGGAATGTCCTTCTGTATAGGAATCTTTTGCTTCTAGAGCGCGTGTCAGGGACTCTACCATGTTAAAGTTGCTGGCATCAAGCTTTGAAAATAACTGCCTGTTGGATATTTCGCTGGCTATGAATGCTGCAGCTATCTCAAGCATGTATCTGTGTTCAACGCTGAAGGTTTTTTTATTGCCCTGGCTTCTTATTAATGTGATTACTCCAAATTTTGTTTTTTCATTGCCAAATGGAGCGCTTATAAAAGAGCCGTCTATAAATTTTTCTTCGCGAAGTATTGAATAGGAAGGGTGTAGGACTCTGTTTGGGACAAATATAGATTTTCCGCCTTCAAAAACTTGCCCTGAAATGCCTTGTCCGGGGCAAAGTTCAGGAACATTTTGGTCAATGTTTTTTATGGCAAAAGGTGACAGTATGTTTCTGTCTTCGTCATAGGCATAAGCAACGCCTTTGTCAAAGTTAATTTGTGTAGCTAAGTCATTCAGCATTTCTTCATAAACTCTGTTTAGGGAGTTATGGCGCTGTAAAACGAATGGGTATTGTGTCATTTGCAGCAGTTCACGCTGCCGTTTGTCTGCAATTGATGCTGCATATAAATTAATTTTTAGTCTGGAAGACAGGGTGTTAAGAAATGATATGTTTTCTGGCGTAATTTCTGCAGGAGACGAGTCTTCATTTTTTGTACAGATAAGTATAAATGCAAGGAGGTCAAAGCCATGCACAATAGGCATGATTTCCTGTCCTCTATATGCAGATTTTAGAATTTCTGCAATAATTGGATCCTCTATCTGAAAGTCTGTAAAGAATTTTTCTAGAGAGATAGTGTCGGGAACCATTGACAGGCATCCTATTAGAATTGAGTCATCTGGAATTGAAATGACTCCTTCCTTGTCTATTTCTCTGTACTCGTGATATTCCCGTGTGTGGTAAAATATTCTGGCAGAGACGTTTGGAATTGTATTTTCTATAAGTGAAATGACAGACTGAATTAAGCCAATTGTTGTTGTCCAGTTGTCAAGTGCATCCATGTTGAACTTTTCATTCATGGAAGAAAGGTTAAAATCCATGTCTATATCTTCTGTAGCAATAGCTTCCATACATTTTTATTATATATCAATTATGATAAAATAAAAAGTCTCTGAAAAAAATATATATATAAAAATATATGTGATTTCTATTGACAATTTTTTTTAATAGACTATAATAATATATAGCTTGTAAATAAGCTGATAAACTCTCTCCGATTTGTCCGAAAGGACAGTAAGTGCTAGGGGCTTGTGCTTCTAGCACTTATCTTTTTAAATAAATCCTTCTTTCCAGTGCCATATAGGCGTTGCCAGTGCATTGCTGAATGGCTGTGTCCTGTTGAAGTCTGGCAGCCAGCTGGTATCGTCACTTAAGTCTTGATAGAACAAGTAATCGAAATCATATTCTTCAATCATATTTCTTAACTGTTCGTCTTCTTCTGTGTTTACCAAGCGGTTTTGAAAAGCTGTGATTTGGGCTGCATTGGTTTCTGTTGAGAATGGAACGGGGGTGTATTGAGACATTAAAGAGATGCAAGCTCTGTTGTCTGCAAATTTTTTAAGCCAGTCAAGCGTTATCTGCGTATCTGTAATTCTTCCTGGTAAGAAGAGGTGTCGTATTATAACGCCAGACATCATTTTTTCTTTTGCTTCTCCGTGTTTTTTTACTTTAATGATATGCATCGGACTGTTAGAAATCATCCATCGTATGGCTTTTTTTGCTGCAGACGGATAATCTTCAGCGTCAAAAAGTTCTTTGCTCATAAGTGGATTAAGTGTTTTTAAATCTGGAAGCCATATATCAATAAGGCCTTTCAGGAGTTCCAGCGATTCTGTACTTTCATAGGCGCTTGAATTCCATGCGAAAGGAATGCTGACGCCGTTTTCCTTTGCATGTCTAATGTACTGTGCAATTATAGGAATGTGATGGCTTCCTGTAATGAGGTTTATGTTTTCGGCCCCTTTTTCCTGGAGCTTTTGGCACATCATTGTAAATTCTTCCTGAGAAACTTCTCTTCCGATTCCTTGCTGTGAAATTTGGTAGTTCTGGCAGAATGAACACCTGAGCGTGCATCCTGTAAAGAAAATCGTTCCGCTGCCAGAATAAACTGTAATGAGAGGCTCTTCTCCAAAGTGCAGGCATGCAGTTGCAATTCTCAGTGCCTCGGTTTCGCGGCAAAAGCCTTTTTTTTGAGTTCTGTCAACTGCGCATTTTCTTGGACACTGCAAGCAGTTTTCGTAAAGATTATTGCTCATAAAATTTAAAATACCTTCTTTTCGAGGAAAATTGACATAAGGGAATTTAATGTGTCAATGGGAATGTCTTCTGCTTCTGCATTTACTGTTTCGCATAATGATTTCCAGTCTTCGTCTGTAAGTAAGTCTGTGTTTTCTGGTTCGCCGTCAATTATGCTCTGCAGTGCTGCAATCCTTGTCATGTTGTCATTTGATGGTTCGTTTTGCAAGTCTGCACTGTTTAGTATGTATGTGTCATACCAGTGATTTGCAAAGGACTGGGCGACTGTTGGCATGCTTCTGTTTGTTTTTGTGAACAGGTCTTTTATCTGTTCGCAAATTTTCTGTCCGTCATAATTGTTGTTGTGTTCTGCCCTATAGTGTTTTTTTATTTTTTCTATGTCCGAAAAAAGTTTCTGAATGCTATCCATATCAGCGCATTATATAGAAGATAATGCATTAACACAATGATTTTGCCTTGTTTTATGTTGCTTTTGTTGTTCTAAAAAAGATAATATTTATCTTGACAATTTTAATTACTAAACTTAATATAAAAGATATGGACTTAAGAACTGTTTTAACACTTGATACTGTAGACCTCCACTTGAAGGGAACTACAAAAGAAGAAATTATTGATGAATTGCTGGACGTTCTCGTAAAAGCGGGGAAAGTTACAGATAAAGAGGCTGCTAAAGAGTGCGTTCTTGATCGTGAACGTAAAATGTCTACGGGTATGAAGCACGGTATTGCTATTCCTCATGGAAAGACCGATTCTGTTTCAGATTTAGTTGCATGCATTGGAATTTCTGATAATCCAGTAGATTTTGACAGCCTTGATCAGGAACCTTGCCGCATATTTATTATGACGCTTTCTCCTGTAAATAAGACTGGACCTCATCTTCAGTTCTTGGCTGAAGTAAGTCTTTTGTTTAAGTCAGCTGACAAGCGTACTCAAATTCTTACAACTCAAGATAAAGCTGAAGTTATTAAGGTTTTAACAGAATAGTTCATTCTGCTGTACCGCAAATAAAATGTTAATAATTTTTTCGCCAGAAAACTCTTCCGTCTTTGTAGATAAGGAAGAGTTTTTGCTATTTTCATAGATTAAAAAAAACGTTATACTTATCGCATGAAATTAGAAAAGCGGTTTTTGTCAAAAGATAATAGACTTTATAAGATTGATGGAACTGAATGTTCTGTCTCTGATATTCCTGCATTAAAAGGAAGTGCGTGTATAAATGAGCAGGCAGCACAGTCTGTTAGTTCATTTTCATGCATTGAAGTTGAATGGAGTCTGATAGGCTGTAATGAAGAAAGTTATAATGAGGAATTTCTTGCTGGGTTCAGGGATTTCCTAAAAGTGCTTGATGAAAAGCAGCTGTTTGTATTTATTATTCCTGTAGCGGATAAGATGCCTTCAAGCCCTGAAGAAAAAAATGCTTTTGTTGCAAGCATGAAGCATTGCGCAAGGCGCATAAAGGACTGTATTTCGGTTGTTGGTTTTGCACTTCCTGCTTCAGATATCGGAATAGAACCGTCATTTTTTATTGAAGAATTATCGGAAAAACATTCTCATTATGTATTTTTTAGCAAGGAAGATTCTGTATTGAAGGATTTTTCTATAGTTAAATATTAAAATTGTGTGTATGTAATCTTTAAAATTTGTATTATTTTTTCAATAAAGCGAAAATAAGAGTACTAAACCGCAAATATTTCAAAAATATGCTTGCCAAAAACATTGTTTTATGACAGAATCGTGCCAATTACTTGATTTGGAGTTACATTATGGATCCACAGAGAGAAAATTTGGTAAAACTTGTTTTTGGTTCATTGTCTGTCTGTCTTTTTCTTATCGTCGCTTGCCTTAGTATTAATGTATTTTTTCCTGCAGATAGCGACAGTAATGTTGTTCCCCTTGTTTCAAGAAATGCAAGGGATGCTGAGTCGATTCCTGTAGAAACGTATTCAGAAGATGATAAAGATTTGCCTGCTGCCGTCGCTGATGGAGAGACAGTTTCTGCATCAGAAACTGTTTCAGGTGATGACGTGGGCTTCGTGGCTGATTTGGCGGCAGAGACTGATGTAGGCATTGAATTTGACTTTCCTCTTTCTAAATCGGATGCAGGTTTGGTTTTTTACCGCCAGCAGCAGAGTAAAAGTTCTGTTGAATGGTTTTATACCAATGTTGCTGGAAGCAGGGATATAGCTGTTGCAATTCTTGATGCTGCATCAGAATTTAACATTTCTCCGGCACTTGCATTTTCGCTTGCTTATGCAGAAAGTATGTTTAAGACTGATGCAAAGCATACAAATGTTAACGGTACTGTTGACAGGGGACTTTTTCAGTTAAACAGCGGATCTTTTCCTAAGCTTTCTATGGATGATTTTTATGATCCCCGCATATCTGCATATTATGGAATGTCTCACTTGAAGTATTGCATAGAGACTGCAGGAAATGAGATTGCTGGGCTTGCTATGTATAATGCAGGGCGCAATAAAGTTCAGAACAATAATACGCCGCAGACAACTTTGAATTATATTTCAACCATAGAAGAATATAAGGCAAACCTTCAGGAAAAGTTTGCCTCTGAAGTTATAGCATTCTATTCAGGAAATAAAGAAAATTATCTTGTAAAGTATTAATCTACCTTAAGGCGTAGCTTTGAAATAATTGTATAATAAGCTATGCTTAGAGGAATTGCTGCAGCAAACCATGCTAAGGGTTCTGCTGCACATATTCCTGCAAATCCCATAAATATTGGTAATGTAAAAGATGCAGCTGATCTTGCGATTAGTTCAAAGACTCCACCCATTAAAGGCCAGAAGCCTTTTCCTATGCTTTGCAGTATATTTCTGTATATGAATATAACAAAGAGTACTGGGAAGAATATTGTCGTTATTTTTAGATATTCCTTGGCTGATGAAAGAATTTCATTCCATGTTGTTGAATCCATGGATGTTTTGTCCAGAAAAAGACCTACCAGCTGATTGCTTAAAGACAGAGCCAGTGCTGCTGCAGCAATGGCAAAAGTAATGCTTATTATGATAGATTTTGTAACGCCTTCTTTTATGCGGTCAATGCGTCCTGCTCCGAGGTTTTGACCGCCATAGTTTGCAATGGTTATTCCTAATGTTCCTGCAGCAACTGTTACAAGCTGTTCTACTTTCTGTGCAGCGGTAAAAGCTGCAATCTTTGTTGAGCCGAACATATTTAGGGCGCCTTCAAGGACAATGGTTCCAATGGCTGTTATGCTGAACTGGAATCCCATATTCATGCCTATGCTCAGGTGTTTTGCAGCAAAATTAAGGTCAATTGCAAAATGCTCCTTTTTTACATGAAGTATAGGATATTTTATAATAATCCATATTAATGAAAGAATTCCGCTTATAATGTTTGAAATGACAGTTGCCCAGGCTGCACCTGCAATGCCCCAGTGGAAGTTTGCTATAAATATTATGTCAAGGAAAATGTTCAATAGAGAGGCAATCAAGAGAAAGTATAGGGGTGTCTTGCTGTCTCCGACCGAACGCAATACGCATGAACATCCGTTGTACAGTACCATAGACGGAATTCCTGCAAAAATTATGAATATATAAGAAAACGACTGTTCCATTATATCAGCAGGAGTGTTTATGAGATGCAGGATTGGCCTTGTCCCAAGGCATGCAAGGATTGTTATTATGATTCCTGTTGTGAAATTTAGAAAGATGTTTATTGCAACTGAACGTTTTAATCCTTCTTCGTCATGAGCTCCAAAGCGCTGTGCTGTTACAACGGCGAATCCACTGGTCATTCCGTACAGGAATCCAAGGACGAGAAAATTCATAGGGCCTGTGTTTCCTACTGCAGCCAGTGCTGAAGGACCTAAAAAACGCCCTACGATAATGGTGTCGCACATATTGTAAAGCTGCTGGAAAATGTTTCCGAGCAGTATTGGAAAAGAGTACAGGAGCAACAGCTTAAAAGGTTCTCCTGCGGTCATGTCCATTCCGGATTCTTTTTGTGTACTCATATGGTTTGTAATATAAGTAATTTGTTTTCTTTTAGCAAGAGTTTTTTATTAATGCGTAAAAAAAGAAAGCCTGTAAGTTTCAAGCTTAAAAATAACAGTTCGTTAATAATTTTTATATCGACTAAAGACAATTTTTTTAATATAGTATATACTAACGAGACTATAGTAAGAGACTCTGAAAAAGGAGTTCTTTATTTTGAGGTTGTATGAGCGATAACGAAGACAAGAATGATGATAATAAAAAGAAAGATGAATTTGATCCTTATGGATTTTTTAAGTTATCAATAGATGAGCATGAAAAAAAGAATGGCAAGGGAGACAATAATTCTAACAAGCCTCGCTTTCCTATTTTTGTATTTATTCTGATAGCTGTTTGTCTGTTTGGCTTTTTTAATCTTGCATTCTCTTCTAAAACAGATGATCTGATAGACTTTTCTGAATTCCGCAAATTAATAGAAGATGGAAAAATTGTTCGCGTTGAGATGAGCGACAATTATTTTCTTGGCTATGGAGAGTCATCTTCTTCTGCAGAAGATTCTGTATTCAGCAAGTATATGCAAGTATTTAATTCTCAGTCTCAGAAAAAAGATGTATATAGGACTACTGGCATAATCTTGCCAAGTTTCTTGACATTACTTGATGAAAAAGGCGTAGAATATAAATTTGTAACGCGCCAGAACAATTATATATTCCAGATTATAATGAATCTTTTGACAACGCTGGCCTTTATTGGATTTATGTATTGGCTGTTCTTCAGAAAAATGGGCGGTGGACTTGGCGGTTCAATATTTGGTGCCGGCGGCGGTAAGTCAAAGGCTGTTGATGAAGGCAAGGTAAAAACAAGATTTGCTGATGTTGCAGGTGTTGATGAAGCAAAGGAAGAACTTGTTGAAGTCGTTGATTTTTTAAAGACGCCAAAAAAGTATACTGATATAGGCGGAAAGATTCCTAAGGGTGTTTTGCTTGTAGGACCTCCAGGAACTGGTAAAACTTTGCTTGCCCGTGCCGTTGCCGGTGAAGCTGGCGTACCGTTTTTCAGAATAAGCGGTTCTGATTTTGTCGAGATGTTTGTTGGTGTCGGTGCTAGCCGTGTCCGTGACTTGTTCCGTACTGCACGTGAAAAGGCTCCATGCATTATTTTTATCGATGAGCTTGATGCAATAGGTAAAAGCCGTGTAAATAACCTTGGTGGAAACGATGAGCGCGAGCAGACATTAAACCAGCTGCTTGTTGAAATGGATGGCTTTGATAATGAAAAGGGACTTATCATACTTGGAGCAACAAACCGTCCTGATATACTTGACCCGGCTCTTTTGAGGCCTGGACGCTTTGACCGTCAGGTGGTAGTTGATAAGCCTGATGTAAAAGGCCGTGAGGCTATTCTCCGCATCCATGCAAAGAACGTAAAGGTTGACGGTTCTGTTGATTTTGGAAACCTTGCCCTTGCTACAAGCGGAATGAGCGGCGCTGATCTGGCAAATGTCGTAAATGAAGCCGCTCTGCTTGCTGTCCGCAGTGGCCGCAAGATTGTTCTTATGGAAGATTTTGATGAGGCTATTGAAAAGACTCTCGTTGGACTTCAGAAAAAGAGCCGTGTAGTAAAAGAAAAAGAACGTCACATTGTTGCTTATCATGAAACAGGCCATGCTCTTGTTGCAGCCTTTACTCCTGGCAGCGACCCTGTTCATAAGATTACAATAATTCCTCGTGGAATGGGTGCATTGGGGTATACTTTGCAGCGAAGCGGTGACGAGCAGTTCCTTCACAGTAAGTCAGAATTAATTGGTGAAGTAGATGTCCTTTTGGGTGGACGTGCTGCAGAGCAGATAGTGTTTGGCGAAGTAAGTACCGGAGCTTCTAATGATATTTCGCGAGCTACTGGCGTAATAAAGAGCATGATTACCGATTATGGTATGAGTGAAAAATTCAAGAACATGACTTTAGGGAAGAGCGGCCGCGGCTATGGTGGCCCTCAGGAACCAGAGCTTGTCAGGGAATACTCTGAAGAAACTCAGAAATATATTGATGATGAAATAGCACGTGTCATTGAAGAACGTTATGAACATGTCATTTCCCTTTTGTCTGAGCATAGAGATTTGCTTGAATATATTGCTAAGCGTCTTCTTGAAAAAGAAACTGTTGATGGCAATGAATTTGAAGAAATCATTAAGGCTGAAAGTCATTGTTCTGAACTGGCCGCAGTTGCAGGAAAGAAGGCTGATGAAGAGCATTATATAAATGCAACTGCTATTATTGCTCCTGCAAAAGAGAAGAAAACTTCTGCCAGGGCAAGCAGGAAAGCAAAGGCTAGTGCTGAAGCGGATTCTTCTTCAAAAGAATCTGATAAGCCTAAAAAGAGAACTCGTAGGACTTCAAAAAAAGAAGATTAGAATTTGTACGTGTAAATTATGTCGTCAAAAAAGAATTCGATTAAGATAATAAGGGCTGTAAGTGCCCTTTCAAATAAACTTTCTCGTTTTAAATCATCTAATCCTAATGCCGAACCTGATCGGCCTCTTAGGGCGGATGAAATTCGTCAGAAGAAGGTTGATTATTTTGAAGAAGACTTTAAGCTGGCTGTGGCCGGGAATTATCGTAAATATCGTTTTCCGTATAAAACGCTTGGATCTAATTCTTCTGTTGCAGATGCCTTAATAAAGGATGAAGAGCGTCTTCTTTCTGCTTACAATCTTTTTAAGGCTGTAAAAGAGGCAAATGCTCAGTTTTCTAAGTATGAAACTTTTATAGTTGACAATGTAATTACAACACCGTTGAATGCAATGGAACAATATACAACTGGTGATGAATTTATATATTTGCAAAGCTGGCTGTATTTTGAAAAGAAAGTGAGAGATTATATTCCTTTCATGAATGTTAATTCTGATGGAAGCTACCGCTTGCAGTTTGTACCTGCTTCTGATTATAGATGGAATCACACTGATAAAGAAATATTTGCTGTAATACGTCAGAATTTTTATCCTACGGAGCAATTGTAATCATGTCTTTTTACGATTATTTTGATGTCGCTGTAGTTGGCGGAGGCCATGCAGGGATTGAAGCTTCTCTTGCCTGTGCAAGGATGGGGTTAAAAACTGTTCTTATTACACAGACGATTGATTCTATAGGAAGGATGTCTTGTAATCCTTCTATCGGCGGTATTGCAAAAGGTAATATTGTCCGTGAAATAGATGCTTTGGGCGGCGAAATGGGCAAGATTATTGACCGCTCGATGATTCAATTCCGTTTGCTAAACCGTAGTAGAGGTCCTGCTGTGCAGGCTCCCCGTTCCCAGGCTGATAAGATTGTTTACTCACAGATTGCCAGAAAAACGCTTGAAACTACTGAAAATCTTAGTACTCTTATGGATACTGTCGTTGATATTTTGACAGTGGCCAGTTCAAAGCCTCTCCCTGAATCAACTGATTCTGTTGCAGAAATAGGTTCCTTGCCAGGTGAAAAACGAGGATCTTCTTCGTATGAATTTGCAACAGAAGCTGCAAAGAGCGGAATGAGGCAAAAAGTTATTGGTGTAGTTACAGAACGCGGCCGGATTATTCCTGTGCGTTCTGTAGTTTTGACGACAGGAACCTTCTTAGGCGGAAGGATATTTATTGGAGAATTCGATGCTCCTTGCGGAAGGCTAGGGGAAGGTGGTGCATTTGGTCTGACTGAAAGCCTTTCTCGGCTGGGGTTTACTACAGGTCGGCTTAAGACCGGTACTCCTCCTCGCATATTGCGGCATACTATTGACTTTAGTCAGTTTGAGCTTCAGGAAGGTGATTCTGAAGTTATCCCTTTCAGTTTTGATGATGAGTCGGTTGATCGTCCTATGGTGCCATGTCACTTGGTTTATACGAATGAAGAAACTCATAAAATAATACGGGAAAATATAGGACGTTCTCCATTATATTCTGGAAAAATACACGGTGTCGGTCCCCGTTACTGCCCTTCAATTGAAGATAAAGTCATGCGCTTTACAGAAAGGGAGCGTCACCAGCTGTTTGTAGAGCCAGAAGGATTAGAAACTGATGAAATTTATTTGAATGGACTTTCTTCATCTTTGCCGGAAGAAGTTCAGGATTCTTTTTTAAGGACAATGCCTGGCTTTGAAAAATGCGTTGTGTCACGTCCTGGATATGCAGTTGAATATGATTAT
>JAILPY010000199.1 GCA_024699235.1 Treponema sp. | reverse complement strand
AAGCGGATAAAATCCAAACTATTCTTTTTTGTGTTTATTAAAAGAAGATCCCATAAATCTTTACTGGCATCATTCATTTTTCTTCTATTAAAGCTTTCATCATGGATTACTACAATTTCTTTTTATTCTATTCCTGTTTTTTTATTTTTTTTCTATGAGCCATAAAGCGTTCCATTACATCTGCCATTGCAATGGATTCCCCTGCAGAAAGCTTATAGTCTCTGCCGCCGTATCCGTTAATCAAATATACAAAATCACTTAACTCATAGCGAAGGCCGGAACCTAAAAAGCGTATTGTGTATTTATCTATTTTATTTGAATCTTCATAGCGGACTTCAAATTCCTTTGTAAGCCACCATGGCGAAGGGGCTAAAATATAGCCATTTGTCCCTGCTATTACCAGCTGGCCTTCGGTTTTGACTCCTACACCTGTTTTAGAAAGTGCCAGTCCCCTTTCATAGGTAAAAATAGCCTTGGTATATAAATCTATGCCATTTTCTGCAAGAATGCTTGAAAACTGAACGTCTTTAAAATCTTTACCCATCAATTTAATTATTGGTAAAAGGGTGTAGGTTCCATATTCAGTAAAGCTTCCTCCATATTCTGAGTCAGTTTTTTCCCTTGTTCCCTCCGGTAAAAGTCTTGAAAAGGCTGCTTCAACATCTCTTATAGAACCAATAACACCGCTTCTTGCAACTCCAATAAGCTGGTTAAAGCCAGGACAATAGGCAGTTTTTAGAGCTTCCAGCAAAACCCTTTTATTTGATTTTGCTATATCATAAAGTTCTGCAGCTTCTTTCTTTGAAAAAGCAAGCGGCTTTTCGCAAAGGACATGCTTTTTATTTTGCAAAGCAATTTTTGCATAATTGTAATGAGTCTGGTGGGGACTTGCTATGTAAACAGCATCAACATGGTTTAAAAAATCATCTATATTATCGGTAAATTTTGCAATTCCATATTTTTCAGAAAAATTAACGGCACTCTGGATATGAGGATTATAAACGGCAGACACTTCGACACCGCTTACAAAGTGGTATTCTGACATAAAGCGATTAGCTATGCGGCCTGTACCAATTATTCCCAAATGCAGAACAGGATGATCTTTACACCTAAGCTGTGAAGAACTTATATTCTGCGTTCTTGGAAGGTAAACAACCTGGCAAAAATCCCTTAAATATTCAAATTTTCCTTCCCAGTCAGAACCAACTGTAAAAATATCTACGCCATACTTCTGAATGTCTTCAACCTTTTGTCCCAGATGGTCTTCTACTATAATTTCATCTGCAAAGCCAGATTTTTTTACGTTCTCAATTCGTTCAGACAGAGAATTAACTATATTAAGCTTTCCTCGGGTTTCATCATACTGTTCTGTAGTTACGCCAACAATCAGATAATCACCAAGGGATTTTGCATTCTTTAATAAATTGTAATGTCCTTCATGAAATAAATCAAAAGAACCGTATGTTATGACCTTCTTCATCTTCTTTACCGTTAAAAGTTTATTCTTTCTTCTTCAATAACAAGAGGCCTGTTCATAATCCTGTTATTAATGCTCATAATATATTCTCCAAGAAATCCAATAAAAAACAGCTGCAAAGAACCAATAAAGAAAACTCCGATTATAAGGGGTGCAATTCCTGCAGAAAATGAATTCCAGTGCGTAATTTTATAGATGCCATATACAATTGCAACCATCAAGCTTATAAAGCTTACCATAAATCCGCTTATTGTTGCAAAGCGAAGTCCGACTTTTGTATAGCTTGTAAAGCTGAGCATTGCCGCATCAAACAAAGAATACCAGTTGTTGTGAGTCTTTCCAGACTTTCTTTTTGCCTGCCTGTAAGGAATGTTAACCCTTTTAAAGCCTAGTTCCGCCACAATGCCTCTAAGGAATGGAGTAGGGTCTTTTAAGTTTCGTAATACGTTTATAAAATCTTTGTCATATAAGCCAAAGCCTGTAAAATGAGCAATCTGCTCAACATCACTCATCCTTTGGATAAGCTTATAATAACAAGTCCTTAAAAAACGGACAAGCTTGTCTTCATCGCTCTGAGTTTTTATGCCGCTGACTATTTTTGCTCCTTTTTTCCACGCCTCAACAAATACAGGTATAAGCTCGACAGGATCCTGAAAGTCACAGCACATAGAAATAACGCAATCTCCACTACACTGCTGCATGCCGTAATAAGGAGAGTTAAACTGTCCAAAGTTCCGGGCATTAAAAATAGCCTTTACCCTTACATTATTCCGGCAGACTTCGCGCAAAAGAGGCCGTGTATTGTCTGTTGAACAGTTATCAATAAACACAAGTTCACAGTCATAATCCGTTAAATTCTTGTCAAACTGCTCTAAAACGGCATTGCTTATTGCAACAACATTATCCTGCTCATTGTAACAGGGAATTAGCACACTTATTTTTTTTTTGCAGTCATTCATGCAAGATTTTCCTTAATTACAGATATCATCCTGTCAATCATAGAATCTGTCATTCCTGGATATACGCCTATCCAGAATGTATCTTTCATTATCCTGTCTGTAACCGAAAGCTCCCCAATAACGCGATAAGCATCAGTCCCTCGGATATAATCAAAACAAGGATGCCTTGTAAGGTTGCCTGCAAATAAGGCCCTAGTCTGAATGTTTGCCGCTTCAATATTTTTTACAAGCTCAGTCCTGTCAGTTCCTTCCTTACATGTAATAAGGAATCCAAACCAGCTTGGGTTTCCATTTTTGACAGGTTCAGGAAGAATTAATTTATCTTGTACGCTTTCAAGGCCTGCTTTTAATCTGTTAAAATTTTCTTTTCGCTTTTCTACAAAAGACGGAAATTTTTCAAGCTGTGCACAACCTATTGAAGCCTGCAAGTCTGTTGCCTTTAAGTTATAGCCAAAATGGCTGTAGGTGTATTTATGGTCGTATCCAAAAGGAAGCGTTCCAAACTGCCTGTCAAATCTGTGACCGCAAATTCCATCCTTCCCGCTTGGGCAAATGCAGTCACGTCCCCAGTCACGGAAAGAACGGATTATTTTATG
>JAILPY010000193.1 GCA_024699235.1 Treponema sp. | reverse complement strand
AACAGGATAAGGCCTATGGATAATGCCAGCATAATCAGGCCTGTTGTAAAAAATAACGGAGAAGGACTTTTTTTATCTGCATGCTTTTCTTTTACATAGTCAAAGTAAGTTCCTTCTGTCTTGTGCTTGAATTTTGCAATAATGTATGAAAAGGAGTCGAATCCTCCCCAGTATATTA
This sequence comes from Treponema sp., assembly GCA_024699235.1. GTDB lineage: Bacteria > Spirochaetota > Spirochaetia > Treponematales > Treponemataceae > Treponema_D. The sequence goes on along the minus strand of JAILPY010000193.1, from coordinate 25,524 downwards.
CAAAAGATAATGCTCCAAGAGACAGGAACAGGACTGCAGAAACAAAGCATCCGTCGCTCAAGAGGCGTTTGGGTTCTGCAAGTTCAGGCGGCAGTGTCCTGCTTTCGTATAGTACCGTAAGAAAGGCAGCGGCTGCAGCGGCTGCAAGGTAAATGCACTGACGTACTAAATTTGTTTTTAGGGAAGCTTTCATTATAGCCCCAGCTCTTGCCTGTACATTTCGCATTCTGCATTATTGCAGTAAACAGAATGACCTGGCGTAATGGCATGCATCTCAGGCCTGTCCTTTGAATAGTCATGTGCAGACTTAGGGTCATAAATGATTCTTGTCCTCTGTTTTTCGTAAGCAGGGTCTGGCAGCGGAATGGCACTTAAAAGAGACTTTGTGTATGGATGCATGGGGTGTTCAAAAAGTTCTTCTGAAGAGGCGCATTCTACAATCTTTCCGTAATACATGACTGCAATTCTGTCTGAAAAATATTTTACTACAGAAAGGTCGTGGGCAATAAAAAGAACCGTAAGGCCCATGTCCTTTCGAAGCTGATTGAGCAGGTTTATTACCTGTGCCTTTATGCTTACGTCAAGTGCGCTTACTGGCTCGTCTGCAATGATAAGCTTTGGGTTCATTATTATTGCACGGGCAATGCCTATTCTCTGTCGCTGTCCGCCTGAAAATTCATGGGGATAGCGGTCTGCATACTCGCTTAAAAGTCCTACGCGCGCAAGGACGTCTGATACCTTTCTTGATATTTCCTGCTCGTCTTTTATTCCCTGAATGTATAAGCCTTCTGCAATGATTTCACGGACTGTCATCCTTGGGTTAAGGGAAGAAACAGGGTCCTGAAAAATCATCTGAATGTCTGTTACGTATTTTCCCTGCTTTTTCCGCTCCTTGATCCTTGCTCTTGCTTCTCGTAAAAGCTTTTTCTGCTTTTCTTCTTCTTCCTTATTGCCAGAAAGCTTTGCTTCTTTTATTTTTCTTTCATAGTCAAGAAGTCCTTCATTAATCAGTTTTCCGTTAAAGAAAATCTTTCCGCCGGTTATGTCGTACAGGTTTATTACTGAACGGCCTGTTGTCGTTTTTCCGCATCCTGATTCTCCTACAAGGCCGAATACTTCGCCTTTGCTTATATGAAAGCTGATGTTGTCAACGGCTCGGAAGGTATTGCGGTTAAAATATTGGCTTAGGCCTTCGACCTGTAAAAGGGGAGTGTCATTTTGGATGTTGTTATTTGTGTCATTCATTTGCATTCTCCCGTTCCTTCATTCTCTTGATTCTGTCTGCCAGTGATTTAGGCAGTTCTGCTTTTGGCGCATTTGGGTGTAAAAGCCATGTAGATGCATAATGGGTTTCTGAAATTTTAAATTCAGGAGGTTCCTGCTCAAAGTCAATTGCCATGGCATATTTGTTACGCGGTGCAAAAGCGTCTCCTTTTGGAGGGTTCAGCATGTCTGGCGGCGTTCCAGGAATGGCTTCCAGAGTATCCTTTGTATCTAAGTCAGGCATGGAAGATAAGAGCGCCCATGTGTATGGATGTGCGGGGCTGTAAAAAATGTCGCTTGAGGTTCCCCTTTCTACGATCTTTCCTGCATACATTACTGCTATTGTGTCTGCAACGTTAGCTACAACTCCAAGGTCATGCGTAATGAATATTACTGTCATGCCCCTGCTTTTCTTGAGTCGGTTTATAAGTTCAAGAATCTGGGCCTGTATTGTAACGTCAAGGGCTGTCGTAGGCTCGTCGCAGATAAGAAGGTCTGGATTTGCTGCAATGGCAATGGCAATGACTATGCGCTGCCTCATGCCGCCTGAAAATTCGAATGGATATTGGTTAAAGCGTTTTTCCGGCTCCCGTATTCCGACTTCGTTCATTATGTCTATTGCCTTTTTATATGCAATCTGCTTTGTCACTTTAAAGGCTTTTTCCTTTACAAGTTCGTTTATTTTATCTAAGGCTTCTGGCATGGAAAATATGCTGCGCAGCTCTGCAAATGAATCGGGCATGTCTTTTGAAGCAGAGTGAAGGTCTGTTGCAAGAATTTCCTTTTCATTTATCTTCCTGAAATATTCTGCATAATCCTTTTCTGCTTTCTTTACTGCTTGCCAGAGCATCTTGTATTCGTTTTGTATTATTGATGCCTTTATTGTTTTTAGTATTTTAGCAAGCTGCCTTGCTGCCTGCCTTTGATTTGTCTTTCCATTTAAAATAGAGGCTTCTGTAAGCTGGGGTCCTATTTTCATGATTGGATCAAGGGATGAAAGCGGATCCTGAAAAATCATTGTGATTTTATTTCCACGGATTTTTTCAAATTCCTTTTCTGATATCTTTAAAAGGTCTGTGCCCTTATAAAGTACTTCTCCCTGTTCAATTATTGCATTTGGAGCTTCAATTCCTAAAATTGATTTTGCCGTGACTGATTTGCCGGAACCAGATTCTCCTACAATCGCAATGGTTTCGCCTTGCCTTACATTTAGGTTTATGCCTCTTACAGCATGTACTTTTCCCTTGCTGGTGGAAAATGAAATTACAAGGTTTTTTATTTCAATCATTTTTCGGCACCTCTCAAGGATGGGTTGAAGGCGTCTCTAAGTCCATTGCCAAATTCATTAAAGCATACGAGCAGGATTGAAATGAATGCTGCTGGGAAAAAGAGAGCATGGGGGTATGTTGAAAGCGTATCTCGTGCAGCGCTCAGCATTGTTCCTACGCTTGTAATTGTGTCTGAGTCTAAGTCTACAATACCCAGGTAAGAAAGGCTTGCTTCACTGAATATTACTCCTGGAATTGTAAGTACTGAAACTGTTATTATAAATCCAATGGCATTTGGAAGAATGTGCCTGAAAATGAGCCGTGAATCCTTTGCTCCTAAAGTACGGCTTGCATTTATGTAGTCCTGCCCCTTAAAGCGGTAGAACTGGGCCCTTACTGTAGAAGAAACTCCTATCCATCCGTAAAAGACAAATGCGAAGAATAATGCTGCTAGCGGTCCGAGTTTTTTTGCAAGGTATATCTGGAACAGAACCATGGTTATTTGAGTAGGGACTTCATATATGATGTCTTTAATGCGCTCAAAAATAAGGTCGAATGTGCCTCCGTAGTATCCTTCTAGGGCCCCGACGATTATGCCGATGAATAAATTTATGGCGGAAACTATAAGGCTTAGGCACAGGGAAAGTCTTGCTCCGTGTGCCAGTCGAGTGAATATGTCGTATCCAGAAGTGTCTGTCCCGAACAGGAAATGTGCATAATGGCCGTGCTTATAGTAATACCATTCTTTATAAAGGATTCGCGTTTCGTATTGCTGTCCGTTCATTCTTGAGATGTAATATGCATTTCCGTCTTTTGAATCTTTATCTTTTAAGAAAATGTCTTTAACCTTTCCGTCTTTGCCAGTCTTTGCTATTCCCTTTGCATCTGTTTCAAACCAGGCATTTTGGTCATTCTTATATGTTGCATTTCCTACCAGCTTTTGGTCAATGATAGGGTAGAAAAGCCTTTTGCCGCTTTTGCTTTCGTAATTCCTTGCCTCAGCGTATTCTTCCGGCGTAAGGAGCATGGATACCCAGCCTGTTTTTTCATAGGTATCAATCTTTATCCTGTACCATTTCTGAGGGCGGTTTGCAACAAGGTGTTCTTTTTCACCATAGAATTTCTTTACGGCACCGGGAATGTTTGAAAGGTACTGGTAAGTCTGAAGGTTTACCTCTGCCTTTTTACATCCGTCCCAAATTCCCAATGAAGAAAAGAAAGCGTTTTTTGGAGTGGCATAGGCATAGTATGGATCTTTGTCTGTAATCTTGTATGGTGAAAAAACGGGAGCGAAAAATGCGTACAAAAATAGAATTAGGATTATAAAAAAACAGATTACTGACCCCCTGTTTGTTACAAATCTAGTGAGGGCGTCTTTTAAGTATCCTGATGGCTTACTCTGTAAAGGCTGTTCGCGTATAATGCTGTCATTCTGTATAAAGACAAACTTTTCTTTAGGGATATCTAAGGCATCTGAGTTACAGTTCATTTGTCTTACCTCCTCCCATTCTGATTCGTGGGTCAATAAAGCCGTAGCTTAAGTCGCTTACAATGCCGGCTGCAAGTCCTATGGTGACGTAAAACATGCTGATTGCCATAAATACGCTGTAGTCTTTAACGGCAATTGACTGTACGTAAGTTTTGCCTATGCCTGGAACCGCAAATATCTGTTCTATAATCATGGAGCCTCCAAGAATGCCAATGAAGTCTCCCAGGAATGAAGGCATAAGGGGAACAAAGGAATTCCTTAAGGCATGGCGTACTGTGGCTTGGGTTTTTGTTAAGCCTTTTGTGCGGGCAAGCAGCATGTATTCGCTTGTAAGCTGTTCCGTCAGTTCTGCACGGATCAGCCTCATGTTGCCTGCTATTGGTCCGAAGGAAAGGGCAAGGACTGGCATTATTGCACTGTGAAGCATGCTCCACGAAAAGTAATCAGTGCCGTCTTTGAATATTAGAGGACACAAGTTTAACTTATAGCCAATGAAATATTGCAGTAAAAAAGCATAGACAAAAGACGGTACGGAAATGAAGAACATTATTAATATCTGTATTACATGATCCTGCCATTTGTTTTTATTGACTGCTGCAATTATTCCAAATGTGATTCCTATTGGCAGAGAAAAAATTACAGACAGGACGTTTACGTATATTGTTGCAGGAAGCTTGCTTATTAAATATTCTGAAACCGGCTGAAGGAATGTTCCCATTGTTGTGCAGAACCCCCAGTCGCCGTGCAGTATGTTTTTTAAGAATATGGAATACTGAACTATAATAGGCTTATTATAGCCCCAGGCTTCCCTCATGTCTGCAAGCGCTTTGTCGTATCCGCCCTGTACTGCCTGTACAGGATTTGGCAGCATTCTTATCAGCACAAAAAGAAGCGTCATTATTATGAACAGGCTGATAATGAGCAGTGCAATTCTTTTTAGTACATATTTAAGCATATCGTACTCCTGCCTTTTTAAGTCAGTACTTTAATTGGTAATTATTTTTATTACAGTATCCTTCCCATTCTTCATCATCCATAGAATACTTGAGCTCTTCTAATCCTCCGTAGCCTACAAGAGGGTTTATGTAGTGGTCCGCTCCCTGTATTATCCTTTGAGAAATCAATCCGCTTGAATTCTGATAGTACAATGGAATCATGTTATAATAGGAAAGAAGTTTCTTTTCTACGCTTGCAAAAATATGATTTTTAGTATCGGTGCCTGCATCGGCGTATGAGCCAGCATTCAGTTCCATGTACCAGTCATAGAGTGTGTTTGTAACGTCTTTTCCGTTTACATTTATTGTGCATGTTTCTTTTTTAGGGTAGAAGCCGTATTCGTTCAATGTTCCTGGATCACAGTAGCATGCAAGCATTTTGTATGGAGCGTAAGTTGCTCCTCCCCACAGTGTCATTGCAAGGTCAACTTTTCCCTGACGCATGTTTTCATAATAATTTTCATCAACAATGAATTTAAGGTTAACTTTGTTTTCTAAGTCTGTTCCTTCTGTTGCGTTGTTTATAGATTCCTGTATGAATGCACAGGCCCTTTTTAATGATTCATTGTCAACTGTCATGTGCAAGTCTATCTGCACTTTATCGGAAGCCTTTAGGTCTCCGTTTTTTAAAGCCTGTTCATACGCCTTTTGGAAATATTCCTTAGCCTTTTCTTTGTTGAAGCCGGTTATGTCAGATATGCTTGAAGTTTCATAAAAGTCGCAGAGCATTTTCTTTGCCTGCTCAGACTCCCTGTATTTTAGGTTTGTTTCTGGGTCACATATATAGGCATTTGTAAAAAGTCCAAAACCAGGGTCGGATCCTATTACGATTGTAGATACGTATTTTTCCCTGTCTATTGCAAGGGATACAGCATGGCGGAAATCTTTATATGAAATTATAGAATGGTTTATGCCGTCGCTTTCTTCGTCTTTCAGCGACTTTTTATCTATATTAAAGCTCATCTTTACAGTATATGTAGTCGGCGTAATTATGCGGTATTCGCTGTTGCCGTATTTGTCCATGTCTACGGAACTTAATCCTACGTCATCAAGCTTTCCCTGAAGGAACAGGTTCAGGTTTGTTGTATGTTCCAATATAAACTGAATGTATATGTTTGTGGTCTGAAAATAATTTTTATCTTTGAAAGCATTCCAGCCAAACCAGTTTTCGTTACGGTCATACTTTATGTATTTGTCTGCCTGGTATTCTGAAATCTTATATGGGCCGTATGAAGAAAATTTATCTATGTCAGTGCCGTAAGTGCTTTTAATTATGTCTCCGCTCTGCTTTTTGTTTGCTTCGTATAAGTCTTCCTTTACTAAAGGAATGGGAGAATTGTAAATTGCAAGGAATTCCGACAGAGGTACAGAAAGAACAAGCGTGTAAGAATAGTCATTGTTTTTTACGAACCCAACGTTTTCCCAGTCGGTTTGTCCATTGTAGTAGTTTTCTGCATTTGCAATGACAATGTTGTCCGAGTAGTAACTGGAGGCTCTGTAGTTCTTCATCTGTGGATTTAAGAACTGCTTTAACGAATATTCAAAGGTGGCAGCCGTAATTGGCGTTCCATCCTGCCACTTTAGGTCATCACGGATATTGAACTTCCAGGCATAGCCTTTTTCTGCATTTTCTGGAATATTGTAAGTTGCGTTGCCTGCATAATCAGCAGTTACGTCAATAGGAAATTCTGTAGCCATGCTGCAGATTGTCTCGTATCCGTCTCTTGATTCGTTCAGTACATAACGGTAAAGGCTGTCGGATGCATAGTCAAAGATAGCGCCTTCGTCTCCCTGCTGGTAATCTGTAGGGCTCCATGTGCTTGGAGCTGTGCTTGTAGTTCTGTAGGTGTAGGTTTTTACAGTAGATTCTGCCTTTTTTTTACAGCCTGAAAGAAAAGCTGCTGAGGCGCAGACGGCTATAGCCACTAAGGCCTTTGATTTTTTTGTAATGAACATTTTATCCCCCTAAAAGTAATCCCTAATGCATATTTTTACATGAAACATGCAATTATGCAAGGATTGGACTTGTGTCTTTAGAAAAATAAGTATATTAATAAATAATATACCTTGACAGACGAGGTATTATAAACTATTATGTATTTCAGAGGAGGTTAAACGATGCTGAATTTTTCAGACATTCTAAGGGCTTTGACAGACACTCTTATCCTCGCACAGCTGGCAGAAGGAGACAGTTATGGCTATCAAATCAATAAATCTATAAACGGTTTAAGTAACGGAGAGTTTGAGCTTAAGGAAGCAACTCTCTATACGTCGTTCAGGCGGCTGGAAGAAAAGCAGCTTATTAATCCTTATTGGGGAGATGAAAATTCTGGCGCACGAAGGAGATACTACGCAATAACTGATAAGGGACGAGAGTTTCTTGAAGAAAACAGGCAGGACTGGCAGCGCATACAGAGTCTTATTGAAAAGCTTATGAATATTAAGGAGTCGTAAAGTTATGAACAGTAAAGTCAAAAATTATGTAGACGTTCTTTTTAATGATATTCCAATGACACGCAAGGCTGCGGAATTAAAGGAAGAAATTCTTTCTACGCTCAGTGAGCATTTTGAAGCTCATCTTGCAGAAGGAAAGTCAGAGAATCAGGCTTATACCGAATCCCTTTCGGATATGGGAGATATAGACGAACTGCTTGAATCTCTTGCGCCTGAAAAAGAACTCAAGCCAAAGATTGACGAATATCGCCGCAAGAGGGCAAGAAATACCGCTGTTGCCGTTATGGTTTATATAATAGGAAGTCTTTGCATATGTTCAATACCGGCTGTAAGTGCTGTATTTAATGTATGGGATCCTGCTAAGGCTGCAATTTTAGGCTTTATCATTCTTTTGCTCTGCGTTGCTGTTGCAACAGGACTTCTCATATATACAAGGATGAGCGTTCCTCAGGATGTAGAGCCATTCCTGGAAAAGAAAGACAGTCATTTTGACATGTCAACAAAAAAAGGCCGATTCTGGGCGTCATTGAAAAAGCTTTATTGGATAGTGGCTGTAATTATTTATTTGTCCATAAGCTTTTTGACTGAAGCATGGTATATTACTTGGCTTATATGGCTTGTTGCAAGTGCTGTATGGCAGGCTCTCTTGATGTTTTCTGGAAATATGGAAGGGGATGACTGATATGAAAAAGAATCATGTTTTAGGATTTATCTGGGTAATCGTTGCAGTTTTTATTGCAGCCTTTTTGATAATGGAACTTACTTCATTCAGCATAGGCGGAAATATAAAAGGCTGGATAGAAAGACATGTGCCACGCGATTTAAAAGTTTCTGATGAGATTTCTTTTTCTTCTCAGAAAAATGCTTTGCCTGCTGATGGCGTAAAGATTATTAACGCAGAATTAATTTTTCTGCCTTTAGAGATACAGAAATCGGAAGACAATGACATTCATATAGATTTTCTGAATGGTGCAGAAGAAAAATGTACGTTTGCGAAGTCTGAAGGCCGTATTGTAATACAGGAGAAGAGGCTGAAAGGAAAGAAGGATTATGGAGTTCTGCTTAAAATTCCATCTTCATTCACTGGCATATTAAATTTAGAAAGCAATGGCGGCGGCATTAAGGTATCAGGAATAAAGCTTCCTGAGTTGGATATAGAAAATATTTCCGGCAGCATTAATGTTACGGACTGCGAATTTGAAGGCTTGAATGTAGAGACTGTCAGCGGAAGTCTTCATGCAGACGGAAACTTTGAGCAGATTGATATTGAAGCCGTTTCCGGCAGTGTAGAGATTTCTACTTTATGCGCATTAAAAAGAAAGAGCAGTCTTGAAAGCGTAAGCGGTTCCATCGTCCTTGAACTGCCTGAAGATTCTGACTACTGCATGACTTTTGAATGTGTGGGCGGAAAATTTACTGATAATATAACAGGAATGCAGGATGCAAAGAATGGAACTTCTGAAAATGGTAAGGGAAGCGTCCTTGTTTCCGTTTCGTCTGTCAGCGGTTCCGTAAAGGTAAGCCCAAGTAAAGTTGTATTGTGACAATACTGCTTTTATAGGAGAGATAGAGAGCTAGATTAATCTGTTGTTATATTTAAATAATAAATTGTAATACTTATTAAAAACTTGTTTTAATTAAGTTTACTTTATAATGCAGGGTGTATCATGTCGTCATGAAGAAATATGTTTTTGCAAGCATGATTGCAGCTTGTGCATTATTTATAGCTGCTGCACAGGAACTGAAAAGGCCAGAACTTGTTACAATAACAGGTACTGTTAAGGTTTCCGGAGACGTTGCAGTGATTGTTGCTTCGGACGGAAAAGAGTATACTTTAGTTACAATGGATAATCACGGCGGAAGGCCTCCTGCCGGAAAAGGTGATCGTCCTAAAGGGGACGGCAATCCTCCTCCAGAGCCTCCTAAGGAGCGTTCCGGCAGTAATAGGAGGGGAAATCCTCCTTCTGAAGGAATGCCTCCTGAGTTTGTAACAAAGGATGAATTGCTGATGCTGGATGGTAAGCTTGTTTCTGTAACAGGATTAATTCCTGATGCAGGAAAAAAAGAAAGGGCGGATGCTCCAGAGCCTCCTGCCGGTGAAGAAATGCCTGCTGCTTCAAAAGATGGCTATTTCATGATTCATTCTTATGAGGTGGTGCAGTATTAAAATTTAAATTTCCAGGGCCGTCAGTTTTCTCTCCTTCTGGCGGCCTTTTCTATTTAAAGTTAGTTATTCCTGTGTTATAATTGCTCTGTTTTGCTTAAGGAGTATTATACATGAGTAAAAAATGGAATAAGGTTTTATTGGGCGTAATTTTTGTCCTTGCCGTCGGATTTGCATTACGTACTAAAATAGCTTTAGATTCTGATTCTGAAGTAACGTCTGCATCTCAGGAAAGTCCTTCTGTTCTTGAAGTTGAAGATGTGGTCTTGGAAGATGTTCCTGTTGATGAGGAATCCTTTATTGAATCATCTTCAAGTTCCTATGAAAGTTCTTCAGTCAATTCTTCTGATTCTGAACCTTTAGCTGTATATGAAGACGGCTCCTATAATTCAAAAGATGAAGTTGCCCTTTACATTTTTACTTACAGCCATTTGCCTGATAATTATATAACAAAAAAAGAAGCCCAGTCCTTAGGTTGGCTGGGAGGCAGTCTTGAGCCTTATGCACCTGGAAAAAGCATAGGCGGCGACCGCTTTGGCAACAGGGAAGGAATTCTTCCTAAAAAGAACGGCCGGAACTATAAAGAGTGCGATATAGATACTGTCGGAAAAGCTTCTAGGGGTGCAAAAAGAATTGTATTCTCTAATGACGGACTTATATATTATACGGAAGATCATTATGACTCTTTTGAGATGCTGTATGGAGATGAGTGAATTTTGCTTGTTACTATAGATTTTGGTTCAGTTGATAAGTATGACGAAGGCAAAGCAAGGTTGCAGGTTCACGATCTTTTAAAAACACATTTGAAATTTCCTGATTATTATGGATGCAATCTGGATGCATTGTATGACGTGCTTCTTGATCCGCATGATCCATGGACTGTTCGCTTCCTTAACTGTCGCCTTATGTGGGAAAATCACGCATTATATATGGAAGATTTAAAGGAAACTTTTGCAGATGCAGCCGCAGAAGGTGCGGCTGTTTCTGCAGAATGGTATGCATGACCTTATACTTTGAACAGGCCTACGACATTGCTCAAGGCATTTATGCTTTCTGTATTCTTATGGGTCATGTCATTTACAGTATTTATTGAATTGTTTATATTCTCTATGCCTAACGACATTTCTTCCATGCTGGCTGTAATTTCTTCTGTAAGCCTTGTAAGGTTATCCATTTCTTTGTTAGCAGTTGCAGTTGAAGCCTGCATGTCATCGCCGCCAGTCTTTACGCTAGTTGTGATGTCATTTATCTGTTTCATGGCACTGAGAATCTGATCCCCTCCTTCTGACTGTTCCTGCATTGCATTCATTATTGTTATTTCCTGCTGGCTTACCTGCTGTGTAAGGTCATATATTTCGTTAAAGTTTTGCTGTAATGTAGCAGAGCCTTTAGTAACGTCAGAGATGCTGCTTAGGACTTCTTTTAAGTTTTTGGTTATGTTCTTTCCCTGTTTATTAGATTCTTCTGCAAGCTTTCTGATTTCGTCTGCAACAACGCTGAATCCCTGTCCGCTTTCTCCTGCATGTGCTGCTTCTATGGCGGCATTCATTGCAAGAAGGTTTGTCTGGCTTGCAATGTTCTGTATGACTTTGCTCGCTTCAAGAAGTATCTTGGACTGCTGTTCAATCTTGTTGGTTGCTTCTACAGAATTAGAAATGTTTTTCTTTCCTGATTCTGAAGAGTCTTCCAGCTTTTTTATTGTTTCGCCATTCTTTTTCAATATGCCAGTGACGGACCTGATGTTTGCAACCATCTCTTCTACGGCAGAAGAAGATTCTACGACGCTTGCACTCTGACTTTGAATGCTGTCTACAAGGTTGGCAACGCTTTTATTGATTGACGACAAGGCTTCTTTTGCATCTTTTACATTTGAGCTTTGCTGAATGATCTGATGATTGACAGACTCTATGTTTGCAGTTATTTCGTTTGCTGCAGCAGCCGTGTCATTCATGTTGTCAGCAAGGACAACCCCCTGCTTTGACATCTTGTCTGATTCATCTTTGACAGAACTGATTGAATTCTGGATTTTTTCAATTGTCTTATTAAAATAGGTGTACATGTCTCCAAGTTCATTTCTTCGCTTTACATGCATGCGGACGGTAAGGTCGCCGTCTCCCTGAGCAATGTTTTTCATTGCATCTACGCCTTTGTTTATTTCATTTGTCGTTCTTCCTATTAAGACGTATGCAACAGTCACCATGATTATAAGGATGATTATGAATGCGGAAATGACAACTGTTCCAACTTTTTTTTCTGTGCTGTTTATTTCTGCTTCCGGTACATTTAGTCCAACAAACCATATTTCATCAGCTGTTTCAACTTTTATAGGCTGGAATAGGTGGAGCACTCCTTTTTCTGAGTATGAAATTGTTTCAAGGGAAATCTTTGACTCATCAAATTTCTTTGAAACGTTTCCTGTTAAAAATTTATCAAAGATCTTGCCTTCGTTAGATTCGTCTTTATCTACAGCAACAAGGCCTGAATGTGCAATAAGGGATAGGCTGCCTGTTTCGTAAATTTCTGCAGACTTAAGAAGGTTTGAAAGCGTATCTAGTGCCATGTCAAGCCCTACTACGCCTATAGGCTTGCCGTTTTTGTCATGAATGGGAAATGCTACTCCGCATACCCACATCATCTGGCCTCCGACTTCATACAGGTTAGGCTGAATCAAAATCCCCTTGCCTCTTGTAAGAGGGTCTTTATACCAGAATCCGCCTTCATAATCAGTAAGGGCTACGCAGTCTATTGTATTTCCAGACTTTGTCCAGTAAGGAATGAACCTTCCTGACTTGTCGTGGTGGGGAGCATTTACATACTGAGAGTCAAGTCCGTCCAGTGCATTTGGTTCCCATACGCACCAGGTATCAACAAATTCTTCGTTTTTTTCAAGTACTTCTCTGAGTATGCTGTCAAAGAATTCTCTTCGCTTGCTTACAGGAATGCTTTCATACTGTTCCATTGTCGCTTTTAGCGTTGAGCATACATTATATTCATCTGTGATTATGGCGTTAGTAGATGCTGAATAGAATTCTGCCGTACGTTGCAGATAATCTGTAGATAGCTTTGAAAGTCCTTTATTTACATTTATGTAAATGAAAGTTGCACAGATTGCAAGGAGTAAAAACAAAGATGCACCAATGCTTATTGCAAGCTGCCGCTTAATGCTTTTGTTTAGGAAATTGGTATTAGATGGCATGTAAGGATTCTCCTAGTAATGTCAGAATTTGGTACGTCTTTATAACTTTAAAGTAGTTTTTGTAATATGTCAAACTTTTTCAAGTTTTGAAAATATAACAAATTATTCTAATTATATTTTCTTAAATCAAGTCGTCTGTCTCTTGAGATGAGTATGTTAATCTGATATAATGCCTTCAAAAAAAGGGGAGCTGGCGCATAAAGCTGGCTGAGAGTAGGATGAAGTCCTAGACCCTAAAACCTGATTTGGATAATGCCAACGTAGGGATATAGACTTCGCAAATTCAAGCGGATATATCTATTGGTATATCCGCTTTTTTTTTATGATTGGGCGTATATTTAATGCCTGAGCGTAAAAGGCGGTTCTTTGTTCCTCCATGGTCATCCCTGGAGATTTTATGAATGTCATTAAGAATGTAAGACAGGCTAAGCCTTTGGTTCACTGCATGACTAATTACGTAACAGTGAATGATGTTGCAAATGTCGTTCTGGCAAGCGGAGCGAGTCCTATAATGTCAGATGACAGGAAAGATGTAGAAGACATAACTTCTCTATGTAACGGACTTTGCATAAATATAGGAACGCTTAATGCAAGGACTGTAAAGTCAATGTTCATAGCGGGAAAAAAGGCAAATGCCTTGAATCATGTTGTTCTTCTGGATCCTGTAGGGGCAGGTGCCAGTAAATTAAGAACTGAAACTGCCGTTAAGCTTATTAAGAAAATCAATTTTGATGTAATTCGGGGAAACATTTCAGAAATAAAAGCTCTGGCAGGACTTTCCAGTTCTACTAAAGGCGTTGACGCTGATGTTGCGGATGAGGTCTCTGAAAAGACTCTCCCTTCCGTTATTGATTATATAAAGAAGTTTTCAAAGGATACAGGATCTATTATTGCCGTTACAGGACGGATTGATTTAGTTACTGATGGAAATAAATGCTATGTAATAAAAAATGGTGAAGCCGCAATGAAAGACATTACAGGTACGGGATGTCAGCTTTCGGCTTTGATGACGGGATTTATTGCTGCTAACAGAGAGAATAAGCTTGAGGCTGCCGCAATGGCTGTATGCACGATGGGACTTGCCGGTGAAATAGGTAAGGCGCATCTTGCGGAATATGAAGGCAATGCGACTTATGCAAAAAGAATCATTGATGCCGTTTATAACATGACTGATGAAATTCTTGAAGAAGGCGCAAAGTATGAAATTAGATAAGTTTGGGCTTAAGTCTGGACTTAAGTCTGCCCTTGCCCTGTACGCTGTAACAGACCGTTATTGGACTGGTGAAAAGTCTCTTGCTGAACAGGTTGAAGAATGCCTTGAAGGCGGTGCTACAATGGTTCAGCTTAGGGAAAAGAGTCTGGATTATTCTGAATTCAAGAAAGAGGGCGAAGAATTTAAAAAGCTGTGCAGTAAGTATAAGGTCCCGTTTTTGATTAATGATAATGTTCTTTTGGCAAAAGAAGTTGATGCAGATGGAGTTCATATTGGTCAAAGTGACATGGAACTGATTGAAGCAAGAAAAATATTAGGACGTGAAAAGATTATCGGTGTGTCGGCACAGACTGTTGAACAGGCTTTGCTTGCCGAAAAAAACGGGGCGGACTATTTAGGCGTAGGCGCCGTTTTTCATACTGATACAAAAAATGATGCAGATGATGTGCCATACGAGACTTTAAAGGCGATTTGCACTTCCGTAAAGATTCCTGTTGTGGCAATTGGAGGGATAACTCTTGAGAATATGGTGCAGCTTAAAGATAGCGGAATCTGCGGAATAGCGGTAGTCAGTGCGATTTTTGGCAAAAAGGACATAAGGCTTGCAAGTTCACAGCTGATGCAGAAAGTTAGGGAATGCCTCTTATGCTGAAAGGTCTTATTTTTGATGCCGACGGGACATTGATTGATTCCATGCATTACTGGATGGAAGTAACTCCCTGCTATCTGTCAGAAAGAGGAAAAAAATCTTCTAAGGAACTTGAGCGAAGGCTTTTTTCAATGAGTATTGAGCAGGGGGCCCGCGTCCTTCATGATGAATGCGGAATAACAGAATCTGCAGAAGAAATAAAGAACGGAATCCTTGAAGTTATAAAGGGGTTTTATAAAAATGACATTCAGTTAAAGAAAGGAGCGTATCAGTTTCTTTCCAAGATGAATGACAGGAATGTTCCTATGTGCATTGCGACTGCAGGCAATGAAGTTCTTTTAGAGTCTGCTTTAGTACGGTTGGATTGCATGAGATTCTTTAAAGAGATCTATACTTGCGGAAAGTTAGGTACTGACAAATCGAAGCCTGATATATTTTTTAAAGCAGCTCATGCCTTTAATGCAAGTCCTGGCGAGACTGTTGTTTTTGAAGATGCTCTTGTACCTGTTGCAACAGCGAAAAAGGCCGGCTTTAATGTAATTGCAGTGCAGGATTCATTCAGTCTGAATGATGAACTTGAAATCCGAAAAAATTCGGATGTGTACGTAAAAGATTTTTATGACTTTCAAATTGAATCCTTTTTGAATCTTTTGGAAGCAAAGGAAAGGGTGTGCTCTTGAAGACGGCTTTATCTATTGCTGGCAGCGATTCTAGCGGAGGTGCTGGAATTCAGGCAGACTTAAAGACTTTTTCCGCATTAGGTGTTTTTGGAATGACAGTCATTACTGCTGTAACTGCACAGAATACTATGGGTGTATTTTCTGTTCAGGACATAGACTGTGAAATTGTAAAAAAACAGATTGATGCAGTATTTACTGATATAAGGCCTGACAGCGTAAAGATTGGAATGACAAGTTCTGCAGACTTGATTTTTGCAATTGCAGAACGCTTGGAATTCTACAGGGCTTCTAATATAGTCCTTGATCCTGTTATGGTGTCTACCAGCGGCTCAAGGCTTTTAAATGAGAATGCAGTTTGCGTATTGGAAGAAAAGTTATTTCCTCTGGCAAGTCTTATTACTCCCAATATTCCTGAAGCGGAAGTCATTTCAGGAATTAAGATTGAATCAGCTTCTGAAATGGAAGAATCTGCAAGGGAAATCAACAGAAAGTATGGCTGTGCAGTCCTTCTGAAAGGCGGTCACAGCATAAATGATGCAAATGACTGCTTCTTTGATGGCAGTAAAGGATTGTGGCTGAAGGGAAAGAGGGTGAATAATCCGAATACTCATGGAACGGGATGCACTTTGTCCAGTGCAATTGCAGCAAATCTGGCACTGGGAAAATCTCTTTATGATTCTATAAAGGAAGCAAAGTCTTTTGTGACAGGAGCGCTAGAGTCTATGCTCAACTTGGGCCAGGGGTCTGGCCCGTTAAATCACATGTGGAAAGTACAGGGGTAATAATATGGAAGCAAATATTTATACGACGCAGATGGATGCTGCTCGCAAGGGTATTGTGACTCAGCAGATTAAGGCTGTTGCAGAAAGTGAAAGAATGCCCTTAGACAGGCTTATGAGGCTTGTTGCAGAGGGTAAGGCTGTAATCTGTGCTAATAAAAAGCATTCTTGCCTTAAGCCTGAAGGAGTCGGCAGTATGCTTAGGACGAAAATCAATGCCAATATAGGGATTTCTCGTGACTGCAAGGATTATGACATTGAAATGAAAAAAGTTCTTAGTGCCGTAAAGCTCGGTGCAGATGCAATTATGGACCTTTCCAGTCATGGGAACACTCAGCCTTTCCGCCGTAAGCTTATAGAAGAATGTCCTGTAATGGTTGGGACCGTGCCTGTATATGATTCTGTAATTCATTACCAGCGTGACCTTGCAACTCTTACTGCTCAGGATTTCATTGACGTTGTAAGGCTTCATGCAGAGGACGGCGTTGATTTTGTAACGCTACACTGTGGAATAACAAGAAATACGATTAAGCAGATAAAAGAGCATAAGCGCAAGATGAATATTGTAAGCCGTGGAGGCAGCCTTGTTTTTGCATGGATGAGCATGACTGGGCAGGAAAATCCCTTCTATGAGCATTTTGATGAAATACTTGAAATATGCGAGCAGTATGACGTAACAGTTTCTTTGGGCGATGCATGCCGTCCTGGATGTCTGGCTGATGCAACAGATGTCTGTCAGATAGAAGAGCTTGTGAGGCTTGGAGAACTTACAAAGCGGGCATGGAGCCATAATGTTCAGGTTATGGTTGAAGGCCCGGGTCATGTTCCTTTGAATCAGATTGCGGCTAATATGGAAGTCCAGAAAACTCTTTGCATGGGTGCGCCTTTTTATGTACTTGGCCCCTTGGTAACTGACATTGCTCCTGGATACGACCATATAACTGCAGCGATTGGCGGTGCTGTAGCTGCGGCTAACGGCGCTGCTTTTCTTTGCTATGTTACTCCTGCAGAGCATCTTGCCTTGCCGAATTTGGATGATGTGCGGCAGGGAATTATAGCTTCAAAGATAGCAGCCCACGCGGCAGACATTGCAAAGGGAATTCCTTATGCCCGCGAAATAGATGACAGAATGGCCGATGCCAGAAGGAATTTAGACTGGGACAAGCAGTTTGAATGCGCTTTAGATCCTGAGACTGCAAAGAGTATACGTGATTCAAGGCTTCCAGAAGATGATCATAGCGATACATGCAGCATGTGCGGAAAATTCTGTGCCGTACGGAGCATGAATAAGGCTTTAAGCGGCGAAATGATAGATATTCTTTGAGTTTGATCTTTACAAATTAATTTCTTAATATATCTACAATATGAGAGCTTGCCCCAAGGAGTTCTTGCCGCTCACAGGTTGTAAGGTGATAGTCTATGAAAAGGGAAAAAGTTTCTTCATCCATTGCGTTAAGTTCTCTTCTCATATAATCTGCAGGACCGTCTGCGGCAATAATTTTCTCTCGTGTTAGGCCGGAAAGTTTATTCAGCTCTTCAATGTCTTCAAGCCTGAGGTATGTGTACAGTTCATCTTCAGCTGCTACGGTATGAAAGTCTGCAGTAATTTTATTCTGCTGTAAGGCTTCCTTTATGTGGTTCTGCTTGAAGCAATACGTCAGGACGCTGTATTCATTCATGACATAGGCTGCAAGGATGATTCCTGCTTTTTTTGTAACGCGCCTGGCTTCTGATATTGCCGTAAGCATGTCCTCCTGTGAATGCAGGTGGTACAGAGGTCCAAAAATTAACGTTATGTCAAAAGTTTCATCGTCTAAAAAATGCAGGTCACGGGCGTCTCCAGGCCAGCAGTTTACGGCAGAGTGCTTTGACTCTAGGACGGCAAGGTTTCTTGGTACAAGCTCTACGGCTGTAACAGAGTAGCCTTCTTTTGCAAGTGCAACTGAGTAACGGCCTGTGCCTGCTCCTATGTCAAGGATTTTTATGTCCCTGCTCTCACAGTTTCGGGCAGCCATGCATTTGTCAATGTACTCATGAATGTATTTCATGGAAGTTGTAAATTCTACAATGCCATGTCTGGTTTCAAGGCGGTGTTCTTCATTAAATTTGTTGTAATATTTTTCCAGTGCCGTCATAGGTTTTTGAGTATACCATGACTTAATAAAAGATAAAAGTCTGTATTAAAATGAAGTCTTGCCTTGATAAAATGTACTTTGTATAATTTGCCTGTTATGGAATCTTTTTACAAAGATGGACTGCATTTTGAGTGCAAGCGCTGTTCAGGATGCTGCGGAAAAACGCCGGGCGTTGTATATCTTTCAAAGCGTGATTTGCTGGGACGCTAACTGCGAATCTCCCTCATCTTTTTGTAGCAGACTTTTAAAAACTCCCTCATCTTTTTGTGATTTTGCTTGAAAAGTCCCTCATGAAAGTGTAAAATTACTGTATGGAACAGCAGTCTTTTTATATACAGCGAAAGGCAGATTCGTATCTTGCTGAATGGAAAGCAAATCCTCAAAGATTACCGCTTATTGTAAAAGGTGCCAGGCAAATTGGGAAGACAGAAACTATCCTGCATTTTACCGCTAGGAATTATGAGAATGTAGTTTATATAAATTTTGTCATTGATGAAAAATATAAAGTAATAGCAAAAGACGGTTATGAACCTCTGAGTATAATAAAAAATATAACACTCATAGATTCTTCTAAGAAATTCATTCCGAAAAAAACTGTCATAATTTTTGATGAGCTTCAGGAATGTCCTGAAATTGCAACAAGCCTTAAGTTTTTTAAGATTGATGGCCAATATGATGTAATTTGTTCTGGCTCTCTTTTAGGAATTAGTTATGCCAGTATCCAGAGTAATAGTGTAGGCTATAAAACGGATTACGAAATGTCTTCTCTTGATTTTGAAGAGTTTTTATGGGCAAAGGGGTATGAGACAGCTCCTGAAGAAATGCTTGCAAAAATGAAAGGCGTCAAAGCTTTTAGTGAACTTGAGCATAAAATTTATTCTGACTTATTTCGCGATTTCTGTATTACAGGTGGAATGCCAGCAATCGTTTCTTCTTATTTACAAAAAGGCACTTTTGAAGGCATTCTTGAAATGCAGCAGCAGCTCATCTTGAATTATAAAGAAGATGTAAAAAAATATGCAGAGAGTTTGGATAAGAGTAGAATTATAAATGTATTGAATCATATACCTGTTCAGCTGGCAAAGGAAAATAAAAAATTCCAAATTTCTAAAGTTGCTAAGGGAGCAAGATTTAAGGATTATTGGGGGTGTATTGAGTGGCTCAAAGATGCAGGCATTATAAATGTCTGCTATTGCATGAATTTTCCTGAACTGCCATTAAAAGGTAATTATGATGCTTCTAAGTATAAATTATATTTTTTTGATACAGGACTGTTAGTTGCAAGCCTTGATGAAGATTCTCAGGATGATTTGCGTGTAAACGAAAATTTGGGTGTTTATAAAGGTGCGTTATATGAAAATATCATAGCGGAATCTTTATGTAAGCAAGGCTATGAACTGTATTATTATAAAAAAGATGATTCTACTCTTGAGGAAGATTTCTTTGTTAGGGCAAAAGATTTTCTTATTCCAGTGGAAGTAAAAGCAACAAATGGAACTGCAAAGTCTTTGAAAACCTTGTTAAAAAGCGAACATTATGCAGATATAAAATATGGAATAAAATTTATTCAAGGTAATATTGGTTTTTCTGATAATATTTTTACATTCCCATATTTCTGTTCATTTCTGCTTAAGCGGTATTTAAAAGATTTTGATTTTTTTCTGCAAACTCTAAAATCTTGACTAGCCAAAATGTGTAATCTATACTGAATCCTATGGAATCTTTTTACAAAGATGGACTGCATTTTGAGTGCAAGCGCTGTTCAGGATGCTGCGGAAAAACGCCGGGCGTTGTATATCTTTCAAAGCGTGATTTGCTCGCTCTCTGCAATTTTTACAGTATGACGCCTGCTGCATTTATAGAAAAGTACTGTAAATGGGAAATGTATTACGAAGGTAAAACAGTGCTTGCCCTGCAGTCACTAAAGAATAATGACTGCATTCTATGGAAAGACGGCTGCATGGCGTATGAAGCTCGTCCCATCCAATGTTCTACGTATCCGTTCTGGGACTGGATTGTAAGGGACAAGTCAATGTGGGATGACTGTGCCTCAGACTGTCCGGGCATGAATAATGGACGCTTATGGACAAAAGAAGAAATAGAAAAAAGCAGCCGTTTGTATGAATTGAATGTGCCTTTGCAGAAGGATGAGCTAGATGCTGTCTCATCCGTTTGAGCCTACTTATGACAGTCACTCTCAGATTTTAATTTTGGGTAGTTTTCCCTCTGTAAAGTCTCGTGAAGTTCAGTATTTTTACGGCCATCCAAGGAACAGGTTCTGGCAGGTCCTTGCTTCTCTATTTTGTGAAGAATTGCCTATTAATATAGAAGAAAAAAAGAAGTTCCTTATAAAGCATCACATTGCTTTGTGGGATGTAATTGCATCCTGTTCAATTCAAGGTTCATCTGATACAAGCATAAAGGATGTTGTACCTACAGACTTGCATAAGATTTTAGATGCAGCTCAGATACATTCTGTCTTTACAAACGGAAAAAAGGCATTTGAGCTGTACAACAAGTTCCAGCGCATTCAGACAGGAATGGAGGCTGTCTGCCTTCCTTCGACCAGTCCTGCTAATGCAGCATGGTCTTTTGATCGCCTTGTACAGGAATGGCAGATAATTAAAAGAAAAGTTAATTAAATGCTTGCATAAATATACAGAATTCGTATATACTGTTTTTACCGACAAAGACGTCCGGTTTGACGCACTTACTGTGTCCTCACAGCAGGTGTATCAAGCCGGACGTCTTTTTTTTTGCAAAATTACAACTGGCAAGTAAGGGGGCTGGTGTGAAAAAGACATTGTATGAGCCACAGTTTGAACACGACAATTGTGGCATTGGACTTGTAGTAAATATCGACGGAAGGGCAGAGCGAAAGATTGTTGACAATGCCCTTTCTATTGTAGAAAAACTTGAGCACCGTGCAGGAAAAGATGCCACAGGAGAGACTGGAGATGGCGTTGGAATTCTGCTTCAGATTTCACATAATTTCTTTTCACGTGCTGCACAGGAACTTGGCATTGAAATTGGCGGAGAACGCGATTACGGTGTAGGAATGTTTTTCTTTCCTCAGGACCAGTACTTGCGTGCTCAGGCTAAAAAAATGATAGAATTCCTTACAAAAAAGGAAGGACTTACATTTCTTGGATGGCGCAATGTTCCTGTAAATGAAAATGTTCTTGGCCAAAGGGCAAAAGACTGTATGCCGGTCATCATGCAGTGCTTTATAGCCCGCCCTTCCGATGTAGCAAAAGGAATCGACTTTGACCGTCGCCTTTATGTCCTTCGCCGACAGTTTGAGCATTCCCAGCTTCAGACTTATGTAGCGTCACTTTCTTCAAGGACAATCGTTTATAAGGGAATGTTCCTTGTAAATCAGTTACGTACTTTCTATCTGGACTTGCTTAGCGAAGATTATGTCTCAGCCCTTGCCATTGTTCATTCCCGATTCAGTACAAACACTCAGCCAAGCTGGGAGCGTGCTCATCCTAACCGATTTATTGCACACAACGGAGAAATCAATACAATCAGGGGAAATGCAGACCGCATGATTGCCCGTGAAGAAACTCTTGCGTCACCTACCTTGAGCGATGATGACATACGCAAGGTATTCCCTGCTGTAAATACGAATGGCTCTGATTCTGCCATGCTTGACAACACGCTTGAATTCCTGGTAATGAATGGAATGCCTCTTCCTCTTGCCGTAATGGTTTGCATTCCTGAGCCATGGCGCAATGACATCACCATGAGCAAAGACAAGCAGGATTTCTATCATTATTGGGCAACCATGATGGAGCCTTGGGATGGTCCTGCTGCTATAATTTTTAGCGATGGAGATTTGGTCGGTGCAACTCTTGACCGTAACGGCCTTCGTCCTTCCCGCTATTATACGACAAAAGATGGAATGCTGATCCTTTCAAGTGAAGTTGGAGTCCTTGACATTCCAGAAAGCAATATAGAAAAAAAGTCTCGCCTTATGCCTGGGCGCATTCTTCTTGTTGATACTAAAAATAAAAAGGTCATAACTGATAAAGAGTGCAAGGAATACTATTCACATCTTTACCCCTATGGAGAATGGCTTGACTTGAATCTCTTAAAGCTTCGTGAATTGAGCATTCCTAACAAGAAAATTCCTGTCAGCACTCAGGAAGAGCGTGACATTCTGTACAAGGCTTTCGGATGGACTTATGAAGATGTCCGTGAAATGATTCTTCCAATGGCAAAGACAGGAGTTGAACCTACGGCTTCTATGGGCGTTGATACGCCTCTTGCAGTTCTTTCTGACAGGCATCCTCCTTTGTTCTCATATTTCAAGCAGCTGTTTGCCCAGGTTACAAACCCTCCAATCGACTCTTTGCGCGAAAAGATTGTTACGGATACTACCGTATATCTTGGCAGTGACGGAAATATGCTTGAGCCTGAAAGCAAGAGCTGCTCTGTGCTTGAAATAAATCATCCTATACTTACTGGCGTTGACCTGCTTAAGATTAAGAATCTGAATAAGAGCGGATTAAAGTCTGCAACTGTTTCTCTTCTATATTATACCAATACGTCTTTAAAGGCTGCCCTTGATGAACTTTTTGTTTCAATAGACAGGGCTTACCGTGGCGGCTCAAACATTATCATTCTTTCTGACCGTGGCGTTGATGAAAACCATGTTGCCATTCCTTCTTTGCTGGCAGTAAGTGCTGTAGAACAGTATTTAATACGTACAAAGAAGCGTACTGCAATCTCAATCGTCTTGGAAAGTGCAGAAGTAAGGGACGTTCATCAGGCTGCAATGGTGCTGGGGTATGGTGCCCGTGCAGTAAATCCTTATCTTGCGCATGAATGCATTGCCGAAATGATAGATAAAAAGATTTTGGACAAGGACTATCACACGGCAATTGACGATTATAATTCTGCCCTTCTTAACGGAATAGTTAAGATTGCTGCAAAGATGGGAATCAGTACAATACAGTCATATCAGTCAGCTCAGATTTTTGAGGCTATAGGAATAGCAAAAGAAGTCATTGATGAGTATTTTACTAATACTGTAAGCCGAGTCGGCGGGATCGGAATGAAAGAAATAGAGGACGACGTAAACTATCATCATAACAGGGCTTTTGACCCCCTGGGCCTGACGGTAGACACGACTCTTGACAGCGTAGGAAACCATAAGCTTAGGCGTGGTCCTAACTGTGAAGATCACCTTTATAATCCGGAAACCATTACTGCATTGCAGGAGGCTGCTCAGAAGGGCGACTACAATCGCTTTAAGGAATATACAGCCATCGTTGATTCTGTGGAAAGTCCCCATACGCTGCGTGCCTTGCTTAAGATTGATTATGAAAGCTCTTCTGCAATTCCTCTGGAAGAGGTTGAAGGCGTTGACAGCATTGTCCGCAGGTTTAAGACAGGTGCAATGAGTTACGGTTCTATAAGTGAAGAGGCACACAAGTGCATGGCTGCTGCCATGAATCACCTGCATGGAAAAAGTAATTCAGGGGAAGGCGGAGAAAAGCCTGAGCGCTTGGGTACAGAATATAACAGTGCCATAAAGCAGGTTGCTTCTGGGCGTTTTGGAGTTACAGAAGAATATCTTTTAAGCGCTCAGGAAATCCAGATTAAGATGGCTCAAGGTGCTAAGCCTGGAGAAGGCGGTCATCTTCCAGGAAAGAAAGTATACCCTTGGATTGCAAAAACAAGATATGCAACACCAGGCGTTGCCTTGATTTCTCCTCCACCGCATCACGATATCTATTCTATAGAAGATTTGGCACAGCTCATATATGACTTAAAGAATGCAAACCGCAAGGCTCGCATTTCTGTAAAGCTTGTAAGTGAGGCAGGGGTTGGTACTATTGCAGCAGGCGTTGCAAAAGCAGGTGCTCAGGTTATTCTTATTTCTGGACATGACGGAGGAACAGGAGCGGCTCCAATAAGTTCTATTCATCATGCAGGATTGCCGTGGGAACTTGGCCTGGCAGAAACCCATCAGACGCTCATCCAGAACGGACTTCGCAGCCGTGTTGTAATTGAAACAGACGGCAAGCTTATGAGCGGCCGTGATGTTGCTATTGCAGCTTTGCTTGGCGCAGAAGAGTTTGGCTTTGCAACTGCTCCTCTTGTTACTATGGGATGCCGCATGATGCGCGTTTGCCAGAAAGATACGTGTCCATTTGGCGTTGCTACTCAGAATTCTGCATTGCGTGAAAAATTCATTGGTAAGCCTGAATATGTAGAAAACTTCATGAGGTTTATTGCACAGGAACTTCGTGAAATTATGGCACGCCTTGGATTCCATTCTGTAGAAGAAATGGTCGGACGGACAGACAGGCTTGCACTAAAAGATAAGGCGCCTTCATCAAGGGCAATGCTTGTAGACATGAGCCGCATAATAGGCTGGAAGCCGGAAGAAAATTCTATGACTCATTTTAATCCTGATGACGTATTCGACTTTAAGCTGGAAAAGACAATAGATGAAAGCATTTTACTCAAGAAGTTTGAAAAGGCATTGAGTAAAGGCAAGGTTTCATCTTGCAGCACTGACATTGTGGTTTCTTCTACAAACAGGACTGTAGGAACAATTCTTGGTTCCGAAATACAGAGCAGGTTTGGAAGCAGCCTTGCAGAAGATACCTTTACAGTAAACTGCACTGGCGGCGGCGGCCAGAGTTTTGGTGCATTCATTCCTAAGGGCTTGACCATGCGGCTTACAGGGGACGCAAACGATTATCTTGGAAAAGGCCTGAGCGGCGGTAAGATTGTCGTTCATCCTTCTCCTGATGCTCCATACAAGGCAGAAGAAAACATTATCATAGGTAACGTTGCCCTGTTTGGTGCAACAAGCGGAGAGGCTTACATAAACGGAATTGCAGGAGAACGTTTCTGCGTACGTAATTCTGGAGCAACTGTTGTCGTTGAAGGATGTGGCGATCACGGACTTGAATACATGACAGGCGGCATTGCCGTTATTCTTGGGCAGACGGGACGCAATCTTGCTGCAGGCATGAGTGGTGGAATTGCTTACGTCCTAGACATGAACCATCAGCTGTATAAGGCTGTTAACAAGCAGCTTGTAAGCATGAGTGAAGTTACAGAGCAGCACGATATTGGCATGCTTAAAAACTTGATTGAAAAGCATACTAAGGAAACTGGCTCTGCACTTGGAAAGAAAATCCTTAAGGATTTTGAGACTTACTTGCCGTTCTTTAAGAAGATAATTCCAAATGACTATCACCGCATGCTTGTGGA
>JAILPY010000176.1 GCA_024699235.1 Treponema sp. | reverse complement strand
GCTGTTATTAATTTGAACAATATGTTTCCAGTTATAGACGGCGTATTTTCTTTGAAAAATCCAGCAGAAGAATCTGATGCGCAATATAAAACTTTGCTTAATAATGAAATTCGTATTATCAGACAAAAAGAAGAACAGATTATAACAAATGCAAAAGCTGTATATAATCATAAAATGACAAATGATGGTAAGTCAAAACTTAGCCAGCGTTGTAATGATTTTAGATTGCTTGAAGAAAAATGCAAGGAATATAAAATTCCTACAAAAAGAAATAAAGCATAACAAAGCTTCAAAGCCGACAAACCGGTCAAGCCGGTTTGCGGTTTAAGCAAGAAAACTTGCAGAGTTGATGTACACGTTGCTGAAGACAGGAACATCATATAAAAGCAGACCTTCAGCTTCAATATCACAACTTGCAGTTGAAGCTTTATCAAAAGCATCGTAAAATTATGGAATCAGGAGTTCCTTGCTATTGACAAATATCATAGGAGCAATTGTTATGTGGACGCCCGCACTGAGGGTGGTTGGAGAAAATAAAAATAATGAAGATTATATTAATTTTGATTATAGGTATTTTTATTACTTGCACTGCCTATGTAATATATAAATTGATTTCAAGAGAAATTAAGAATATATCTAAAAATCAAATAAATGAATGTAAAAGCGAAGAAGAAGTTTATATTGCCTTAAATAATTTAAAAAGAAAAAATATAAAAAAAGTAATTATTATTGCATTAGTATTTTATATAGGTCTTCCTATCATTTTTTTCCCTGTTTATTGGTAATAAGAAAAATTTCTGTTTCAGATATAAAGCCCATTGGCTCTTATGAACTTTTCAAGCAAAATGGCATATCTTATTATGGAAAACATGATTATTCTATATTCTGTGAAAATAATGGACTGCCTGCATTTTCGACATATAAAATCTTTGATAAAAAAAGTAAAACAGTTTTTGAAACAAAATCTTATGAGAAGTTTCTAAATAAATTAGAAGATATGTTTAAAAATAAGGATATAAAAAAAATCAATTTTTATGGAACTTGTTTATTAGATCCAGGATATAAATCTTTAGGATATGCAATAAATAATTCTACCTTAATTGAGTCTCACGAAATAGAAGAACTTCCAAATGGTCAAATAATACATTTAAAAACGATAAATGAGATATTGATAAATATAGAATATTTATGGGAAGATATGATTTGTACTTGCAAAGGTGCTTAAATAAAAACAAGGATTTTAGCCTAATAGAGAGGAAGATCGATGCTTACAAATAAGAAAAAAGTTAGTACTGTTATTGCTGTAATTGTTTCTGCCATAATTCTTTTTTTTCCTGTTATGTTTTTTTGGATAATGGCAGCTTTTTCTGACCTGAAATTAAATTTTCTTGTGCCTGCAATTGGCGTCCTGCTTGTTATTTTGATTGGAGTCATAACGTTCAGCGTTACAAACAAGGTCGCTTATAAAAAGTCTATAATTTTACTTTCAAGCCTGATAGTAGCGTTATATGGTCTCATTGAAGCGGAAAATTTATATAAGCATAAGTACTTACCTTCGATTACGGTCGGTCAGCAGTCAGGTTTTTACAGGCAATACATGCCCTTTACAGATTCAAAGAAACTGGCACGCCTGGATGTTGAGCCTACCCTGCATTTTTCTAAAGGTGACGAACTTCCGGTAGTTGACGGTGCGACGGCACTTTTTCCTGTTTACTGTTCTTTTGTTGAATCTGTTTATCCTTCTGACTGCGACATAGAAAAGGTTGTTAACTTTAATACTACAAAAGGTTCCTATCAAAATCTTATAAAAGGAGAAGATGACGTTATCTTTGTTGCAAAGCCGTCTAAGGAACAGCTTGAATCTGCAAAGGCTGCAGGCATTGAATTTAACATGTACCCGATAGGCTACGAGGCCTTTGTCTTTATTGTTAACAGGAAGAATCCTGTTGATGAGTTATCTATCCAGCAGATAAAAGACATTTACACTGGCAAAATAAAAAACTGGAAGGAAGTTGGCGGAAAAAATGTTTCGATAAGGCCTTTTCAGAGGGATGAGAACAGCGGAAGCCAGACGGCATTTGTTTCTCTTATGGGAAAGAACATCGAGCTTATTCCTCCAGAAACTCATCAAGTGAGCGGAATGGAAGGCTTGATAGATGTCGTTTCTGACTATCAGAATCACAGTAATGCTCTTGGCTATTCATTCAGGTATTATGTTAAGAACATGAAGAAAGACATCGGCATAAAGATATTGCGCCTGAATGGAATTGAAGCCACCCGGGAGAATATAAGGAATAAGACATATCCTGTAACTGATAATTTTTATGCCATTACAGTAAAGGGCAAGGAATCTGAAAATACAAGGAAATTCATAAGCTGGATAAGTTCTTCTCAGGGACAGGAATTGATTGAAAAGGTTGGCTATGTGTCTTTGGCTTTAGAAGACTAATTGTAAAGATAGACAATTTTTTTTATTTTGTGTTAGAATAAAACTGAAATGTTTTTTAGGCTATTTTCTATGGATAAAGAGAAAAGATCAAATTTTATATTTTTTATAGTTCTTTTTGTTTTTTTTATATTAATCATTTTAAGCTTTTCTTTGCATGTCCTTAATGTAAAAAAATTTAATAGTCTTGAACGAGTTGTATTTGAAGGCCAGAATTCTGAATGTTCAATAGACATTTATCCCCGTGCAGGCGTTGCAGACTCCTGGGATAAGACCGACGTTGAATTTAATGATGATATAGTTACTTTTACAGGCACTACTTACGACTGTTCAGTAAAAAATTATACTGATTCTGTCATTTCTGACTGGAAGTTACGCATAAATATAAAAAGAGAATGCTTTATAAATAACTCCTGGTGCGGAACTGTTGAAATTCATCAGAAGTCAAAGACTACTGGAAAAATGGTTGTTCAGGAACTTGACCTAAGGGATTATAAAGATGAAGACATTTTGCTTGATCATTTTTATGTATCACAGGATCTTTACATTCCCCTTAATTATGGAGATTACATTGTCTATAATCCGTCTGTAATTTCTGGAGAAATGCCAATAAGGGCATTTAAGAATGAAGTGGGCAAAGTAGTAATAGGCTTTATCTTTTATCATTATAAAGGCCAGCGTCTGATATTTTCTTGTTCCATGAATTACAAGTTTCTAAGAAGTTATTTCCAGGGGCTTAAGCCTAAGCTTCTTATCTGTGCCTTTATATTCTGGATTATGATTGTAATTGTCAGAGTTACATTCATACTTACTTTCAGGAACCTTAAAAAGGAATCTAATTCCGTTATCCATGCAGTTTCCAGAATATATAACAATCTGTATCAGGCAAACCTTGAAAACAATACATTTCAGGAAATCCGAGCTACAGATACACTGCATAAATTTTTTGAAAGATATTCAAGCGCAAGGGAAGCCCTGAAGGATGTTCCTAAAACTTTTTATAAGCCTGAAAGCCAAAAGGAAGTTTCTGACTTCTACAATGTAGATTTATGGAAAAAAAGGCTTAAGGATGTTGACAGCTGCAGCGCTGACTTTGAGACTTTAGATATTAATGGAAAAGGTTCTGCCAAGTGGCTAAGGACAAATCTTATTGTATGTAGGCGTAACAGTAAAAATGAGCCTGTAGAAGTAATCTGCGGCCTTATGGATGTTGATGCAGAAGTAAGGGAAAGGGAGCAGAATAAGCTGATGATGGAGCGCTTTGCAACGGATTTGAGCAATGAAGTTGCAGAACAGACCCTTCACATTCAGGAAATACAGAGAAGGATTGTTTCTGGCCTTGGTGATATGATTGGTTCCCGTGACGGTAATACTGGCGGTCACGTAAAAAGGACTAGTGAAGTCATTAAATTTATTGTAGAAGAAATTCTCCGCCGGAATGCAAGGGGCGTTTCAAATACAAAATTCCTTGCAATTACAGAAAAGCTGGGTGAAGATATAATACGTGCCGCTCCTATGCACGACTTAGGAAAGATTTTCATTGATACCAGCATTCTCTGTAAGCCTGGCAAGCTGACTGCTGAAGAATATAGCGTCATGAAGACGCATTCTGTTCATAGCGGTGAAATTGTAAACCTTATCCTTAGGGATGTAGAAGAAGAGCCTTTTGTAAACGTTGCCTTTAACATTGCGCGCTATCATCATGAAAGATGGGACGGAAAGGGATATCCTGAAGGCGAGGCCGGAGGAAAGATTGGAGAAGGTATCCCTATAGAGGCAAGAATCATGGCCGTTGCAGATGTTTATGACGCTCTTGTAAGCAAAAGGTGCTATAAGGATGCCATGAGCTTTGAAATGGCTTATAAGATTATGCTTGAAGGTATGGGCAGTCAGTTTGATCCTGATATGGAAGAAATATTTAAGGCCTGCCGCGACGACCTTGAAAGCTATTATTCCAATGATGCTTAAAATAGAAGGGCTGCCCAAATGGGCAGCCCTTTTTTATGTACAAGCATTAAATTCTGCTACCAGGTAAAAGTTGCCCAGCGGTCATTCATGTTTGGAAGAAGAGCTGCAAAAAGCTTTCCTCTGATAGAATGCTTTTTCATTTCTTCGTTAAAGCTGTGCTCTTCTGTCAGCTTGAAGCCATCTACTAAGTCTGCAATTTCCTGACCTGAATTTGTGCCGCTCTTTATTACTGCATTTGTATTCTTTATTGTATCATGGTGCTTTTGCTGTGAAACCATTAAAGGGTTGTTCATTTCTGCAATCAGAGTGCCAGTTGGAAAA
This sequence comes from Treponema sp., assembly GCA_024699235.1. Lineage (GTDB taxonomy): Bacteria > Spirochaetota > Spirochaetia > Treponematales > Treponemataceae > Treponema_D. The sequence continues at coordinate 4,590 of JAILPY010000176.1, read as the reverse complement.
GAATCCTTTAATATTGTAAGGGCTGTTTTTATTTCGTCCATTGTAAGGTACATGAAAAGACCTTCTGCAAGAAAAATGATAGGCCTGTCTTTTGGAACTGCAAATGTCCATTCGTCTGAAAGAATGTTTCCTTCTATCATGCTGACTCTGTCTCTTTCTGGAAAAGCCTTTTTGCGTGTTGCTATTGAATCTGGCAGGTCAACGTCAATCCACATTATCTTTCCGTTGTCTACTCTTGAAAAGCGGTTGTCAAATCCTGCTCCTAAGTTAACTATTACAACTTCGGGAGTCTTTTCCAGAATCTGTTTTACCAGTCTGTCCAGCATGATTGTCCTTGCTATTACGCCTTCATGAGACATGAATTTGTCGTAGGGTGCTGTATCTATGCCTAATGTCTTGATAATTTCGACTGCAATGTCGTCATGAATCCTTGCATTTTTACGCAAGCTTTCGTTTGCTTTGATGGAAAGCGGAATTAAGGCTGTTGTCTGTACGTCTCCTAGCTTAAGGTCCATGTAGATGTCTCCTTTTATATATTGTATTATGCTTATATTGATTAGTTATAAGTAATCGTAATATAGCAGATTTTCTCTGGAATGAAAAGATATGGATATACCCCCTAGAGGTACTTGACGATATATACCTCATGAGGGTATATTACAAAGGGATGTGTAATATGAAAGAGAATGAACCTGAGACTGTTGAAATGCCTGGAAGCGGTAAGAAGACTGTCCGTGACGAAGCTAAGAAAAAGCAGCTTCTGAATCGGCTTAACCGCATAGAAGGGCAGATCCGAGGCTTAAAGAAGCTTATAGAAACAGACACTTATTGTACTGACATTCTTGTTCAGGCCAGTGCGGCCCGTTCGGCACTGGATGCCTTTTCTAATGACGTGCTGGGGTGTCATATACGTGGTTGCGTAAAGAGAGATTTGCTTGAGGGCAAGGACGAAGTTATAGATGAGCTTTTATGGACTTTGAAAAAACTAAAGTGAAGAATATATAAGGATGCTATATGGAAAAATACGAAGTTACTGGGATGAGTTGTGCAGCATGTGTAGCAAGGGTAGAAAAGGCTGTCGGTAAGGTTGAAGGCGTTACTTCCTGTTCTGTCAGCCTGCTGACAAATTCAATGGCCGTTGAAGGTTCTGCCGGCGAGCAGGCAATCATTGAAGCAGTTGAAAAGGCTGGTTATGGAGCTGCTAAGTCTGGCAGTAAAAAATCAGGATCTGCAGATAAGTCTTCTGCTTCTAGTGATGAAGATCAGCTTGCCGACAAAGAGACTCCTGTTCTTTTAAAAAGGCTGTTCATGTCACTGGGATTTTTGATTGTACTCATGTATGTGTCTATGGGGCACATGATGTGGAATTTCCCCCTTCCTTCTTTCTTTGACGGTAATCATGTTGCTGTAGGCCTTGTTCAGCTTATTCTTTCTTCGATTATTCTAATTATTAACAAAAAATTCTTTATAAACGGAACTAAAGGGCTTATTCACCGTTCTCCTAATATGGACACTCTTGTTGCCCTTGGATCTGGAGTTTCCTATTTATGGAGCTTGTTCTGTCTGTTTGCCATGACAAGGGCTGTTTGTGACGGTAATTCGGAGCGAGTTACTGAATTGATGGGAAGCTTTTATTTTGAATCTGCAGCAATGATTCTTACCCTGATTACGGTAGGTAAGACTCTTGAAGCAAAGTCAAAGGGCCGTACGACAGATGCCCTTAGAAGCCTGATGAAGCTTTCTCCAAAGTCTGCTGTAATACTTCGTGACGGAAAGGAAGTCTCTGTAGATATAGAAGACGTTTTAATAGGCGATACCTTTATTGTAAGGCCGGGGGATAATATTCCTGTTGACGGAATTGTCCTTGAAGGTTCTTCTGCTGTAAATGAGTCTGCACTGACAGGTGAAAGCATTCCTGTAGACAAGAAAGAAGGAAGTCACGTTTCTAGCGGTACTCTCAATACAAATGGGTTCTTAAAGTGCCGTGCAGTAAAGGTTGGAAGCGATACTACATTAAGTCAGATTATTCAGATGGTAAGTGATGCTGCAAGCACAAAGGCTCCTATTGCAAAGATTGCAGATAAGGTTAGCGGCGTGTTTGTTCCTGCTGTCATTTCTCTTGCTGTCATAACGCTTGCTGTATGGCTCTTGTGTGGAGCCGATGTCGGCTATGCTCTTGCAAGGGGTATCAGCGTTCTTGTCATAAGCTGTCCCTGTGCCCTTGGACTTGCAACTCCTGTTGCTATTATGGTTGGTAATGGAAAAGGCGCTAAGAACGGCATTCTGTTTAAGACTGCAGAAAGCCTTGAAATGACTGGTAAGGTCGATGTTGTCGTAATGGATAAGACCGGTACCATAACTAAAGGTGAACCAACTGTTACGGATATAATTGTTCTGGATGCAAAGGATGAATCAGAACTTTTGCAGGCAGCTGTTAATCTGGAAAGTAAGAGCGGGCATCCTCTTGGAAAGGCTGTATTAAAGACTGTTAATGCAAAAGGCTTTGTTCCTGAGTCTGTAAATGATTTTGAGGCTGTAGGCGGAAAGGGAGTAAGGGCTTCTGTTGTTCAGGTATCTGCAGATGGTAAGGAATCTTCTTATGACATTGCAGGCGGAAACCTTTCGTTTGTTAATGAATTTATAGGCAATGCTGAAGCTTCTAAAGTGTCTGGCCTTGAAGATTCCGTTAAGAAGCTTTCTGTTCAGGGTAAAACGCCTCTTATTTTTGCCGAACGAAAGGATGCTTCCTGCCGTATGCTTGGAATTATTGCTGTAGCGGATGTAATAAAGAATGACAGTGGAGAGGCAGTAAAGGAATTTCAGAAAATGGGTAAGCAGGTTGTCATGCTGACTGGCGACAATCAGGTTACTGCGGATGAAATTGGAAGGCAGGTTGGAGTAGATAAGGTTGTAGCTGGAGTCCTTCCAGAAGGAAAGCTTCAGGTTATTAAGGATTTGCAGAAGGAAGGCAAGAAGGTTGCCATGGTTGGTGACGGCATTAATGATGCTCCTGCCTTAACTCAGGCTGATGTAGGCATTGCAATTGGTGCTGGAACCGATGTTGCTATTGATGCGGCCGATGTCGTCCTTGTAAAAAGCAGCCTTGTTGATGCTGTAAATGCAGTTTTGCTTAGTAAAAAAACTCTTTTAAACATCAAGGAAAATCTGTTCTGGGCATTTATTTACAATGTCATCGGAATACCTTTGGCTGCAGGCTGTTACATACATGCATTTGGATGGACTCTGAATCCTATGTTTGGAGCGGCTGCAATGAGCTTGAGCAGTTTCTGCGTAGTAACGAATGCCTTGCGCCTGAATTTTGCAAGGCTTCATGCTTCTGAGCCAATGCATGAAAATAATAAGGAAGAATCAAATATTCAAGGAGGTCATAAAATGACAAAAACATTAAAAGTAGAAGGAATGATGTGCCAGCATTGTGAAAAGCATGTCCGTGAGGCTCTGGAAAAAATTGACGGCGTTACGTCTGTAGTTGCCAGTCATGAAAAAAAGACGGCTGTAGTAGAATTGTCTAAGGATGTTCCTGAAGATTCATTCAAGGCTGCTGTAGTTGATGCAGGCTATGAGTATAAGGGAATGGAGTGATTCTGTTCGTTTTATATGAACGCCTCATGTAAAAGATAGGCTTTCCGTACCATTTTTTATGAGATTTCTCTAATTTGGTACGGGATGTTTTTATTTAAAAAGCTAAAATATTTTATTTAAATTATCTAGAACTATGATATAATCAGAAAGATAGCTGTGGTTGTAATAAGGGGAATACATGACGTTAGAAGAAACAAAGGAAAGGGCTGTTTTTTACAAGCACAGTGGCTATAACTGTGCACAGGCAGTCGTTAAGGCTCTTGGCGAAAAATTAGAAATCCAGACAGATCAAATTATAACAATGACAAGCGGATTTGCCGCCGGAATGGGTACCATGGAATCGACATGCGGTGCTCTTGTAGGTGCAAATTTAATGGCCGGCTTAAAGACTGACGGCAAAGGTACTGTAGGTAAGGCAAGGCAGCTTGTTGCTGGGTTCAAGCAATCCAGCGGCGCCCTTATTTGCAAGGACTTAAAGGGTGTTGGAACAGGAACTGTACTCTGTGAGTGCGATGACTGTATTAGAAATGCGGTGGAAGTCTTTGAAAAGACTTTTGAAATAGATCAAGGTTTATAGTGTAAGGAGAACCTATGAGTGTTAAATTTTTTAAATGCATGAGCTGTGGAAAACTTATTGAAGTAATTGTTCCTTCAAAATGTCCTACCATTTGCTGCGGAAAAGAAATGGTTGAGCTTAAGGCAAATACTACTGATGCTGCTCAAGAGAAGCACGTTCCTGTAGTAACTGTTGACGGAGACAAGGTTACTGTTACTGTTGGTTCTGTCATTCACCCTTCTGAAGAAGACCATTACATTCAGTTTATTGCAGTTGAGACGGATAAGGGGGTTCAGAAAAAACTGCTTAAGCCTGGAGAAAAGCCTGAAGCTTCGTTCATGCTGAACGGTGAAAAGCTGATTGCTGCTTATGAGATGTGCAACAAGCACGGTCTTTGGAAAAAAGAAATGTAATTTCAGGTATTTTATTTA
>JAILPY010000173.1 GCA_024699235.1 Treponema sp. | reverse complement strand
TTATCCCAGAAAGTAGTTACGCTTGCAGGAATTGTAACAGAGGTTATCGTAGTACAGCCTGCAAGAGCTCCGTCACCCAACTCTGTAATTGACCCTTGCAATATAAGACTAATATAAACGCTGAGACTTTGAAGCTTAGCTTTAACAGCACTTATATTGTCAGCAGTTACATCGGTCAGCGTTACTTCATAAGAAGCTCCCGCAGCGTTTCCAGAAACAAATGTAACATTACTAAAGTCAGATACGCTTCCATTAAAACTAGTAACGCCTAAAGCCCACGTTGCAAATATTATAGTATTGGCAGTTATAGGGGTATCAAAGCTAAATGCCGTACTTGCATCAGCAGAAACGTATTTTTTCCAGCTTACAAATTCATATCCTGTTATTGCCCTCTCAGACTCGGAAGGTTCTGTAGCTGTTCCATTATAGTTTACAGTCTGAGTTCCTATCAGTTCCTGACCTCCAGAATCATACTGCTTATAAACGCTTACCGTACAAGTCCATTTAGCGTATAAATCCATAGTACCTGCAGTTCCGCTATCAATGCTAGTGACTTGGCTTTCTGACGAATAGTCAGAACTTGAATACCAGCCTGCAAAGGTAAGCTCAGCGTACACTCCAGAGCGAGAGGCCGCAGGCAACGAAACCCCACTGTCAGTAGTATCGTATGTCATAGTGCCGCAGTATGAAGAATCTAAAGTTACTCCGCCGACTTCAGAGCCTTCAACAATAGCATGATACGTAACAGTTACCCTTGTTGTATCCCATATTGCATACAACGTCGTGTCGGCCGTTATTTCGGAATTAAAGTTGAATGCAGTTGCAGTACTGCTGTCCCTTACTGTGCTCCAGAATGAGAATGTCCTGGTTCCGTTCTCAGGATTTTCAGGGGAAGATGCCGTATAGCCGTCCGTAACCTGCTGTGTAGTATAATTGCTGTCATCAGCAGCAGATGCATTATTCTTATACGTTACCGTATAATAATTAAGCCTTGAAAGAGTAACAGAAACTTCTTTAGTTACATCCTGCTCAATTTCTACGGATGCCGTTCCGCGAGCAGTAACAGTTCCGTCAGTCTTTTTTCCAAGGGCTGTTATGCTGTACGAACCTACAGGTATGTTTGTAAATGTAAGAGTCTCGCCCTGTCCGCAAGACTTTGCATCTGTATAGGAAGAAGACGCTATAGTTACAGTAAATATCTGTACGTCAGCAGTTTCATAAGCAGCTCTGGTTAAAGGCATTCTTACGCTGAGTCCCGTAGGCTCACTTGAATCGCTGCCGCCTCCGGAGGCTCCACCGGCACAGGAAGTCAAAAAAACGCCGAAGAAAGCAAATAATAATAAAAGTTCACAACAGAATCTAGCAAATACGTTTTTCATAAGCCTGTCTCCTTATTTAGATGTATCGCATGAAACTTTTTTTATTCGCCACTACTGCCATTCTAAAGCAAGAGCATGATAATTATAAGATACAAATTTCAGAAATGCAAGAAAAATGGGATAAACGTCGAATTTTTGGGACGAACGGCATATAAGGCGAAAATGCTCAGTTGCACGGCAACTGCTTTTTTGATAAACTGAATGGCATGGTAATATCTTCTATAGATTTAAAGGACGGACATGTAGTCCAGTTAAAAAACGGAAAAGATTTAGTCCTCCAGCGTGACGATGCAGACAATCTTATTGCAGAATTCAACAGATACGGTGAAGTAGCCGTCATAGACCTTGACGCAGCAATGCGCAATACTGATGAAAAAGGAAATACAAAAAATACAGAACTTTTAAAGTCCCTCCTTCGCAAAGGCAACATTCGTGTCGGCGGAGGCATAAGAACCGTAAAGAAAGCAAGGGAACTTATTTCTCTTGGTGCCGAAAAAGTCATAATCGGATCTGCCGCATGGAATGCAGACAGAAAAGACGGAGAACCTATACTGAACACAGAATTCCTTGAAGAACTGTGCAAGGCCATAGGAAAGCAGCGCGTAATAATTTCTGTAGATGCCATAAACGGAAAGATTGCCGTAAAAGGATGGGCAGAAACTGCAAACATTTCAATGATAGACGGAGCAAAGGAAGCGGAAAAATATGCCAGCGAGCTTCTCTTTACCTGCGTAGAAAAAGAAGGCTGCATGCAGGGCACAAACCTTGACATGGTAAAGGAACTGCGAGAAGCAGTAAAGTGCCGTGTAGTTGCTGCAGGCGGCGTAAGCTCTCAGGAAGAAATATGCACCCTGGAAAGCATGGGCTGCGACGTTCAGCTAGGCATGGCATTATATACAGGAGCCGTAAAGCTTGACGAAAGCTTTATTGAATGCCTTGACTGGAAAAAGACTTACGGAATGGTACCGGTCATTGCACAAAGCCCCGCAGGCGAAGTCCTTATGATGGGCTACGCCACAAAAGCAGCATTCAAAAAAACTTTTGATACAGGAAAGCTCACTTTCTATAGCCGCACGCGTGACACTCTTTGGACAAAGGGAGAAACAAGCGGCCACTTCCTGGAACTTGTAAAGGTACGCGCAGACTGCGACAGGGACACAGTTCTTGCAACTGTAATTCCGAACGGAGGAACCTGCCACACAGGAAGCTGGACCTGTTTTGGAAGCGACCCTGACGAAAAGAGTTCCATGGAACGCCTGTACTCTACAATAAAAGACCGCTTTGCTAATCCAAAGCCTGGCAGCTACACAGCAACTCTAAATGACAAGCGAGTACGCGAAAAGGTAATGGAAGAAGCCGAAGAACTTACAGAGGCAGAATCAAAGGAAGACGTAATCTGGGAAGCTGCTGATGTCCTGTACTTTATCAGCGTACTTATGTACAAAGAAGGAGTCACATGGCAGGACATTTACAACGAGCTTGACAAAAGGCACAAAGAAAAATAATAAAGGCAGTCAGCTTTTGCCGCCTAACGGCGTTCGTCTACAAGTTCTATTGAAAGATGAACAGCCTTATGCGGCAGCAGCCGCTGCAGCAAAGTCTTAAGCTTGTCCATTTCTACAGGCTTAGTCATATATGCCGTAAAGCCTTCTGACATATATTCATTTTTTGCACCTTCTACGGCATTTGCCGTAAGAACTATGACAGGTGTATCAGGGCACAGCCTTTCCTTCCGTATAACTTTAAGAGTTTCGCCGCCCGTCAAAACAGGCATCATATAATCCATAAATATAATGTCAAACTTCTTGTGCCTTAGCATCTCAATGGCCTTATGGCCGTTTGATGCTGTAAAAGTCTGGAGTCCAAATCTCTTTAAAAGTTCTGAAATGAGTTCCATATTCATTTCGTTATCATCTACTATAAGGGCCTTTGTGTCCTGCATAAACTGCAGCAGTTCGTAATTAGAATTCTCATTTTTAGCAGATGAATCAGAATCCAGAACGATTTTTCCTATAGGGGTAATGTCATCAACATCCTGTTCCAGTTCAAAAGAAAAATTACTGCCGAGCCCTACTTCACTCTGTACGGAAATGCTGGAATTCATCATCTTTAGCAGTCGTGAAACAAGTGTCATTCCAAGGCCAATGCCTTCAATATTCCTTGTGTTGCGTATATCAAAGCGGGTAAAGGCCTCTTCTATCCTCATTACATCTGCAGGGCGCATTCCTATTCCGCTGTCGGCAACAGAAACCTTGAGTACGCCATGAGGACCCTCTTTATTTTTCCACGAGACAGTAAAGTCATTGAAACCTTCTTTTGTATACTTTGCAGCATTTGAAAGAAGGTTCCTTATGATTTGCTCTATATGCTTTCCATCTCCGATTAGCCTTGAAGGAATCTTTTCATCTATATGAAGGTAAAGCTTAAGGCCTTTGCGCATAGTCAGTTCCTTAGCATAAAGGCACATGCTTTCAACAAGAGTTGTCATGCTGTAAGGCTCAGATTCAAGGGAAAGCTTTTCATCCAGTATGGAACTAAAGTCCTGAATGTTTTCTACCATTGAAAGCAGAGACTGACCAGACTCATTTGCACATTTAGCATAATGCCGCAGCGTCAAGTCAGGTTCATCCTTTAGAATCAAGTCACTGTAGCCAAGCACTGCCTGAATAGGAGTACGCAGTTCATGGGACATGTTAGTCAGGAATTCATCCTTTACATTATTTGCAAGCATTTCCTTTTCGCGGGAAACTTTCAGTTCTTCAAGGGTATATAAAAGCCTCTGGTAATCTGGAGATTCCATAGAAAAGTAAATAATGTACAGTCCGACAGAAGCAAGAGGCAGGCAGATAAGGATGTCTCCGTCAGAAATTCCCTGCAGTACGCCTCCCGCAATAACAACAAGGTATGTCATTTGAATTGCAAAGTTCCGCCTTTTATTCATGCGCTTCATGCAGCTAAGGTACATTATTATTGAAAAAAGCAAGAATACCGCAGGAACGCAGAATCCTATATGTATATAAAGCGGACCATGATAATAAACGCCTTCTTCTGTAACTCCCATTATGAATGGAGTAAAAAAGTTAAGGGCAATAATAAATACATCAAATACAAAGAATGTAATGTTAAGGTTCCAGAAAATAGTCTTTGTTGGAGTTTTGCTCGCATAGGTACAGACGTAAAGTCCAAACAGGAATGCAACAGATGCATTGCAAATAAAGTCTAGGCTATGCATTACAAGCTTTGTATATGGTAAAAAAGGAAGAGTTGTAATGATGACAGTTACAATCTCTATCAGAGTAGCAAGAAATATATTGGCAACGTTAATCTTAAAGCACCTTCGGCTTATATTGGTCTGAGACTTATCTGTAAGGACCATAATAAGCAATACGAGATTAAATAAAGATGACGTTATTTCAAAATATACCTCTGCCATTTTATATTCTTGATGCCTCTGTTACTACATTGTCATATAAGCCAATGAGAGTTTCAATATTATTCTCTACATAGCTAATATTATTTTCGACATTTAACTCATTTACAATATCTTTTAGGACCAATTCCATTTGCTTTGCATCATCAGAAAGCTTTCTTGCACCAATACTCATGGAAGAAGACTTTAAGGCATGAATTTCTATCATAAGGTCATTCCAGTCTTTAGTCTCAAGAGCATCACAGATACGCTGCTTTTTAGACGGCGCTACATCAACATATTTTGAAATGATTGTCTTATAAATGTCTCTTGAACCAGCACAATACGAAAGTCCCAGGCTTTCATCTACATGCTTTGCTGCAGCATCAAGAACTTCTTCCTGCACTGAAGATTCTGAAGAAACTTCCTGAATGAATCTTTGCGGCAAAAGATCCCTTATAGCACTCCTTAATACCTGAAGGGAGACAGGCTTGCTTATATATGAATCAAATCCTGACTTTAGATATTTTTCACGGCTTCCGGCCATTGCATTTGCAGTAAGGGCAACTGCCGCAGTATGCTCATTTGCAGATTCAGGCACTTTTACATTCTTAAGCAAGTCTACTCCATTCATAGACGGCATTATGTCATCAAGAAGCATAATGTCTACCTTCTGAGTCTTTAAGAAACCAAGTGCAACGACAGGATCCTTAAAGCAGTGAGTCTGTACCTTCATTGTAGCAAGAAGCTTTTCTGCAACAAGAAGGTTTACTTCATTATCATCAACAACCGCAACATGTGCATCTGGGGCAATAAACAGCCTGTCATTGTCTGAATAATCAAGCTTCAGTGACGTGCTTTCTTTCATGTTTTTGCTGCTAAGCACTTTCTGAGGTATGACAGCTTCAAATTCAGAACCTACTCCATAAACGCTCCGCACGGATATTTTTCCATCCATAAGGTCAATCAGCTGCTTTACGATTGCAAGACCAAGCCCCGTACCTTCTATATATTTATTGCGCTCTTCATCTGCACGGGAAAAACTGTTAAACAGAAAAGGAATGCTTTCCTTTTCAATTCCTATTCCAGTGTCATGAACTACAATATGCAGATAAATCTCATCATATTCACGTTCTCCAAAAATACGCAGCTGGACAGAACCATATTCTGTATATTTTATGGCATTGTTCAAAAGGTTTATAAGAATCTGCTTTACGCGTATTTCATCGCCTAAAAGTTCATCAGGAAGGTCATAGTCTATCTCAGTCTTAAAAGTCAGGTTTTTCTGCTTTACTTTTTCAGTCATCATCATTGAAATGTCATTTATCAATCCTAGAAGATGATATGATGCATTGCGAATTTCCATTTTTCCAGACTCAATCTTAGAAAAGTCCAGGACATCATTTATTATAGAAAGAAGAGTTTCTGAAGACCGCTTTATCTGTTCCGCATATTCTTTGATATTCCTTTCTTTAGTTTCGCGTATGACTATGTCATTCATTCCAAGGATTGCATTTAAAGGAGTCCTTATTTCATGAGACATGCTTGCAAGAAAAGAACCTTTAGCTTCGCTTTGGGCAAGGGCTGCATTTTTTTCACTGGCTGCAAGCTTTGACTTTTCTTCAGTGTCCATAACCATAAAGGTTCCTGCAACAATAAACACAAAAAGCATTCCAAAAACCCAAAGCAATACACCCTGTATTGATTCAAAGCCTTTAAATACAAAATCTTCTTCGATGAGCCCAAGGATTCTGAAATCGGAATCATTTATCTCAGATTCAAACAGATAATATCCTTTCTTTAAATATTTAAAATGTTCAACAGCAGAAGAAGAAACAACCATTTTATCCCTAATGGAAACAAATGCCTTATTAATTGCTTCGCTGTTATACACTTCAATAAGAGGACTATTTTGGTTCTTAAAAGGTATTACAGTTTCCCCATCACTTTTTATGACACAGGCAATTCCATTGTCGCCCTGGCATCTGACTGAAAAAATTTCATTTAATTTTGAAACAGAATATTTCCTATACAGCACGCTGCTTACATTATTTCCTGAATAGACAGGAACAGAAAATGTCAGACCGTGAAGCTTACTGTATCCTATGGAATCCCATCCACGGAATGAATTAAGTATTTCTGGAGGAAGATACAGATTGTCCTTAATCCTAAAAATGCCGACTTCTATGTCATCATCCTCATTCATAAACTTAAAAGTCTGATCGTTTATTATGCTGCCATTGCTTTCAGTCATAGACACAATGCGCTTGAGTTCCTCAAACTCAGAATTTATTTTTTCTGAAAATAATTCTGCAATAGATACGGCGCTTTCCTTTACCTGAAATTCAACGCTTTTTTCAAACAGGTTTCGTATCTTATAACTCATGAACAGGCAGAACATAATGACAACCATGCTTAAAAGGGCTACGGCTATCATGAGTTTCAGTTTTTTTATCAATTCTTTAAAAGGCATTTACTGCAACTCCTTGAACATACCAGTTAAAATCATCTAGCAACGATTCGTCAGTAAGGCAGCAGCCTTCAGGAACGCGAAGATTTCCAGCATTATCATAGATAGGTCCAAAAAAGATGTCATAATTGTTTACATCCATTTTTTTCTGTTCCCTGTCCAAGATTTTCTGAACCTCATCTTTATTTTTAACATTATCAGTAAGAGGAGACAGAGTTACAATTCGTTTTTCAATGCCATTCCAGAAATGTCCGCCGCGCAATTTTCCGCCGATACATTCAGGAATCTTAACTTTATAAAATTCAGTCCAATTCCATACCGCCCCTGTAAGATATGTAGAAGTGAACATGGATTCATTGTCATAATTATATCCTATTGTCCAGATGTCTTTTTCAGATGCTTCCTCAAGAGGTACAAGGGAATCAGTATGTATGGCCAGGACATCTATTTCTTTTTCAGAAATAAGCTTTTGGGTTGCACGCCTGTTGTTTCCAGCCTCAATCCAGGATCCTGACCATTCAACGAAAACCTGAGCTTCAGGATTTACCAGTCGGACTCCCATTGTAAAGGCATTTATTCCTCGTATTACTTCATCAATCGGGAAAGCTGCCACATAGCCTATCCTGCCGCTATCCGACTGCATTCCTGCAACAATGCCCGTAAGGTAGCGTACCTGATACATCCTTCCAAAGAAAGTCGTAAGGTTTGCCCTGTTCCCCAGTCCTGAGGCGTGGAAGAAATACACATAAGGATATTTGCTTGATGCAAGCTCTATGTCATACGCATAATTATAGGAATTCGCAATAATAATGCGGCAGCCTGACTTTACAAGATTTTCTACGCATGAAAGGAAGTTTGCCCCAGACTCTATGTTTTCCTTGTAGGTTATGGAAACATTCTTAAGGTTCTTTACAGCAGCCTTTAAGCCTTCATAATGAGACTGACTGTAACTATGGTCTTTTACAGTTCCATTTAAAATAATTCCTATCTTAACATTATTATCTTTAGATTCTGAGGAGCTTTCATAAAAATTAATAAAAAAAAGGCCGGCAAATACTAGAAAAAAGAAGCTTCCGGCCAGAACAAGAACTTTTCTCACAATATATAATTATACAAGGGTTTTTAAGAATTACAACAAATGTGGGATGAATGTCGAATTTATGGGATGAACGGTAAATTTACGGCTATTTTAGATGGAAAAAATATAAATCTTCCATTATAATGTAGTCAAATGATTTCAATGAGCATAGCCGTCATTGATGATGACGAAGTTGACAGAACTCTGCTAGAAACCCTTATCCAGAAATCTGCACAAACTTTAGACATAAACCTTAACCTCAGCGTATTTTCAGACGGACAATTGTTTCTTGAGTCTGCAGAATCAGCAAAATATGACATTGTATTCATGGATATTTTCATGAAAGGGTCTGACGGCATAGAAACTGCAAAACAATACAGGAACATAAACCTTCAGACTTTTATAGTCTTTCTTACGGCCAGCCCCGAACACAGACAGAGCGCTTTTTCTGTGCATGCATTTGATTACATTGAAAAGCCTGTACGAGAATCCGCAATAATACGAGTCCTAAACGACATAAAAAGAGTAAGTCCCATGGACCAGCAGCCAACGCTGACTCTTACCGCCCATAAACAGGACTTTACCTTCTTGTATTCAGACATACAGTATGTCATCTCTGACTCAAACTACATAAAAATCTATACAAAGCAGGAACTCCGCTTCCGCAAGAACTTTTCAGAAACTGAAGGACAGCTCTTGCAGGATTCCCGCTTTTTTGCCCTGAACAGAGGAATCATCATAAACCTTGACTGGGTTGACTCTGTTGACGAGGATTATTCTTCGTGCACCATGAAAAGCAATATAAAGTTTCCAATCGCCAGGCGCAAGGCAGCTTTATTTAAAAACAGACTTTTAGAAAGACATATTTCCGAATAAAAAATATATATGCATATATATTTTTGCAACATTTCTTTTCATTTTGTGTCATATTCAGTACAATAGTAAAATACACAAGACAGGAGTTACCGCTGTGAATTACCTTGCTGATTATGTTGATTACCATGAAGGTGAAACATACGAAGAATTACGAAAGAACTTTAAGATAAAAATCCCTGAAAACTTTAACTTTACTTATGATATCGTTGACCGATATGCCTCAGAGGCTCCAGAAAAAAAGGCTATGGTCTGGTGCAATGATGATGATGAAGAGCATATCTTTACATTCAAAGACATGTCTGAATATTCTAAAAAAGCTGCCGTATTCCTTACCAGGCATGGAATTCAGAAAGGTGACGTCGTTATGCTCATGCTCCGCCGCCGCTATGAATTCTGGTGGCTCATTCTGGCACTGCACAGGATTGGAGCTGTCGTAGTACCAGCAACAACCCAGCTTAAGGCCGATGACATAATTTACCGCACAAATACTGCCGGCGTAAAAATGATTGTTTCATTTGATGATAAAAGAGTCCTGGAGCAGATAGAGGAAGCCCTTCCAAAGTCTCCAACAGTAAAGGATCTTGTAAGCGTCTCTGAAGAACGCAAAGGCTGGGTAAATTTCCATAAAGAATTAGAAGAATGTACTGCAGATTTTCCACGTCCACAGGGAGAAAAGGCTACTCATAACGAGGATCCGATGCTCATGTACTTTACAAGCGGAACATCAGGATACCCTAAAATGGTAACCCATAACTTCACATATCCATTGGGACACATTGTTACGGCAAAATTCTGGCAAAACGTGCAGGATGACAAGCTGCACCTCAGCGTGGCAGAAACCGGATGGGGAAAAGCCGTATGGGGAAAGCTCTACGGCCAGTGGATCTGCGGAGCAACAGTATTTACTTATGATATGCTTGCCTTTACCCCAGACCTTTTCTTGCGCCGCATATCACATTATAAGGTAGCTACATTCTGCGCCCCTGCGACAGCATACCGTTTCCTTATTCACCAGGACTTAAGCAATTATGACATTTCAAACCTTAAGTACTGCGTAACTGCTGGAGAAGCCATAAACCCTGAAGTTTCAAACAAATTCTACGAAAAGACAGGATTAAAACTGCACGAAGCATACGGACAGACTGAAACTACATGTTCTATCGGAACATTTGTAGGCATAGAGCCTCGTCCTGGTTCCATGGGAAAGCCTGCTCCAGGATACGACATAGATATAGTTGATGCAGATGGCAATAAATGCAAGCCTAATGAGACTGGAGACATAGTAATTCACCTTGAAAACGGAAAGCCTTTCGGACTTTTCTCTGAGTATTACAAGAATCCGGAACAGACTCAAAAGGCCCTGGGAGGCAAACTCTACTACACCGGTGATACTGCATACTTTGATGAAGACGGTTACATACATTTTGTAGGCCGTAATGACGACATCATAAAGAGTACAGGATTCAGAATAAGCCCATTTGAAGTAGAAAGCGTTCTGGCACGACATCCTGCTGTCCTTGAAAGTGCCGTAACAGGAATGCCTGATCCAAAGCGCGGTCAGATTGTAAAGGCCACTATAGTCCTTACAAAGGATTATAAGCCTAGCAAGGAACTTGAAACAGAAATAAAGACTTTTGCAAAAGAAAACCTTGCTGTATATAAAATTCCTCGTGTCGTTGAATTCGTTAATGAACTTCCAAAGACTATAAGCGGTAAAATAAGGCGCGTTGAAATACGTGCAAAAGATACAAGCAAATAATTACATATAAGATGGAGCGTTCTCATGCTCCATCTTATCAGACAAGATTAAATTTCTTAAATGCATGTGCCAGGCCGTCTTCAAGAACGGCATCTGTAACATGGTCGGCGGCAGATTTAGCTTCATCACTGGCATTTCCCATTGCAATGCCTGTACCGCAGAAGCTGAGCATCGATGCATCTCCGCCAGTATCTCCGAATGCAAAGCTGTCTTTTACAGGAATGCCAAGCCGTTCCAGAATAAGGCGGCATCCGATTGCCTTGCTTGCCCCGGGAACAGTAATTTCTGCCATTTCATCTACGGCCCCGGAGCGAGACCATACATCTATCTGAAGGCGCTTTCCAAACCTCTCTCTAAGAGCATGAAGCCATTCCTTTCGGTTAACTACGTTAATCTTTGCAATCCCGTCATAAACAAGAGGCTTATTAACAAGCATGTTTGGGAAAGATTTCTTAAATAACTCTACGCTTTCATTTCCAAGCATGCGAATGCTTTCAGAAATAAAAAATTCATTTGGAAAGATATCAGTCTGGGCTTCAAGAAAAAATCCAATGCTCCTTTCGTTCATCCATTCACAAACTTCACGGACAAGTTCAGAATCCATGCTCTCATAGCGCAATACAATTCCTTTGTCTTCTATATATAAGGAGTTTGAACAGATATATCCGTCCCAGCCAACATTCTTTATGTTATCATATAATTCAGACTTTGGCCGTCCTGTATTTATATATACTTTATTTCCTGCTTTTCGGGCTGCCAGCACGGCCTGCCTTGCAGACTCTGGAATAATGCCCGAAAAATCAAGAAAAGTACCGTCTATGTCAAGGAATATGATTTTCATGCAAGAACCTTTCCCGCATTCTGCAAGTCATTAAATATTACGGCAGCCTGCATGCCAATAACTAAGTGGTACTCCTGGCCTACTGTAATAAGCCCCCTTACAAAAGGAAGGGCAGTCATTGCATCCTTATCAATCAGATTAGCGTCTGCAAGCTTAATTCTAAGCCGTGTAAAGCAAACAGTTAAATCCGTAACATTCTGTCTTCCTCCGCATAGCTCATAGAAAGACGCACAAACTTTTTCATTCCATCCCATTTTTTACTCCAATGACCGTATTTTACGTTTAAGAGAGAGCAATGAATTGGGAGAAACAGAAAGTTCATCAATTCCGGCTTTAACAAAGCGTTCCGTCAAAACTTCATCTGCTCCAAGTTCTCCACAGATGCCGCACCAGATATTATGGTTATGTGCATTCCTGCAGGTCAGCTCAATCAGACGCAATACAGCTTCATGATGCGAATCGCAATACGCACATGCCTCCTCATTCTGTCGGTCTACAGCAAGCGTGTACTGCGTAAGGTCATTTGTTCCAAGGCTAAAGAAGTCAACTTCTGCTGCCAGCAAATCACTTATGACAGCAGCAGCAGGAGTTTCTACCATAATGCCTGTCTCAATGCGGTCAGCATGAGGAATGTTGCGCTTTTCCAAGTCATCTGCTGCCGCTGTAACAAAGGCCTTTGCACGCCTTACTTCGGAAACAGAGTTTATCATTGGAAACATGACAGCAACATTTCCTTTTACTGCTGCACGTAAAATTGCACGAACCTGAACTTCAAACAAATCTGGACGTTCAAAGCACAGCCTCAAGGCCCTGATTCCCAATGCAGGATTTTCTTCATCCTTCATAGGAATACAATCTGTTTTCTTATCAGCACCAATATCAAGAGTACGGATAACCAGCTTTTTGCCGCTGAGCTTTTCAGCAGCCCTAATATATACATCGGCTAATTCTTCTTCTGAAGGCAAGGAATTTCTTCCCAAATAAAGGAATTCACTCCTAAAAAGACCAACTCCGTCACAACCGCAGCTGACAGCAGCATCTACGTCTTCCAGAGAGCCTACATTGCAGAATAGCTTTATTTCTTTCCCGTTTTTTGTTATAGCCTTTTCATTTTTTAAAAGTTCAAGGTCATTGAGCTCCCGCTCATAGCGTTGCTGCCCTGCAACAGCAGCAGCCTCTGCCTCTTTGTCAGGAGCTATAGTTACAGTCCCCTTAAGACCGTCTACAATGCATTTACTTCCATTAATAGAATTATCATAAGCAATTCCTGACGTAATAACAGCAGGAATTCCAAGTGAACGGGCAAGGATTGCTGCATGAGAGGTATTGCTTCCCTTTGCAGAAACCAGCCCCAAAAGCTGCTTACGGTCAAACATTAACGTAAGGCTAGGCGTTATCTCATTTGCAACAAGTATGACTTTTTCTTCTGCATCAGGCAGACTCATTGCATTTGTCCCCTGCAGAATGCGTATTACCCTGTTTACTACATCAGAAACATCAGCGCCCCGTTCTGCTATATAATCACTGCCTGATTCTGCTAAATCAGAAGAAAATTCTTCAGCAGCCTTTGACACGGCAGACACAGAAGAATAATTTTCTTTTTCAATGAGTTCCGTCATTCTTGCACGGAAATCTTCATCCTGCAGCATCATGCCATGAATCATAAAAATATCGGCAACGCTATTGTCTGCAGAATCCTGAGCCTTACGATACAATGAATCCAGCTCTTCTCCAGCTACATCAAGCGCATGCATAAGCTGCTGCAGTTCGCCAGCAGTATCTGCTACTTTTTCTGTACAGGCAGGGCTTTCCCTGTCAGCTACAAAAAATACAGTTCCAAGCGCAATGCCCGGTGAAACTGACATTCCTTTAATCTGCCTAGAACAAGGCGAATCCGTAAGAAACGGCTGCATCAGAAATTTTCCCCGATAAATGCAGATACAGCATTAAAGGCTTCGTCTTCGTCTTCTCCACTGACAGTAACGGTTATGACATCATTCTGCTTTGCCCCAAGTTTCATAAGTGCAAAAAGTTTTTTTGCGCTTGCTTCCTTTCCCTTGCATGCTACAGTAATGTCACTCTTGAATTTTGCAGCTTCCTTTACCAGAACTCCTGCGGGGCGGGCATGAATTCCATCAGCAGCCTTTAATGTATATTCAAATGTCTTCATGATTTTTCTCCTATTATTTTACAGATTCCTTTATGCCAAACTCCAGCTGGAGCCGGTTTACATGAATCATCAGATAAGTCTTTTCGTCTGCCTCGACAGTATATGCATATTTTTGAAGAATATAGTCGCAAATCTGATCCACACACTTACACGCATCCGGAAATGCCCTGGATACAGGATCGTACAATAGGACATTCTTGTCAGGCCTCTCCTTTCCAGTCATTATCCGATGCGCAAAAAACGAAAGGTGTGTCAGAAAGCGCTGCCATGAGGACGAAGATTCATCAACTTCGTTCTGAAGATATTCTGCAGCTATGCAGGAAATGTCATTCACAAAAGTAAGGACAGTATTGAATTCCGGGGTGTTCCTTCCCAGTTCAGACGTAACGAAGTGCATAGTTATGAATGCTGCTTCATCAATGCTGAATTCAACGCCTGTTTCCTGCTTTATGATCTGAACAGCCTTTGTGCCCAGCTGAAATTCTTCCGGATAAAAGCTTTGAATTGCTCCCGTAAGAGGATTAGTCACATTAATGTGGTTTTCATACCTCTCAAAGGCTGCATTAAGATGGTCCGTAAGAGTAATATAGAGACTGTCGTCAAGTTCCTTTTTACATGACTGCTTCGTTATCTCTATTATCCGCTCCGCAAGAAGGAAGCGTTCTACAGGAATTTCCTCCACGAACTTCAAGAGCCTGCTGTTTGTTTCCTGATTATTAAGTACAAACAGCTTAGAGACTTTTGAACTGTCCAATTCCTGCCCTGCCTTTTTGCCAAAGGCAAGGCCACGTCCCGTTGCGATTTTCTCACGGCCATCGTCATCCATGCAGACAACAGCATTGTTATTCAAAACTTTTACTATCTTCAAAATGCACAACCCTCTCGGCAGACACTAATCATTCTAAAGTTTTTCCCCGTTTGAAGAGATAACTTCCTTATACCAGTTAAATGACTTTTTGCGAGAACGCGAAAGATCTCCCTTGCCGTCATTATCCTTATTAACGTAGATAAAGCCATAGCGCTTTTTCATTTCGCCGGTGCTTGCACTTACCAAGTCTATAGGGCCCCACATAGTGTATCCCATAAGCGGGATGCCGTCTTCTGCCACAGCCTTTTCCATTTCAAGTATATGAGTCCTCATATACTCAATATGTGCATCATCCTGAACCTCACCGTTGCTGTCAGGGACATCGTTTGTACCTATTCCGTTTTCGACAATGAACAGAGGCTTCTGATAGCGGTCATACAGCTCATTCATAGTACTGCGAAGACCTACAGGATCTATTGCCCATCCCCATGCAGATTCCTTAAGATGAGGGTTCTTTATGCCGCCCATAAGGTTACCTACGACTTTTGGAGCATCTGTATTTGCTCCTGCTGCAACGCGAGTGCAGTAATAGCTGAAACTGACAAAGTCTACGGTACCTTCTTTCAAGACAGCCTCATCGCTTTCCTGCATAGGAATTGATACGTTTTCCCGTTCAAACTGCTTCCATGCATAATTAGGATAATATCCGCGGCTCTGTACGTCTACAAAGAAATAATTCTTTCTGTTTTCGCTAAGAGCCTCCCAAACATCTTCCGGATTGCAGGAATATGGATAAAATTCCCCTGCATTTATCATGCAGCCCACTTTCATGGAAGGATTAATTTCATGAGCGGCCTTTACGGCAATTGCACTAGCAACCAGTTCATGATGAGCTGCTGCGTACTTAACCTGCCGTTCATCTTCTCCGTCTTCAATAATAACCCCTGCTCCCATAAATGGCATGTGGAGGAGTATGTTTATTTCATTAAAGGTCAGCCAATATTTTACCTTATTCTTGTACCTATTGAATACCGTACGGCAATAGTTTTCAAAGCATCCTATCATCCTGCGGTCTTTCCAGCCGCCGAATTTCTTTATAAGTCCTACAGGAGCATCAAAATGCACCAGAGTTACAAGCGGCTCTATTCCATGCTTAAGGCATTCATCAAATACATTATCATAAAACTTAAGGCCTTCTTCATTAGGTTCCTTTTCGTCTCCTTCTGGAAATATGCGGGTCCATGCAATTGACATTCTGTAGACCTTAAAGCCCATTTCTGCAAAAAGCGCTATGTCTTCCTTATAATGATGATACATGTCTATTGCTTCATGGCTAGGATAAAAATGACTGTCATCGCATTCAAGCATTTTCATTTTACCTAGCGCTACAGGAAATCGGTCTTTCCCATAAGGTATAAGGTCTACATTTGCAAGTCCCCTGCCGCCTTCTTTCCAGCCTCCTTCGCACTGGTTAGCAGCAGTTGCTCCTCCCCACAAAAAGCCTTCCGGCATCTTTATTCCTTTCATACAGCAGTAAGCTCCTATAAGATTTTAGATATTAGACGCATTTATAAGATCGTCTCCGGCCTTAACAGACTTTCCAGCCTCACAGAGCAAATCAAAGTTTGCATAATCATCAGCATTACTTACAACAACAGGAGTCGTAACGTCATATCCGGCCTGCTTGATAGAATCTAAATCAAAGGTCAGAAGGACATCGCCTTTCTTTACGCGGTCGCCTTCCTTTACTTTTGAATTAAAATGATTTCCTTTCAATTCTACAGTATTCATGCCTACATGAATTAAGATTTCTCCGCCGCCGGCTGCAGTAATTCCTACTGCATGGCAAGTATCCGGCATTACAGATATTTCACCATCACAAGGAGCCAAGACCTGACCTACATCAGGAATAATGGCACATCCTTTTCCAAGAGTTCCGCTTGAAAAAGCCTCATCCTTTACTTCAGACAAGCCCACTACATTACCGCTTACAGGAGCAGCAACGCTAATGGATGAATCAAGAGCCTTATTATCAGAAGCCTTTGCCTTCGGGGCATCGTCTCTGTAGAAAATAAGTTCTGATATAAATCCCAAAACCAAAGATGCTATAGAAACTATTATTGCAATAATTACCTTTCCAAACGAACCGTCTACAGTTATATATGCTGTATAGCCAAATACACCCATACCAGCCATGCTCGTTCCTTTTACGCCTAAAGCGCACAAAATTGCACCGGCAACAGCAGCAATGCCGCATGTCCTGAAGAAAGGAGCCTTTTTAGGAAGAGTAACGCCGTAAATTGCAGGTTCTGTAACGCCGGCAATTCCTGATATTATGGCAGGAGGGCAAAGGCTCTTGAGTTTCTGATTTTTTGTCTTAAGCATTATGCCAATGACCGCTCCAGTCTGGGCAAAAGTAGTACCGAACATAGCAACAAGGATTGTATCACCCTGTCCTATTCCCTGCTGAAGCAATGAAAAGTTAATCATTGCCAGAGGAACAAGAGACCAGTGAAGTCCGAACATAACAAGGATCTGCCAGAAGAAACCGATTAAAAGACCTGTAATTATAGGACTTACAGCAGATATCATCGTAAAGAAGTTTGACAGCAATGTAGAAAGCAAAGATGAAACTGGACCTATTACCCAGAAAGTAAGGCATGACGTTACTACAAGAGTAATAAGAGGAACTGCAAAGATTTTTACGGCATTAGGAATGTAATCCTTCCACAAGCGTTCAAACCATGCAGCAAATGCAACTGCACAAATTACAGGAATTACGGAACCAGTATATCCTGCAGCAGGCCATAAAACTGGAATGCCGAACAGGTTCATCTTTCCATCAAAGGCACCGCCACTTATTCCAAGCTTTAATTCAGGATAAACTAAAATCAGGCCAAGCATTATGCCTTCAATTTCTGGCAGCTTAAATTTCTTTGCAGCCGTATAGCCAAGTATAGGAGGCAAGAACAGGAAGGCAGCATCTCCTATTGCCGTAATAAAGGAATACGTACTTCCAGACGGATCAAGAATTCCTGTTGCACCGACAAGGGCCAGAATACCCTTTATAATACCACAGGCACTCAAAACTCCAAGGAAAGGAGTAAACACTCCTGTAACTATAGAAACAAAGGCATTGAAAGGACTCTGCTTTTCTTTAGGACCATCATTACTCTCCGACCTTGCATCTGCCAGACTTTCCAGATGGCCGACAGCAATAACAGCATCATAAACGTCTGGAACATGCTGTCCTATAACAACCTGATACTGACCTCCAGCCTTAAGGATATTAACGACACCTTCTGTATCCTTAAGAATCTCAGTCTGAGCCTTACTTTCGTCCTTAAGCTTAAAGCGAAGCCTTGTAACGCAATGAGTAACGCCTGCAATATTTGCTTTACCGCCCACATTCTGGATGATTATACGGGCAAGTCCGTCATACTTATTCATTATTAATTCCCCCTTAGGAATGCCTTCCTGCACGCTGCAGCCGTGTCATTCAGGCAAAAAAAAAGGCAAAACCCACTGCGCCCCATATAAGGCAGCAATTAGGTTTTGCCTGTTATTCACAGTAACAATCCTTTTAGAATGCTCTTTTTAACATCCTAAATGACATAATTGGATTTGTCAAACAAATTTTTCACAAAATACTGATAATTTTTTGTAATAATTATGATATTTTTAGGTTAATTTTAGTAAAAATTATGATAGTTTTAATATAACTAAAAATTTTAAATATTTATAATAAAACAAGGAATGTCGGGCCTTTGTTTTGTTGCTTTTATTGAAAACAATGCTATAATAAAGATTATTTGGAGGAATAATGACACTTGCAAGACGCTCAATAATTACAATATCATTTCCAATTGCATTAATGTTTTTTGCCGCTACATGCATAATAGCATTCCTAACAAGGAATAATGCTCAGGAACAGACACAGAGATTCCTTATAGAGCAAACCCAGCATTCCGTTGCAGAGCTGGAAAGAGACCTTGTTGCTCCTATGAAACTTACAACAGCGCTTTCACTAGCATTTAAAGACGGCTTTTACGATGACTTTGAAAAGACACAGAAGATTTTCCAGAACTTTTCGACAGAGTACCCAGATATTTCTGGCTTCTACGGCGCAAAGCCTGACAACACTCTTTACAAAGGATCTGACTTTACCGTACCTGATGACTATGTGCCTACCAGCAGAGGATGGTACAAGGGTGCCGTACAGGAAAGCGGAAACCTGTATTACTCAGACGTCTATGTAGATGCATTTACAGGAGATAAGGTTATTACCTTCTCTAAAGCAGTATACAAGGACGGAAGCCTAGACGGCGTCGTATCTTTTGACTACCCCTTAGTAGAGGTAAAGGAAATCCTTGACCAGTACAAGAAGAACGATGAATACGAGTCCTTCATCCTATCCCCGTCAGGAAATTTCTTTGTACATGACAAATATACCCCTGACGACAACATTGCTTCCATAGAAGGCGGCAAGTACAAAGAACTCGGAAGGGAAATCCTTTCTGGCACAGACGAGTTCATTACTTCCAAAATGGGGAATACCGAATACATATTCAAGGCAACTAAAGTTCCAAGCACAGGATGGTACTACGTATTCGGAGTACCTTCCACGGAACTTACGACATTTGCAAGGATGCTCAGCCAGATACTCATAGTCTCGTTCATCATTGTATTCATCCTGATCTTCGTAATCCTTGAGGTAATGATCCGAGGCATAACCAAGCCAATTACAGTCATCGCCACAGCACTCAACTCAATTGCTTCCGGAGAGGCAGACCTTACGCAGAGGCTCGATGTCAAGGCAACTGGCGAAATAGGCATCATAGTGACTGGCTTCAACGCCTTCATGGAAAAGCTCGAGAACATAATGAAGGGACTCAAGGCTTCCGGATGGCAGCTTGACAACGTCTCTGAGACCATGAAGACAAGCGTTTCCGCAGTATCGGACTCAATGACAAACATAAGGGTAAGCATAGGAAGCGTACAGGAACAGATTGAAAGCCAGGCGGCAGGCTTTGAAGAGACTGCCTCTGTCGTAAAGGAAGTCACTTCAAGCATCTCAACCGTAAACGACATGATTGACTCACAGGGAAGGAACATAATGGAGTCTTCCGCTGCAGTCAACCAGCTGATAAAGAGCATAGACAGCATAAGCGGATCCATGGAGACCATGGGGCAGTCGTTCAACCAGCTTGACAGGGACGCTCAAAGCGGAATGAACAAGCAGCAGAGCGTCAACGAGAGGATCTCTCAGATTGACCAGCAGTCACAGATGCTTCAGGAGGCAAATACTGCAATTGCATCCATTGCAGAGCAGACTAACCTGCTTGCCATGAATGCTGCCATCGAGGCTGCACATGCCGGAGACGCAGGAAAGGGATTTGCAGTCGTTGCCGACGAAATCAGAAAGCTTTCGGAAACTTCCTCCAGCCAGTCAAAGACCATCGGTGACCAGCTCAAGAACATACAGGACAGCATAGGTGAAATTGTCACTGCATCCCAGGAATCAAGCGATGCTTTTTCCGGAGTTTCCAAGCGCATACATGAAACGGATGAACTTGTCAGGTCTATACGAACTTCTTTGGAAGAGCAGAATGCAGGTTCAAGAAGCGTAATAACTTCTCTTGAAACTATGGAAAAAAATACAGGAAACGTACGCAATGCATCTTCTAAGATGGCAGAAGGAAGCACTCAGGTTCTAAAAGAAATGGGCAGGCTCCGCAATTCTGTCGAAGCAGTCCGCGACAGCATGGCTGCAATGTCTGAAAATGCTCAGAGTGTCGTAAAGAGCGGAAAGCAGCTTGACGACAGCGTCGCCCAGATGGACACTACAATTGACAAGCTAGGCAGCGACATTAACCTTTTCAAAACAGAATAGACATAAAAGCCTTGAGTTTTAAGTTATATAATACAGCTTAAAACTCAAGGAACTAATACTGATTAATTCTTAATTACATTTTGATAATTCTTCAATAAATATCTTTTCCTAAAATACAAAATAATGCATAATAGCAAAAATAGAAACCGTTCACACTGTAAACCTCCGTTGGAGCTCTGCACTGTGTGATATTCTAAAGCATGCATCATTAAGCGTGCATGCCAAATTATTGGGGTGTATAAACACAAAAAAAACTTTTAGGAGTATTCAAATTGAAAAACTTCACAAAAATCTGCAGTGCATTTATTATTGCTGCTTCGCTCTTTACTTCCTGTGCAAAAAAGGAAAAAACGCTGTACCTGTACAACTGGACGTACTACACGCCGGAATCATTGCTCACTAAATTTGAGCAGGAATTCAACTGTAAGGTCAAGCTTGACAGCTATTCTACATGCGATGAAATGTATGCAAAAATTAAAGGCGGAGCAAAAGGCTACGACATCGTAATTCCTTCAAATGACTTTGTTTCCATTATGATTAAGCAGGGAATGCTTCGGGAACTTGACCAAAGCAAGCTTACAAACCGCGATAAAATCAATCCTGTCATCCTTGAAAAGCTTGATTATGACCCTGACATGAAATATGCCGTTCCGTATGCACTCAGTGCAACAGGAATTATCGTAAACAAGGCAAAAGCAAAAGACATTGATTACAAACGCGACTACAGCATTTTTGCAGACAAACGCTTTGCAGGACATGCAACTATGATGGACGAAATGAGAGAAGTCATAGGATGCGCACTTGTCCATAAGGGCTATGACTTGAATACTATCAGCAGCGAAGAGTTAGATGATGCCACAGACATGATTATAAATGAATGGAAGCCTAATCTTGTAAAGTTTGATGCCGAAGGTTTTGGAAAGTCTTTTGCATCCGGTGATTTCTGGCTTTGCCAGGGATATCCTGAAATTGTATATGGCGAAGTTGATCCTGAAAAATGGGCAGAAACCATAGACTTCTTTATTCCACCTGAAGGAGGACCTGCAACAGTAGACAGCATGTGCATTCTAAAGGATGCTCCAAACTACGAACTTGCAAACGAATTCATAAACTTTATCCACCGCCCAGAAAACTATGCAGTTTTTATAGATGAATTCGGATACCCTTGCGTTACAAATCTTGAAGCCTTAAAATATGTAACCCGTCCGGCCATGTATGAAGCAGAGCAGGCATATTCCTGCACATTAAAGCAGGACTTAGGCGAAAACCTTGACAAATATACTGAACTCTGGCAAAAAATACGATTTACTGAATAACTTCTCTTAAGGTATCAAAAAGAACCTTTATATCAACAGGCTTTGATATGTGGGCATTCATTCCTGCATGCAAAGCCTTTTCTTTATCTTCTTCAAAAGCATTGGCCGTCATTGCAATAATCGGAACAGAAGCTACATCCTTATCCTTTAATTCACGTATTTTCTGACATGCTGTATATCCATCCATCACCGGCATCTGAATGTCCATAAGAACAACCGTATAATATCCGGCCTGCTTTTCAGAAACTTTTTCAACAGCAACAATACCGTCTTCTGCTTCTTCAACTTCAAAACCGGCTTCGGTAAGAATAGCATTTGCTATTTCTCTATTAAGTTCATTATCTTCAACTAGCAAAATTCTTTTTCCATGAACGTCAAAATCCTTGCCATTATTTATCGAAGAATCATCATGCACATTTGAATTCGGCAAACCAGAATCTAAGTCTTGTTTTAAAGGCAACGTCACAATAAATTCACTTCCAATGTTTTTAGTACTTGTAACCGTAATTTCACCTTTCATCATGCCAACAAGCCTTTTTGTAATTGCCATGCCAAGTCCAGTACCAGGAATGCCGCTGACAGTTGAAGAACGTTCCCTTTCAAAAGGATCAAATATATGTTTCATAAAAGATTTACTCATTCCAATGCCAGTATCTTTTACATGGAATGAATACAGCGTACGGTCATTTTCTTTACTCTCAATTACTCTAAATTCAACCTGACCGCCTGATTCTGTAAACTTAACTGCATTTCCAAGCAGATTAAGTAAAACCTGATCGAGTCTCAGTCGGTCACATAGAATCATAGGATGGCTTATTTCCTTAGTATCAACGATGAACTTAAGCTGCTTTTTATTTATGTCTGAAGAAATAATATTACGTAAATCCTCAACCAGTTCAAACAGATTATAGACATTTTCTGAAAGATGAATTTTTCCGCTTTCAATGTAACTCATGTCTAAAATATCATTAATAAGCAGCAGCAAATGATTACTTGCAGTACCTATTTTTTCCAAATAAGATTTTGTCCGCTCCTTATTTTCAATATTATTTATTGCAAGGTCTGTAAATCCTACGATAGCATTCATAGGAGTACGAATATCATGCGACATATTTGAAAGGAACAGGCCTTTTGCCTTGTTAGCAGTTTCTGCCTTCTCAAGAGCATTTTCTACAATTTTTCTATGCTCCGCCTCAGCTTCAACTGCAGACGTACTGTCAATCTTAACAAAAAGAGCATAAGGATTACCATCTATAACAGTCTTTGAAACTGTTGTAGTATATACTTTCTGAGTACCATTTTGATTTTTATCAACTCCCCTGTAGTTAATCCTATATGAAATGCCAAACGACATATTCTGCAGCATTTCTTCATTCAAAAATTCCCTTACGCGAGAAACATCTTCTGCATAAACTGACTGCATCTGAACATTTACATAATTCTGAAAATGCCCAATATCAGTCGATACAATACGGTCATTTTTAAAATAATGGTAAATTCCTTTAAATTCCTGCAAATCAACCTGAAGAACTCCATCATACATATCTGATGCGGTAGAAATAAGAATTTTCTCGTAATTTGCAAGCATAAGCTCTTTTTTCTTTTGAGAAGTTATGTCTTTGGTATTGCAATATGCAATTGCATCACCGGTGTTTTCATCAGTAGTAAGGAGGATAGTCCTACGCACATACAAGTCTTCGCCATAAAATCCTTTTGCAGGATATTCAAAAGAAACTTCCCTCTTGCCTTCAGAAACAGAATTCAGTAGGTAAACCCTATTTGTATTTGCAAGAAAATCCATTTTTGCTGTACTTTTTACATATTTTTCAGCCCACTTTTCTATATACAAATCATAGGTACAAGGAAATTTTTCATTCAAAACTTCCTCTAAAGATATTGTTTTATT